>JBOFTD010000056.1:0-6927 GCA_051651885.1 Treponemataceae bacterium
ATTGCAACAAAAGATTGGCGTAATTACCTAGAAACTGCCACTAATGACTATTTTGAAGAGATTATGTTGCAAGGCATGGTCATTGGATATGCAAAGGCAGAAATTGAAGAAATACTCAGGCTCGCAGAAAAATTTATTCCAAAGATTGATAATTGGTCGGTATGCGATAGTTTTTGTGTTGGTTTGAAATTAACTAATCAGCATAAACATCGGGTTTGGGAATTTCTAAAACCCTATTATTCTTCTAAAAATGAATTTGAAATAAGATTTTCGATAGTAATGCTTATTAGTTTTTATATTGATGAACAGTATATTCCACCTGTTTTTGATATTCTTAATAATATACAAAGTGAATTTTATTATGTGAAAATGGCAATAGCTTGGGCTGTATCTATTTGTTACATTAAGTTTCCTCATCTTACAACTGAATTCTTAAATAATAACAGTCTTGATGATTACACATACAATAAGGCATTGCAAAAAATAATAGAATCTAAAAGAATAAATCTTGAAACAAAAGTCGTCATGCGGGGGATGAAGCGGGTTTAAAATAAATCTCAATATATCCCGCCAAATTTTACCTTTTCTTCGTTATTTTTAAATTTATTCTCGAGCTTTATCAAAATGGTATCTGTCTGGTTGTTTTTTCTGTTTTTTTTGATTTTATCTTTGTTAAACGCAGTGCAGTCTTTTTAAGTTTCTGTTGGATCATCTAAGGGAACAAGAAATGCGGTGTTATTTTTTTCTGAAAAAGATTTTGCTGAATAATTTTGATCATCTAATGGCATATTTGCTATTTGTTCATTTATTTTTTTTTGTAAATGAGCTTGAATATATTCACGGATTCCTATTTTTGCGACAAGTGATAAACCGCGGGTAAAAACTAAAACGATAATATTCATTTCTTCTCTTTGTTCGCTGAGAAGAACAATGGCATTGCAATGATACGTTTTGGCACGTAAGTGCAGTGTTGCTTCTCGAAGGAGCATATTTGGTTGAAAAAGCGTTGCTTGAGTTGAATGCACTTGAATCGATAAGCCAATCGAGCTAATATCGTGAATAGGAAAACTGTGGAGCTGATTATTAATATCGCAGTCAATGGAAACCAGTAAATCATCATCACACTGAGCCCGCACAAATTTTCTTCTTCCTTTTGCACCGTTTATAATAACAATTTTTTTTATTTGCTCGGTCACTGCGTCCATATTTTGGTTGATAATAACAAATCCTGCAGGAATTATTGCATTGAGTAAAAAATATTCTCGTACCTCAACGTGCCTTTTACTTGAAAGAATTCCTAAAAAAATAGTGGATAAAATTTCATCATTTTGGAAGGAGGAGAGAAAATTAAACCAACTTTCGGGCTGCATTATTACATCTATATAAATAAAACAAATGGAATTGGGGTGGAGGCGTAAAATATTTTTTGCGTATCTGTAATTGTCAATAAAATAAATTTCAAATTCATCTTCTAAAAGACTTGGAACCACTTTGTCTACAAAATTTTGCGGAGGATAAATGAAGAAAATTTTTTTGCCAAAGTCATTGTTTTCGTGTAATGCCATTATTCCCTTTAATCGGATTTTATTCATAAAAAGTTTAGCATTAATGATTATCCGAGCATTTTTTTATTAAATTCTGTTAAAGTACTAGACAGGATGGCGGAAAATGCTTATACTGTATTCACTTTTTTTTAACGGGATGTAGCCTAGGGGCTAAGGCGTCTGGTTTGGGACCAGAAGACCGGGGGTTCGAATCCCTCCATCCCGAAATGCTAAGATACTGATATTCAGTATCTTTTTTTTTATGTTAGTAAAGTGGCAACTGTTTATTTTCTCTTTTTAGAATGCAATGATATTTATCCTAATATTGAAGATTATGCGATGAAGAAATCAATCATGTATAGTGATGAATAGAAATTCGTCGAAATAAGTGTGAGTAAATCTTATCATTTATAATTGACATATTGGGGCTTTGTATTATAGTATATATGCGTGAAACAAATTATTTATGTGATTATTTTATCGGGGATTTTGTTTTCGTGTAAAAATTTACTCGAGCCAACTGTTCCGAATCTTGATTATACCTACGGCAAGCCAATACGCAAAACAACGCAACTTACTATTGCTAATTTACGAAATAAAGATATTTATTTTGCACGAATTAATAAGGGTAATAACGTAAAAACAACAGATCTTGGAAAATTTGAAATGGTTTCTAAGAAAAATTCTCAAAATATGCAATCAAATATAGTGCCGATAAAGGTGACGCCAGCTGATGATGTTATAAATAGGCAAATGGATCGTGTGCATTTGGCTTCTCAGGAATTTAATAATAATCCATTTTTACATCAAACTCAGCAATCACAACTGCGAAATACGCAAGATTTTTTGTATCCTGCGACAGCTCCTTTGTTTAAGGAAGGAGAAAAAAAAGTATTTTTTGTTGAAAATGCTGCCTCTGGAGGATTTGCCTCGATAACTGCAACGTTACGGGTTGCTGGTAGTCGCTGCTATATTTGGGTGCCAGATAGCTATTATGATGCCACAGGTTCGACTGTTATTGATAATCGAGTTTCAGATGTACAAATTCAAGCACTGAGGGATAAATTTGATGCACTTTATCCCCTTATGACTTCTATTTTCGGATACGAATATTGGGTCGATTTGCGAAATACTGAGTATCAACATAATAGAATTTCAATTTTGCTATACGATATTGATTTTGATTATTCTGCAACTCAAGATTCAGGTGTTGTAGGATTTTTTTGGGCAAAGGATTATTATTCCCGTAGTTTTTATAAAGAATCAAACGAATTGGAAATGTTTTATCTTGATATTAATATGCTTGATAAACATGAAAAACTTACATATTCAACGCTTATTCATGAATTTCAGCACATGATTCTTTTTAACTCAAAAATCATTTCAACAGGATTAAATAATATTGAGACATGGTTTAATGAAATGCTTTCAATGATAGCGGAGGATGTTATTTATCCTCTTATAGAGCCAAATGATCCTGATGGTTGGGTTATGAATATCCGTATGGAGAATTTTAATACACACCATTCTTATTCTGGCGTTGCTGAGTGGTTATCAGGATCTGCACAATTTACTTCGTATGCACAGGCTTGTGCTTTTGGTGCGTTTTTAACTCGTAACTACGGAAGTTTAAATATGATTCGTGAGTTGATGTCAAACCCGTATCAAGGAATTCGCTCTGTTTCAGAGGCGTTGGTGTATTTGTTTCCTGATGTTTACGTGAATGCTAAAAGAGCTTTTACTGATATTTTGGTAAAATATGTTGAAGTATTTTTTGATGACTTTGATAATAGAACCTTTAATCAAACCGTTATTGCAGAGCGTAATGGTACTAAGTATATTTTTTATGCTTTCGATATATGGAGAGATTTTCAAGAAAGGCCACGATTTAAGCAATTCATTTCTTCTAGCGATCCTATTCGTCCGTATGGATATCAACTCTTTACAGCCCCAGAACTTTTGAATGTTACGGGAGATGTTGTTGTTAATGTTACTCTGCCCGTATTTAATACGGATATAGAATATTACGTTTTTGCTATGCCAACGACAAACAAATAATTTTTACTCAATTAAGAAATGACAATATTTTAAAAAGTATTTTTGTTCCCAGCGTTTAAAATATTTTTGCAATTCGCTTTAATCCATGCAGCGTTAGACTTTTATTAATTTCGGTAAAAATAGAAGTGATTGGTTTTAAAACACTATTTAGTCCACCTGTGCCAATAACGGTAATATCTGTTGGTTTAATAGCGTGTCTTTTGCAAATTTCGTGCTTTGTTTGCTCAACGAGAGATTCAACTAAGCCTTTGTATCCCAACACAATTCCCGCTTGAATTGCATGAATTGTATTCGTACCGATAGGACTCGGTGGTGGTTCAAGAGGAACGGAGGGTAATTGTGCCGTGTTTTGAAAAAGAGACTGAATCGCTGTTCCCAAACCCGGCGAAATTGCAACTCCTTCGAGATAGCCCTTGTGATTAACGGTGGTAAAAGTGAGGGCTGTTCCAAAGTCAACAATAATGCACGCTGATTTGTAGCGCTCATACGCTTCGACAGCATTACAAACTAAGTCAGTTCCTATTTCATGAATAGCCGTTTCTGGCAATGTGATGGGTAAATTTTTATACACTGAAGAATTAAAAATAAGTGGTTTTTTTCCTGTAAGTTTCTCTACAACGCGAACAAAAGATCCTAAAAGCAAAGGCACAACAGTACTAATAATAGAAGATTTTATTTTTGAAAGGGGAATACCTGCATCTCGAAAAAATGTTGATAATATAGAGATATATTCATCCGCTGTTCTTTTGGTGTCTGTGTATACTCGCCATTCATGGGCGATTTTTTCGCCCTCAAATAGAGCGACTACAACATTTGTATTTCCAATATCAATCGCTAGTAACATAATACTGAGTGTACCATAAACCAGATTTTGTGTACAGGTCATTTTTTGTGCAAACAAGCGTATCGTTTTGTTCATAAAATACTTTTATATTTCCACTTAACTCACGTGCCGTTGATGACGATAAGAAAGGGTAAATCTTTATGAATTTGCACCAAGGAGTCGTTATGCTTATTGAATTAAAAGTGCCTTTAGCTAACTTAAAGAACGAAGTTTTAGAAGTTTGGGGGCGGCTTTGACTCAACTGAAATTGAAGAAAAAATAACGCAAAAAGAAGCACTCACGCTTGAAAATAATTTTTGGGATACTCCTTCGGCGGCAGAAAAAATTTTGGGTGAAATTAAGTCCCTTAAAAACAGGATTTATCCTTGGAAAAAAATCATTGCAGAACTTGAAGACGCACAAACACTTTTGGAGCTTGCACTTGAAACAAACGACGAAACGCTAGAAGACGAAATTAAAACTCAATTTGACGCAATAAAAAAAGACTATGAGCATTTACAGATTTTAACGCTTTTATCAGATGAGGTTGACAAAAATAATGCATTTTTAACCATTCATGCAGGAGCTGGCGGAACGGAGTCGTGTGATTGGGCAAGCATGCTTTTTAGAATGTATTGTCGCTGGGCAGAGCGTAACGGTTTTAAAGCTCAAGTTGTCGATATGCTGGAGGCAGAAGGCGGCATAAAATCTGTAACAGTCGAAATTACGGGCGATTATGTTTTTGGCTACTTGAAAGGCGAGGCAGGCGTTCATCGCTTGGTTCGCATTAGCCCTTTTGATTCAAATGCTCGCAGACACACCTCCTTTACCTCCGTCTATGTTTTTCCTGTGTTGGATGATTCGATTGAAGTTGATATTAAGCCTGAGGATTTACGCGTTGATACGTATCGTGCAGGAGGAGCTGGCGGACAGCATGTAAACAAAACTGACTCTGCGGTGCGTTTTACCCATATTCCAACAGGAATTGTCGTTGCCTGCCAAACGGAGCGAAGCCAAATTATGAACAGAGCAACTGCGATGAGTGTGCTTAAAGCACGATTGTATGAGCATTATCGCCAAGAAAAAGAAAAAGAGAACGCAAAGTTTGCACAAGAGAAAAAAGATATTTCGTGGGGCAATCAAATTCGCTCATACGTTTTTCAGCCCTACACAATGGTAAAAGATCATCGTACCAAGCATGAATCTGGCAATATTCAAGCGGTTATGGATGGTGATATTGATTCATTTATAGAAACTTTTTTGTCAATCAAATGGCAAAATACAGGAGCCTCAAAGTAGCGTGAAAAAAATTGTAGTTTTTGCAATTATTATCATTATATATTCTCAAATAGCTTTTTGTGTTGACTGGGGAATTTCTGCTGTTCCTTTTAAAGGCGATGCTGCTTCCATTGATAGAAAAAATACGGTGGTAAAAACGACGAGCGAAATAATCAATGAATTATTGCCACGCCTCATTCTTAACGAATTGCAAATTAATGGAAATCGCTTAATTACACAGGATGAGGCACTGACACGACTTTTATACGCATTAAATATGGAACGACAAACACTTTTTGAAGAATTATCATTGAAAATTACTGCACGAGATAATGTTTTATTTTCAGCAACAAGTAATTCTGATTTTAAATCAAAGCGAAAAACAGCCGAAAAAGAAATCGCAGAGGTGCGAAAAAAGTTAGAAAAAAATATTGAGTATACAAACAAACCAACAGAAACGCTTTCGTTAGCTTTAAAAGAAAAATCAAAAATTGATTTTAGTTTTAAAGCCGGAAGTTTTAGCTCAACAGTTTCAAATAAAACAGTAAAAGCGAGCTTTCTTGATGATGAGCGGTGGACGGTCTATCCCGGTGAATTCTTGCCTGTTACACTTTGGAAGCAAGATAATAGTGCATTGTTTGATGTAAAAAAAGATGATGAAACAAATACGGCGTATCAATCACGTGTTTTAGAAGAAAATCTTTCTTGTGTTATTTCAGGATCGTTTTTTGTGCGTGACGATTTTATATATATAAAGGTGAGAGCCGATTTTTTCCCGCGAAAAATCGGAGAGCCTGAAGCATATATTGAAATTAGCGATGTGGGATCGGTTCAAAATCTTCCTGATTTAGCACGATCGGCTGCATATCAGATTATTCCCACTATCGTTAATGTAAAGCCAATTGAACTTATTTTTGATATTAATCCGCCTGAAGCTTTGAACAATTTACGTGTTGCGCTTGATGGAATTATTTTACCCATGCAGAATAACTCCGTGATTATAACTCCCGGCCAAAAAGTTCTTACTATTTCTTCTGATGGATATGCAAATGAAGAAACGATTTTTAATTTTAGGGGGCATGATTCATATAAAATTAGTGTTACCTTGCATCCAGAGACGCAAATTGCACTCAATATGACGGCACTTAATACAGAAGGGCAATTTTATTTTAACGCTTTATCAAATGATTTGCAAAATAGTCTCGGAACTCTTCCAAGTAGCAC
>JBOFTD010000057.1:0-4713 GCA_051651885.1 Treponemataceae bacterium
TTTATTTAATCTTTTGAGTCTTTTGGCTCCTGAAGATTTTTATGACATCAATATTTTTAATAGAATGTTGGAAGATAATCAAAGTCTTGTAAGGCTTGCAAATGAGATGATAAAGCCAAATAATAAGGATGTTATTTTAGATTGTTTGAAAGAGGCAAAAAATAGTTTTGATAGCGATATACAAAAAATTGAAGAAAATTTAGATGCAATTTTGAAAGATCGTGAAAGACAAATTAGTACAACAGAATTATTAAAAGATAAGTTTTTTTATAGCAACTGGATTGTTCGCAATCGCAAGCGTGATGTTTATGAAGAAATGCCCATTAGAGAGGCACAAACATGTTCATTTAAATTAGATGAATTTGAAAAAGAAATTTATAGTAAAGTAACCCATTTTTTGAAAAATAAAAATAATGGTGACAGTATTTTTATTTTTGCGCTCATTGCAAGACAGCGACAAATGGCAAGTTGTCTTCCTGCAGCATTAGAGAGCTGGAAAAAAAACTCATCAGCAACAGAAATTATGCACCACTTAGAAAATCAAGTATATGAAGATTTTGGTATTATCGAAGAAAATGAAGAGAGCTTAACAGCAGAAAATACAACGCCGATTCTTCCTGCAGAAATAATTTCTGATGAAATAATTTCGTCAGAAATTATAGAAAAACTCTATAAGATTGATTCAAAGTATAAAAGACTTTATGAAGCAATAAAAACAATGTTGCAAAAAAATAAAAATGAAAAAATTATTCTTTTCTCGTTTTTCAGAGCAACTATATTATACTTACATGAACGATTCTTAAAAGATTCCATTTCACATGAATATATAATGGGTGGTATGGGCGATGAAAAAAATGATGTTATAGAAAGATTTAAAACTGATCCAAATATAAATATTTTAATTTCATCAGAAGTCGGCTCCGAAGGTATCGATTTGCAATTTGCAAGCATTGAAATTAATTATGATTTGCCGTGGAATCCAATGCGACTCGAGCAAAGAATTGGGCGTATCGATCGTATTGGACAAAAAGCTAAAAAAATCAGAATTTGTAATTTAACCTGCGAAAATACAATTGAAGATTCTATTTTGGAGCGACTGTACAACCGAATTGAAATTTTTACGCATTCAATTGGTGATATAGAAGAAATTTTAGGAAATACCGTTATGGATCTTGCACGCTCTATGCTTGATCCCCAATTAAGCGAAAAACAGATTCAGGAGCAAGCCGATCAAAAAATAACGGCTATTCTTACACGAAAACGCCAAACAAATGAAATTGAAATTAAAGCGGGCGGTTTATCTGAGTTTAGAGAATTTGTTTTACGCGAAATAAACACAACGTATGAAAATAAAAGATATATTACGCCAGATGAGTTACTATTTATCATAAAAACTTTTTTAAATGCTCGATATGCAGGCTGTGAAATAAAAAAAGCGAAATTTCCGAACACTCTTATTCTCACTTTATCTGCCGAAGCAAAAAGTGATTACCTTGACTATATTAAGAACAACAATCTCTTACAAAAAACCGTGCTGGGTTATGAAAAAAAAGGAATTCTTTGTTGTTTTGATCAAAAAGAAAAAGAGCGTATAAAAAATAATTTTTATGAGTTTATTGATGTTAATCACTCTTTAGTGCGTTGGGCAATTGATAGTTTAAAAGATTATCCATTAGCCAAAACTGCATGCGACGCTATTAAAGTTTCTTTGCAAAAAATTCAAAAACCGTCAATTTCTAAAGGAATTTATACTTATTACATACAAAAGTGGAATGTGGATGGAATCAAAAATATCCATGAACTTCATTTTTTTATAAAAAAATTGGAAAGTCCTACTTTGTTGCAAGAAAATGAGGCGGAATTTGTTATTCAAGTCGTACTAGAACATGGAGAAACAGTAGATATTCATCATATAACGCAGGAACTTTTATTGAATGCAAAAAAATCTTTAGAAATCACTTACAACGCGGCATGGGATGTTTTTGAAAATTTTTCATTAGAAATAAAAACTGAAAATAAAAATCTTATCGAAAAACAAATTAAATATGTTAATAAGACTGCTGATTTTAAAATTGACAGAATCAACGAAGAAATACAAGCTATGGAATTACAAGAGCGAGATGAAAAAATTATCAGAATGCGAAAAGGGAAGCGTGATAAAATAACGTATGAGCGCGAGGCACAAATATACAAATTAGAGTCAAAACTTGAAGTAATACCAACTAACGAAGACATTGCAGTTGGAATATTGATTATAGAGGAGTAAAAAATGAATGGACAAACAAAAAGGCAAAGGCTTTCTTTTGATTACACTGAAGAGGTGGATAAAAATCCTCTTAATATTTATATTGGATTAGATTTTGGAACAAGTTTTACGAAAGTTTCTTTTTCCTATTCATCAACAGTGAATAAAATACGAACTCTTAAATTTTATCGGCTTAAAAAGGATAGTTATTTTTTTCCTACAATAGTTTCTTTGGATAGAAATACTTGTTGCTTTGAGCCTCTTTCTTATTTGCGTAAACTGAATAGTGATTGTTTAGAGCAAATAAAATATTTTAAGATAAATATGGCACAAAAAGAAAATACACTGCCGTCTTTATCGGTGAAAAGTGCTGAAAAATTTGTTACTAAAAATAAACTTGAGATTTTATGTTCAGTTTTTTTTCTTTCGCAGATTATTGGAATAAGTAAAAAATCTATTACAGCAATTTTACAGAAAGAAAATATTCATAAGCAAATTAATTGGCATGTTAATATGGGAGTGCCTTTTGATGATAACACAAAAAAAGAAGAAAAAGAAAACTTTGAAACGGTGCTTGCTATTGCGTATCAACTTGCAAACGAAAATATTTGTGAAAAAATAAATCTGGACTTTTTAGATAAATACTATTCCGACAATCAGAATGAAAAAGCTTTCTTTACGCATACATTTCCTGAGCTTGCAGCAGAAGTCATTTCATATCAAGAAAATAAAAATATTGGGAAAGGTTTTTATTCTTTGATCGATATAGGCGGTGGTACTGTCGATATTGCAATGTTTTACAAAGGCGGTTCTTTTGCAAGCCTAGATGAGTATTGCTGTTTGTATCAAAAAGTTATTCCCTTAGGAGTTGAATCCCTTGTAAATAGGATAATAAATAAACAAATTGAAACTACTTTTTATCAAGTAATGGAAGATTTAAAACATGGTAAATATGGAACAGAGGCAATAAATGAAGAAGCTCTTAAGGGTAGCATGAAAGAGTTTCGAAGAGCCTATCGTGAATCACTGGTGAATAGTAAAGAGATAAAAAGTGATGAAATGGCCTATTATCAAGATAGCAAGAAAAAAATTCCTTATTTTTTAATGGGAGGAGGTGCAAAAATTTCAATTTATAATGGAAATATAGAAAATATAAAAGATTTAAAAAATTGTAATATTCCCATGCTCGAAAATGAAAAAATTGAAGAATATTCTCAAACGTCTTTTAATTTGGAAGTACATAATAATCGATTAATAATATCTCAAATTTTAGCACGTCCAATTGAAATGCTAAAAGAACCATGGGCAACGGCATGTCATTTTAAAAATGGAAAAAAAGAAATTAAGAAAGCTCCAGATTTAGAAGACATACAACGAGAACTACATGGAAGGTAAAGGTAGAATTCCTAAAAAGAATTCTACCTTTATGTTACTTTTTCATTCGTGTAGTCGGAATGATGGCTTCTCGTTTTTCACGGCTTAATCGATACGACTCATAGCGTTTTGGGTCTGGCGATTTTGTCCACACAATATTTACGCCAAATAATCCTGTTTTATCAGTGGTTGCTCGCCATGAAATTGTATTTTTTTCCTCAGAAAGACTGCCTCTCAAAAAAAAGTATTTGCCGTTCTCTGGATTATAAATCTCGCCATTTGCAAGATTATTTTTTATAATCTCAATTTCATTAACAATAATCACTTCACGCATTAACCGATTTTGCAAACGCACGTCAGTATTATTCACATCCTTGGCATCACTAACAACCAAGTCTTGAAAAATAAAACCCACCGCATAGAATTTGCCATCTTTTTCAAAAATCTCTGCAACAGGAATATTGCCGTTTTTATCCTTTGGCAAATACCAAATTCCTACAATGTCAGCACTTGAAAGCGAAAATACAAGCCCACCAAACAAACAAAAAACGATAAATAATGCTTTTTTAATCATAAAAACTCCTTAACGGTCACTGATAATTTAAAATTTATATTTAATTCCTGTATCCACTTGCAACGCAAAAAATTGATTCATATAACGATCATGCACAACAACGCCTGCTTGTCCACGAAAAAACGGCACAAAATTTGAAAATCGCCTTAAAGCGTTTTCATAACTGAACGAGCCAAAAATTCCACCGCGAAACACTCCGCCTGTCGACGCCACATGCTCAAGCAGTCCCGTTATCGCAACGCTCATTCCCGTGCCAGAAAATGCATAGCCAAGCTTTATATCATGGCGAAAAAATACATCACGCCCTTTAAGGACAATCACTTCGCGATTGTGCAAATAGTACGTATCTGCAGCGACGCCAAAATTATGTAGATAAAAAGCACTCGGATTATAAATCAGTGCAAGCATTCCATTGCCAAGCTTTCCGCCAAAAGTAAAAGTCGGCGAAAACTCAAGCTCCAGCATGCCTCGTCCTGTTGAGCGAACGGGCTTTCGCGTCAAAGGATTAAGGCCTGTAAAT
>JBOFTD010000058.1:0-4051 GCA_051651885.1 Treponemataceae bacterium
TTCGTGGCGATGTTGGCGCGGTAAAAGCTGCAACAGATGCAGGAGCTGCTGCGGCTGAGAGAGTTGGAGAATTGCTTTCTGTGCATGTAATTCCTCGCCCTCATGCAGATATTGAAAAAATTCTTCCTGTAAAGTAGGGAAGAGGAGCATACCATGAAACTCATTACAGAGAGCCTTTTAAGAAAAGAATTTATTAATAATTCTCCTCATTCTTACACTGTTCCTAAAAATGGACGGCTCACTCCTGCTGCCTTAGATTTTCTCAAAGAGCGCAAAATTGATATTGTCTATGCAGGATCGAGGAAGGTATCTGATAATGAGTTGGAGTTTTCATCTCCTGTTAGTGGTGGTGAGTGGGTCACCTCACAATCGTATATTAATTTTTATACCAAAGAAGCGATGACGATCAAGCCCGAGCACATGACTCACTTGTTTGAAAATGTGCTTGTTCATAAAAATGATCTACGAATTATTTTGAGGGGCAAGATCGACACGCTTCAGTCAACAATTATAAATACGCAAATTGATTTGCAAGAAATACGACAAAAAGATTTATTAGATGCACTGGATGATTTACTTGATTTTACCCGTGAAATTCTTGCAGCCGAAGTTTTGAACAAGCAATTAGCAGAGCGAAATCTACTTGGACTCACGCTCGATCAATTAAGAGAGTATTCTCACTATCCCGAAAAATATTTTAAGATCAAGCAAATGGTTTTAGTAAGTTATAAACACGGAAAAACGGTTGCCTCTTTTAATCATCTGCGCTCTCTTTCACGGGAATGCGAGCTTGTTGCCGTTGATGCATTTTTAAAAGATGCACTACAAGGGCAAGGTTCACTCATTACGGGATTGAATCGCTTAAGTTCGTGCTTTCATATTTTGATGTACAAAGAGTTACAAAAGCAACAACGATAAGGAGGATTAAACACTTGAATAAAACTGAAATTGCACAAAAAATTTATGAGCGCATTTTAGCAAAAGGCTTAGTCATGATAGAAATTTCTGCTCGGCATATTCACTTATCCCAAAATGATATAGAATTTCTTTTTGGCAAAGATTACCAACTCACTCCTGTTCGTGAACTTTCTCAACCGGGTCAATACCTTTGCAAAGAGCGAGCAACTTTGATTGGGATAAAAGGATCAATCCAAAACGTGGCTATTTTAGGGCCTCAAAGATCATCTTCGCAAGTGGAGATTATTCAAGCAGATACACGAGTCTTAGGTGTGCAAACGCCTCTTCGCCTGTCTGGCAATACGGCACAAACCCCAAGTATTACGATTGCAGTAGGAGACAAGAAGTTGGTGCTCAAAGAGGGCTTAATCATTGCAAAACGCCATATTCACCTACATCCCACAGATGCAAAACGATTAAACCTTGCTGATAAAGAGCGTGTTAATGTACGAGTGCTCAGTAATCGGCCAGTAATTTTTGAAGATACGATTATTCGTGTTACCAAAGAAAGCAGTTTTGCCATGCATATTGACACCGAAGAAGCAAATGCGGCAGGAATTATTGCATCAGGCTATGGATTAATCCAAAAAATCGAGGAACGCTTATGACATTAGCAGAATTTATTACCGACGTCTGTAAAGAAGTCATAGCGGAATATTCGCTCCCTGAAAAAAATGCAAATAAAAAAAATTCTAAAGAAAGAAAGCTTATAACAGAAGCTTGTTTGCACGATCTTATTAGTCGCAATATGGTACATACTTTGAAAGACAGCGATTTATTAACGCCTTCAGCAAAAGATTTACTATATAAGCACCAAAAGAGCAGTAAACAAAAAAAAGGATAAGAGGTTTTTATGATTATAGGAAATGTTATTGGAAATATTTGGGCAACAAAAAAAGATGAGGGTCTTAATGGATCTAAATTGCTTATTGTTGAACCTATTAACGTAAAAACGCAAGAGCGAAAAATGCCTATTGTTGCCGCAGATATTGTGGGGGCAGGAATTGGAGAGATGGTTTTGCTTATTCAAGGTGGTTCTGCTCGTCATGCCTCTCCGAATGTAACACGTTATGCCGTAGATGCGGTTATTGTAGGTATTGTTGACGGAATCGACTTAAAAAAAGAAGGTTAAGCATGGCAAAAAAATTAATATCGCTTAAAAATGTTCAAGAACTCTGTGCTGCAGAATTACACTCCTCCAATTCAAAGGAGCTTTACCTAGATCCGTCATGGATTTTAACGCCCTCGGCACAAGACTATTTGCAAACGCAGGGACTGATGGTAAAATCAGGTAAAAAAGCACAATCACTTTTTTCAGAAACAGGTTCGTCGCAAGAGGCTTTGGTAAAAAAAATATCAGAAATTGTTATTACCAATCACAAACTCACGGATAAAGATCTTATCAGCAAGATAGTTCTTTTGGTTTTACAAAAAATTAACAACAAAAAACTTATATAAAGGAAGGAAAAATGAGTATCAATGAAATTATATTGATGATTATGATGGTTTTTATGGTTTTAGGTGGACTTGACCGTATTTATGAAACAATTCGTGGTAAGAGTTTTGGTTTATCAACCACTTTTAACGAAGGGTTTATGGCATTGGGTTCTCTTGCATTGGCAATGCTTGGTGCAATTTCTTTAGCTCCCGTTTTAGGTAAAATTTTGCTCCCCATTGTTGGCCCTATTTACAATGCTCTTGGTGCCGACCCTGCTATGTTTGCAACAACACTGCTTGCAAATGATATGGGTGGCTACCCGCTTGCAATGGAATTAGCAAAAACTCCCGAAGCAGGATTGTTTGCAGGATTAATTTTGGGTGCTATGTTTGGTCCCACTATCGTATTTACCATTCCTGTTGCATTGGGAATTATTAAAAAAGAAGATCACCAATACTTAGCAAAAGGCTGCTTGGCAGGAATTATCACTATTCCCCTTGGCTGTATTGCAGGTGGATTGGCTGCAGGTTTTCCGATTGGCATGATAATTGCAAACTTAATTCCCGTTGTACTTGTTGCGGTTTTAATTGTTGTGGGACTGATTTTTATTCCCAACAAAATGATTTCAGGGTTCATTGGCTTTGGTAAATTTGTTATTGTCATTATTACTATTGGCTTGATTGCAGCTGTTGTTGAAGCCGTTTTAGGATTTGTCGTAATTCCTGGAATGGCACCTCTTTCGGAAGGTATAGAAGTTATTGGATCTATTGCTGTTGTTCTTGCGGGTGCTTTTCCCCTTGTTTTTGTTATTACCAAAATCTTTCAAAAACCACTTTTAAAGTTAGGCTCTTTAATGAACATGAATGAGCATTCTGCTGCAGGAATGATTGCAACTTTGGCAAACAATATTCCTATGTTCACTATAATGAAAGATATGGATACACGAGGAAAAATTATTAATACCGCTTTTGCAGTAAGTGCGTCATTTGTTTTTGGTGATCACCTTGGCTTTACGGCAGGCGTAAATCAGGATTTTATTTTTCCCATGATTGTGGGTAAACTTGTTGGGGGAATAACCGCTGTTGTTGTTGCTCTTGTGCTGACAAAAAATCTTGCAAAAAAATAGGTGCTTATGGAAGAAATTAAAGCTATTGTTGAAGCCGTTGTCTCTCAACTTTTAAAAGACACACAGTCTTCTTTTCCCTTTGACCGAACAACAATTTCGGGTGGTGTTACCTTGCTGAAAACAAAGACGGTAAAACCCGCCCCATTTGATGTTAAAGGGCAAAAAATTCCAGGAGTGTATGCTTCTGATATATTAACCCTCGATGAAAGTCCAAATCTTGGCGTGGCTGTTATGGAAATGGATCATACTGAGTTTCCGTGGACTTTGAAATACGATGAAGTTGACTATATTGTTGAGGGCGTATTAGAAATTGAAATTGATGGTCAGACTGTTCGAGGTACTACAGGGGACATGATATACATTCCTAAAAACAGCAGTATCAAATTTAGAACACCATCAAAAACACGTTTTGTTTGCGTGATGTATCCTGCAAACTGGACAGAATTGTAAAGGACTACTATGAGTGGCATATTTTCGTTGAAGACAAAAATATTCTCTGGAATGAATGCATTAGAAAATATTGATTTTCA
>JBOFTD010000059.1:0-2436 GCA_051651885.1 Treponemataceae bacterium
ATACATGTACATTGTTCGCTGGGGAAAAAATCGTATGTCTTCAACCTTTATCGGATAATTATCAACGACATGAATGGTTATATGATCGGTTAAGTAACTGATTAATGAATTGTTCGGGCGCGTTACTCGAATGATTGCAGTCCCTTCTTTATGAAGAGTCACAAGCCCTGTATCAAAGTCTACCGTCGCAACGTCTTTATTTACACTGCGATAGACCAGTTCCCCCGGTATTGGTTTTACTTTTACCTGATAGGTTTTTGAGTTTAACTCTAAAGTCTTTTCTTTAATTCCGTCTTCAAACTCTATCTTACTATCATCAGCCTGATAAGGGGTATCACACCCAAAAAATAATCCCACAAGTAAAAAAATCATCGCCGTTGCCTGTAGTTTGTTTTTCATTATATACTCCTTATGGTAATTACTCTATCAGATAATTATCACTACATATAATACCTCACCCTGCCCCCTTTTGTCAAGATTACGGATGAAGATATCAAAACTTTGCCCTGTCATACCTAATTAGACCCCTCAACCTTTACTAGCTGATACCCCTCAGCTTTACTAGCTGATACCCTTCAGCCTTACTAGCTGATACCCCTCAGCTTTACTAGCTGATACCCTTCAGCCTTACTAGCTGAATACCCTCAGCCTTACTAGCTGATACCCTTCAGCCTTACTAGCTGAATACCCTCAGCCTTACTAGCTGAGAGCCGATGTTCTGAGTCGTTTAACTTTGTTGCTAACGGCTTAGATTTGCTAGTAATTAAGGAGGCTTTTTTAATAAAAATATAAATTCTCAGTTTTGATCCAACCTTTTTCAGTTTTATGAAAATGCATATACGCCCACTCCCCTATTATTTTTTTTATAGTAATACGAGTACCAACAGGAATTTGCTCAACAGTGCTTGAAGCATCATTAGGTATTGCATAAATAATTCCTTGTTCCACTAGTGCATATTTTCTCATCATTGTAATACTTTCGATACCAAGCAAGATCCCTGCAAAGAATAAAAGCAAAATTAAAATCGATATTTTTTTTTGTAATAAAAAACAAAGCAATACGATAAAAATTAAAATTCCTGTCACCATACTTGTTATAATAAAAATAATTCTTGGAAACTCATTTTCATTATATATAATTCCCTTTTTTTGTTCATATTCTTTACGCTCTTTTTGATACAGAAAAAACGGTATTTTCTCTCTTTCTAAAGTGCGAAAACGAGCTAAATCTTCAACGATATGTTCATCATTTATTTCCACACTCTGGCTTGTTTCTTCAGTATTTATAAAGGCATTCTCGAAAAAAAGCGTTTTACTTTGCACGGTCTTTTTTTTAGTGGTAAGGCTTTGTTCAATAGCAACCTCAATTTCTGGAATAACAATTTCAGAAGTATTATTATGCACATCAATAATACTCAATTTTACACTCGGAATGTGATAAGTCTTTACAACAAAGGGTGTCCATTCAAAAGTAGCGATTGATATACTTTCGTAATAAATATGTTTCATATCAGAAAAATCTATTTGCAAATCGTTAATTAATGTAAAAAAAGAATCATCAGGTAAATCATATTTTATCGAAAGAATTTTTTTCACATAAAGCGTATTAAGAGAAAGCGAAATAGGCTCTTTAGCAAAAAGATTTTCAGAGTCAACCGTCCAAAATCCACGAGCAATCATATTTTCTTTTTTTTCAAAAACCATTACTTCATCAAAAAAAGCCTTTATTCGATTTCGCCCCACCTTTATAGTAACTGGTGGCAATGTATACAAACCCTGCATCGCAAAAACAAAATCAAGTTCAAGTAAAACGGCGTTACTATTATTATGAGTGACGGTTTTTTTTTGAGAGGAAAAAAAAGTTACATTTTCGGGAAGGTTTGCAATTTTAAAATCGATTTGATTTGCTGTTGCTTTTGGAATAAGCAATACAAAGGTAATTTTTTCATCGAGAGTAACGTATACTTTGTTTGGCGTGAAAACATATTCTTGTGCATGGATATGTATGGGTAAGTAGGCACAAACGAGTATTAATAATCCAAAACGGAGGGATCGGTTGATTGTGGTTGATTTTTCCATTGATTTTTATCGTTCTCCTTCATGAGTGAAAAAATTGATTCTTTTACAGGATTTTCTGCAGTATTTGTCTGTGTTTGCGAACTCGCATTTTGTTGAGCGTGCGGTTTTTCTAAATTTTGTTGTTGTTGCGTAACCAATTCAAGATTTATAATCGTATTAATATTTGTTTTATCAATGGCTATTGCATCTTTAAAAAATTGAGCTGCAGAATTATAATCGCCATTTTGATAAGCAATTACACCAAGATTATAAAAACGAGCAAATAAAATATCCGCAGAACTATCAGAGGGCAGATCCATCAAAAGGTTTGCAGCTGGCTCAAACTCATTAAGCATTAAGTAGGTTGTAGCAAGACCA
>JBOFTD010000060.1:0-1471 GCA_051651885.1 Treponemataceae bacterium
GGCTGCAATGCTAATCAATCCAATGAATCGGAATATTCTTTCTCGGCACCGATTCAATTTTTTCTGCCTCATATCCTAAGGAAATACAAGCATATACATCATGATCACTTGGAATTCCAAATGATGAAAGTATGGCACGCACATCCGGCTCATTACAAAACTGCCCAATTTGATTAATCCAGCATGAATTAATATGCAGCGATTCAGCTGCTAAAAGCATATTTTGTGCAACACACGCACAATTCGCAGCTGCAAGAAGGGGAGCTTTAACTTGAGAGATAATAATCAAAGTCGGAGAGCGATAAAAAAAAGAGTAATTTTCAGGTTTTTCAAGCTTAATTTTAATAAAATCATTTATTTTATCCAACTTTTCAGTGTCTATAACAACAGTAAACTGACAAGGCTGCGTATTACGTGCACTGGGAGCCCATGATCCTGCCGATAAAACTGCTTCGATATCCTTACGTCGAACAGTACGAGAAAGATAGTTTCGACAACTACGTCGCTTCATAATATTATCAATAATTGCGTTCATTAAAACCTCCAAAAACAAGGAATTTTATTTATTTTAAAGATAACAAAAATTTTAAATAATTGCAATGAAAATGACTAGCAATACATTTTTTTAAGAATCTATAAAAATACTCATTTCTATTTTCATTTTTTAGCAAAACTGTCGATTTCAAAAACTTTGTGAGAATTTAATTATGGACATTTACTTTCTAGCTAAAATTCGTTATAGTTATGAGCGTGAATACTACTTTTAATTTTGAATATGCCCAACTGCCCGAGAAAGGTTCCCATGTTTTGGTGGGGATGTCTGGCGGTGTGGACTCGACCGTAACCGCCTTAATGTTACTTGAACGTGGGTGCAAGGTTACAGGTGTCACGATGTCAACATGGAACAATGATTTACCGCTTATTGAAGGAATGCCGAGCCTAAAAAATTCCTGCTATGGCCCTGATGAAGCAGACGATATTAATGAAAGCAAGGCTTTTTGTGCCTCTGTAGGAATCGATCATTTAGTCATTGATGTTAAAGACACGTACAAAAAACTCATTATAGATTACTTTACCTCAGAATATCGCTCAGGGCGAACGCCAAATCCCTGTATTCGCTGTAATGCAATGGTTAAATTTGGAGCGTTGTTAGAAGGCACGCTTGCAAGCAATATTGATTTTGATTATTTTTGCACAGGCCATTATGCGAATTTAATTCGTCCTACTCAAAACATTGTTCCACAGTGGGATATGAAAGGTGAAAACGGGCAAAATCCCTTTTTGATTACGCAAGCACAGGATATTTCAAAGGATCAAAGCTATTTTTTATATCGTATTCCCTCTTCAACGCTCGAAAAAGTTCGCTTTCCGTTAGGGGCGTTGAGTAAAAAAGAAGTTTTTGCCTACGCACGAGAAAAACACCTTGAGGCAGCAGAGCGACAAGAAAGTCAAGACTTTGTTCCTCCCGAAT
>JBOFTD010000061.1:0-1659 GCA_051651885.1 Treponemataceae bacterium
ATTCATTTTTTCTAAATACTTGAAATCACTATCAGTTAAGTAGCCATCTAGTGCCTCAGCTCTTTCAATAATTTTCTTTTCCATAATCTACTCCTATAAAATTACAAGCACTGCTTGATAAAATACAAAATCCTAACGACCCAAAATCTGCACAAGCATTTCAAAATCGATCAAAAGTTCCGACAATAAAATATTTTTATTGTCCCCCGCTGTGATCGCTGTGTTTTCGGTTACTGAAACAAACGGCATCATTTGAAAAAAAGTGGGAATTAAAAGAAGATTTGCTCGAATAATTCGCTGGTCAGTAAAATTAAGGCTTGAATTCACACTGTAAATCAAGTTGCTCTCTGTTGGAGAAAGCTCGCCAAACAGATAATCAAGTGGAATTTGCAAAAAAGGGCCCGTAAATTTTTTTATAAAGTCAGCCCCATTTGAAAAATAAAAATGACAATTATTTTCCGTCCGTGTGTACAATAATTGCTTGGCATCAGAAGCAATATTTTTGGGAAGCGGCGTATAAAAAGTTTCAAGCAATGGCTGAATAGAATTTTTACTCAAAAGAATAATATTTTTTTCTGGCAAGGCGACATACAAACCGTTATTATTTGAAAAAGTGGATTTTTCTTCGGCACTCCAGCCATTTTTTTCAGTAAAAATAAGAGAAGAAAGCGATTGAGAAAAGTTTCCAAACGCAATGAGCTGAAAATCCCTTTTTTTAAAATCAAGTGCTGCATACAAATAATGGGTTCGTTTTGTAATTTCATTGATTGACGTTTCATCGATATCCTTAAAAAAAGTCAAAAAAAATTTTTTTATAAGCTTTTCATTTTTTTTCACTGGAACAAACAGATATGCGTCAAAATCTCTACTAAAAAATTCATACGGATTGTTAGATTTCTCAATATTTGTTGTTTGACACGCAAAAAATAAAAAGATACTCAATAAAAAAATTATTTTTTTACACTTTTTCAATAGTTACCTGCCATTTTTCATCTCCTGATTCAATGTCTATCATTGAATTACCTTTTTGCCACGCAATTGTACTGGCAAGCGTTTCGCTCATAATATATTCGCCAAAACTTTCAAACGCCTTTTGCAAATAGTCGGTTCCATAGGCACTAATGCTAATTCGATCAGTAACTTCAAAGCCCTTGTCTTTTCTAAGGTTTTGCACGCCACGGATAAAGTCGCGAACGCAGCCCTCACTTTTTAGATCATCCGTAATTTCTGAATCAAGAGCGACGGTTAAAGTTCCTTCATTCAAAACTTTAAGGTTTTCTTTTTCAATTCTCTCGACAATAATTTTATCTTTGTTGATATCGCAGGTTTTTCCGCCAACATCAAGCGAAATCGTGGTGTTGCCGTCAACAAGACTTTGCACAACCTCGGCACTCAACTGAGCGATTTGGTCTGCTGCATCCTTCATTAAGCCTCCAAGCTCCTTGCCCAAAACACGGAAATTCGCCTTTGCCCGATATTCAACAAGCTCGTCCTCTTTTTCATGGAAAACAACTTTTTTAACATTCAATTCTTCGCGAATACTTTCTTCCATTTCTAAAAGCACTTTTTTTTCTTCAATATTTTTTGTCACAAGCTCAACACTCTTAAGCGGCTGACGAATTTTTAAGTTATATTGATAACGCAAAGCCCGCCCCATAG
>JBOFTD010000062.1:0-16650 GCA_051651885.1 Treponemataceae bacterium
AAAAGCTAAACGACCAACGCGGGCGACGCTATCAACGCTTGTAAGTGCAAAGGCAGAAACAGCCAGTGTGATTAAGGTTGTTGAAATACTTTGGGGAATTTGAATTTTGGTTAAAAAAATAGCAATCGCATTGGCAAAAAGTTGTGGAGGTGTAATTCCCACAGGATATTCGCCGCCTACTGCTAAGTATCCGACTGTACAGAGGGCAATTACTGCAAGTAGCGATTCTAAGAGCATTGCTCCAAAGGAAATTGGCAGTATGTGTTTTTCATTTTGAATTTGTTTTGACGATGTTCCTGATGAAACGAGAGCATGAAAGCCAGAAACTGCACCACATGCAATGGTAATAAATAAATAGGGAAATAAGGTTGCACCGTTTACCGTCCAGCCATTGAATGCATTTAAATTCATTTGTGGGTTGAATATAATCACGCCAATTACTGCAGAAAAAATAAGGGCTATTAATAAATAACTATTGAGATAGTCGCGTGGTTGCAAAAGAGCCCACACGGGAGCAATAGATGCTACACAAATATAGAGAAAAATTACGATGTGCCAGTATTCTGTTGATATGTAAATGGGAAAAATCAACCCCAAGATTATGCATACTATTAATAAAGTAATCGAAATAAGTGTATTGGTAATTGTTCTTAGCTTTGTATATTTTAGTAAAAAGCCCAGTCCGACTGCTGCAACTATAAATAAAAGACTTGTCATAGCAACTGAGCCGTTAGAGTTAAGAAGATTGTTTTCAGCTCCAAATCCATTAAATGTTTTTGCAACAATATCCGTAAAGGCTGCAACAACTAAGATTGAAAAAAGCCATGTGAATGCTAAAAAAAGTTTTTTGCCAATCTTTCCTATATACATTTCTATAATATAGCCAATGGTTTTTCCTTTGTTTTTAACCGACGCATACATGGCAATAAAATCTTGTACGCTACCAAAAAAAACGCCGCCAATTAAAATCCATAAAAAGACGGGAACCCAGCCAAAAATTGCAGCTTGGATAGGCCCGTTAATAGGGCCGGCTCCTGCGATGGAGGCAAATTGATGACCAAAAACGATACTTTTTCGTGTAGGAACATAATCAAGGCCATCCTCCATTTCGTAGGCAGGTGTTTTTGCACTCGGATCGATTCCCCATTTTCGTTCAAGCAGTTTGCCATATAAAAAATAAGCACCTCCAAGGAAAATAATTGCGATCAGCATTATAACGATACCACTCATTTTTTAAACTCCTTTGAAATTTCTTTTATAGCGTTAAGCGTTGAATTTATAATATTCACATAGCTTTGTAAAGAGATAAATACGATATTTTTTTGCTTGTAAGAGCAAGAGGTATTTCTAAAAAGTATCAAAAAGGAATTCAAATTTATAATCGACTCCACATTTTTTGAGCAGTTTCACGTGATTTTGCAAAAATTTCTGCCTCATCAAGATGTATAAGAGTGCGATTTTTCATTACAAAGTTGCCATTTATCACCGTTGAATCTACTGCTCGTCCTGAAAAACCAAAAAGAATATGGCCGTGATAATTATTAGCGTGAAGAGGCGTTGTTGGATTGTAATCAACAATAATAATGTCTGCAGCCGCTTTTTTTTCAATCACTCCAAGTGGAATGTCAAAATAATTACTGGCAATTTTGCTGTTATGAGTAAATTGCATGGCATTTGTTTCCATAAATCCAACATTTGGATTGCATAAAACATGTTTGTGAATAATATTTTCTGTTTTCATAGACTCAAACATGTCGCTTGTGTAGCCATCAGTTCCAAGCCCGACGCATAAGCCTTTTTCGAGCATTTTAATTACGGGAGCACAGCCAACCGCATTTCCCATATTTGATTGAGGATTATTGATAACGCAGGTTTTGCTTGCTTTGAGCAAATCCATTTCTGATTCTGTAATGTGGATTGCATGAATCGCAAGAGTTTTATCCCGCAAAATATTAAAATCATACAGTCGATTAACGACTCTCTTGTGATATTGATTTAAACAATCATAAACATCTTCAATCCCTTCAGCAATATGCACATGATAGCCTGCCTCAATTTCGTTCATAGCGGAGGCGATTTCTTCGAGGCTTTTGTTGCTTAAAGTAAAGGACGCATGAAGGCCAAACATTCCGCGTGTCATATTTTGGGTATTTTTGTTTTGTGCTCTGATAAAATTAATATTTTCTTTAACGCTTTCTTTAAAAATATCTGCACCATCACGATCAGATGTTTCGTAGCAAAAACTTCCACGAATACCAATTTTTGTGGCAATATCGGCAAGCGTGTCTAAACTGCCTGCAACGGCAAAAGGGCTTGCATGGTGGTCAAATACGGTACCGACGCCACATTTAATAGATTCAATGAGTGTTGTATACGCACTGTATTTGATATCTTCATGCAACAGTTTTTTATCGATTTTCCACCAAACATTTTTTAAAATATCCCTAAAAGTATTTGCGGGCGGATTATTCATTGTAAGTCCTCTTGCAAAGGAACTATAAATATGATGATGTGTATTGATTAAGGCGGGCATAATAATCTTGCCTTGTGCATCAACAAAATCATTGTCAGTATATTGTGCTTTTATATCGCTTGTTGTGCCAAAAGCTTTTATTAATCCGCCTTCGATAACAATCGCACCATCTTCGAAAAAATCATTTTTTTTGTTGTGAGTGATTAATCGTCCATTTCCAATAATCATTTTATTCTCCTTAAAACATAAATCGTTACTGCAATTTAAAATTTTATTCGGTTTTTTAATATTCAAAATCGCTATTGCCAATAAATTCGCGTATAAGTGATTGACTTGGAATATGTTTATCTGGAATTGGCAAAAAGTTATTCAAAAATAAAAGGAGGCGACTTGCCTCAGCATATTCTTCTTCGAGCGGAGAAATGCAACGCAAAAGTGGCTCTGCATATACTTTTAAGACGGCAAGCTCGTAATCAAGCGCGGTATTAATCATCACATCGGCATTATCTTGAAAGGGAAAAATATGCAAGTTTTCGCCTTTTTGGACATTTGTCCACATTCGTATAGTGTCGATGGCCGATTTTCCACGTGTTCGGTAATCGCGCACGATTCGGCGAATCAGGCGGTTATCTCTGGTTGAAATTCGATTATGATCATCGAGATTTAGCTGCGTTAATGCTGAGACATAGATTTTAAACTTTACTTCGTTTGGAATGAGCGGCGTCAATTTGTCGTTAAGCCCGTGAATTCCTTCCAAAATTAAAATATCATTGGGGAGGAGCTTCATTTTTTTATTTTCAGCTCCCGAATAAAAACTTCGTCCGTCTACAAAATCGTAGGAAGGAATTTCAATTTCTTGATAATCAAAGAGTTTTATTAAATCTTTATTGAGTAGCTCGACATTAAGAGCACCGAGACATTCATAATCATAATTGCCATTTTCATCTTTTGGCGTTTTCTCTCTGCCGATATAATAATCATCAATGCTGATCACTTTAGGATTGAAGCCGATAACTTGCAGCTGCATGGCAATTTTTTTTGATGAAGTTGTTTTTCCTGAGCTCGATGGCCCTGCAATAAGTACTACTTTTACATTTTTTCGTTCTTTAATTTTATCGGCTGCGTCGGCAAAGCATTTATTTTGTAGCGTTTCGGTAATATCAATAAAATCTTTGTAAGTGTTTTCATAAATCACTTTGTTAAAAGAAGCTACTGAAGTAATATTGAGCAATTTTCCCCATGCCTTATATCGTTCGTAAACGGAAAAAAGTTGTGGCTTTTTGACAAAGGGCGTGAGTGTGCTATGGTCATGATGTGAGGGAAAGCGAAGCAAAAAACCTTCTCCAAAGGGTAGAAGCTCAAAAGCGTCAAGGTATCCTGTTGATGGAAGGAGAGGGCCGTAATATTGATCAGAAAAATTATCAAGAGTGTTAATTGTAATTGATGGTGGGCACATATAATGTAGCTGTTTGAGTGTTTCGCTTAAGTTAAGTTCTTCAAACAGTGTGATTGCTACTTGGTATGAAATTTTTGAATACGAGATTTTTTTATTTTGCTCAATAAGTGCACTCATTTCATTTTGTAATTTGGTAATATCACTGGTGCTCAAAGAAACGCCATCAACGGTGTAATAAAAACTATGCCCCAAGCTATGCCCGATGAGCAATCGTGTTTTTGGAAAAAGTTTATGGCTTGCAACGGCAAGCACAAATGACAGTGTTCTTCGATACACTTCAGCGCCTTCAATGCTGTTTCCTAAAATAGGCTTTACTTCTGCATCAAATTTAAGAGGCTTTGTAATTGAGCAAATTAAATTGTTCACCCGAAGTGCATAAATATCACGAGGGTTTTCAATATCATGAATTTTGGCTATATCGCCGATAATTTCAAGAGCAGAAGATGCTTTTTTAAGCGTTTTTTGCTCACTACCTATTTTTATACAAATCATATCATTGATTATAGCATAAAATATAAAAAAAACGCAAACTTTTTAATCTTTTTTTTCTTGGAGAATTTATGAAAAAATTATTTTCACTAACGCTTATTTGTCTTTTATCGCAAATTTATTTTGTCCTTCATGCACAAGTTTTTGAGCGACAGCTTGCAGGTGGAGGGCGGCTAACATGGAAAAATTCTCTTTCTGTTCCTTTTGAAGAAGAAGATTTTGATGATTTAGTAAAAATCCTTGAAACTGATGATGATTATTTTGAAGTGATATTTGAAGTTATTAATGCAAATGAATTTAATAGTGAGGGATATAAGCAGACTACCAATATTATTATTAATGTAAAAGGGCAAAGTCAGCTAAAAAATATGTATGATTTTAACACTAAAAAGATTATACTCGATAAGCAGCTTGAAATGCTTCAAAAACTAAATTCTTTTATTATGCGAAATGCTCGGCACTTGCAAGATAATCAGTATGAACGATTTATTAGTATGACTCGATCGTATAAAATAAATTATACAACGAACCTTGGGCTGATCACTATTTTTGGTGGAACGTCACGCAATGAAAGTGATGAGATAAAAATCTATTACCCAATACAATTTCGTGTGCTCGATGAGGTTGCACAAGTGTACCCGAATCTTGTTGATGGAACAACACAGCTTTCGCTTGGAAAACCCTATGACGATGAAAAACTTGTTCATCTGCCTGCATACTTTGTGTATTATTTATTTAATGATCATCGCGCTCTTTTTGATATTCCTTCTTTTAATAAATCTTTTGTGCAATATTAGCAAATTTTTACTATTTGCTTAAAAATATATGGTTGATTGTTCTTCTTATTTTTGTATATCTGATCGTTGAGATTATTGCAGTTGCTAATAAAAATCATTGCTTTCTTTTTTACCTTGATTAAGAACGATCGGCACGGAAGCGTAGCCAATTCCCATACGGTCAATGCCTTTGTCGATTAATTGTAAAAAATGTTCTCGGGTGCGTATGCCTCCGCTACCTTTTATTTTGCATTTTCCATTAACGATACTCATTATTAATTCAATTATTTCGACTGTCGCTCCATCTGCCTTCCAATCGTCTGATTTTCTTCCCTGATAAAAACCGGTACTTGTTTTTACAAAGTCAACGTTAGCTTCAATGCAGCATTTGCATGTTTGCGTAATTTCTGTTTTGGTTAAGGCGTCGGTTTCAAAAATAACTTTGAGCTCTTTATTTTTAGCATGAACGATTTGAACACACTGCTTTAAGTCTTCTAAAATCGAAGTGAATTTTCCGCTGCGAATTAAGCCAAAATTTGCTACAATATCGATTTCTTTAACACTTTCAAAATCTGCCACCGACGCAATTTGCTGTATTCGTGATGATGTGGAACTCGAACCAAAAGGAAAATCAATAACGGGGCAAAGGCTTGTGTTTGTTCCAATAATTTCTTTTTCACACAGAGGAATATATGCAGGATTTATACAAATTGTTGCACATTCTAGTCTTACACCATCTTTTGTAAGTTTTATAATTTCGTCTTCAGTAAATTCTGGCTTTAAAACTGAGTAGTCAATATAGCGAGCCAATTCTTGTACACTCATATCTGCAGCTTTTTTTAATGGTTTAATCATTTATTTTTTCCCTTTAAGTAAATAATTACTACGTATGATAAGTTTTAATCATATTGCATGTATAGTGTTTTGTCAATGTGAATAAAAAAGACATATAGCAAGGTTTTGAGCTAAGTCTTCATTAATAATACACTGTAAGCATTCATTGATTAGCTTTCACTCTGTTGAAGCGACTCGGTAAAATTTTTCTTGACGGCACTGGAAAGTGGTGGTATCATGAATAGTACTGTTGTTATTTATTGTAGGAGGTTTCGCTATGATTACATTTATTGTGTGTGTAATAGCATTAATTTTAGGGTATGCTATTTATGGAAAAATTGTTGATAAAATTTTTGGCACCGATGCAAATCGACCAACGCCAGCAATTACTAAGGCTGATGGTGTTGATTATGTTGAGCTCCCTTATTGGAAGTCTTTTTTGATTCAATTTTTGAACATTGCGGGAACAGGCCCTATATTTGGACCGATAGCTGGTGCTATGTGGGGTCCTAATGCTTTTATCTGGATTACCCTTGGTTGTATTTTTGGGGGAGCCGTTCATGACTTTTTAGTTGGTATGATGTCTGTTCGCTCAAATGGTTATTCCGTTTCTGAGTTGGTTGGCGAAAATTTAGGGCTTATGGCAAAAAAACTAATGATTGTTTTCTCAATCGTTCTTTTGTTGTTGGTCGGTGTTGTCTTTATTGCTTCTCCTGCTGACTTATTAGCAAACCTTACCGGTCAAAGTCGATTTATTTTTATCGTATTAATTTTTATCTACTTTATTCTTGCAACCGTTCTTCCGATTGATAAAATCATTGCTAAATTCTATCCCATATTTGGACTTTCTTTATTTTTAATGGCAGCCGGTATCATTATTGGTATGATTGTCAATGGAACCTTTGTCGCTATTCCTGAGTTCAATTTTACGAATCCTCATGTGCAAGGCAAATCTATTTTTCCGTATTTGTTTATATCAATTGCTTGTGGTGCTATATCAGGTTTTCATGCGACTCAGTCGCCAATTATGTCCCGCTGTATTCGAAATGAAAAAGAGGGTCGAAAAGTTTTTTATGGTGCAATGATTGCAGAAGGCTTAATTGCTTTAATTTGGGCTGCTGCTGCAATGACCTTTTTTGGTGGCTTGCAAGGGCTTGCTGCTGAAGGCGGAAAAGCTGCCGTTATCGTAAATAAAATCTCTTCAGGACTTATGGGTCCCTTTGGTATGGTTCTTGCAGTGTTGGGTGTTGTTGCGTGTCCTATTTCTTCTGGTGATACGACGTTCCGTGCAATGCGATTAATTCTTGCGGATGCTTTCAAAATTGATCAAAAAAAATCATTGAATCGTTACAAACTTGTTCTTCCCGTATTTGTTGTTGCCTTTGTGTTGCTGTTTGTTGATTTTAATATTATTTGGCGCTATTTTAGCTGGTCAAATCAAACACTTGCAACAATCGCTTTATGGGCAGGGGCTGCATACTTAAAATACCGAAAGAAATTTTATTTTATCGCCTTGTTACCTGCAATGTTTATGACCGTCGTGGTTACCTGCTATATTCTTGTTGCCCCCGAAGGATTTTATGGCTTGATGACTTCCGTGATGGATATTAAAACTGCCGAAAACGTTGGTACTATTGCAGGGATTGCATTATCACTTGTTTTTACAATCTTATTTTTTACTAAAATAAAAGCACGAGAAACGATTACTGAGTAATATATCGCATATTGAAAATACTGATTATTTTGCCTTTTGGCACAGTAATCAGTGTGAGTAAAACGATGCTAAAAATCTTTTACTCATTTTGCTAGTCAAAAATCCTCTCATTAATACAAACGAGTCAAGACTTGAAAAGTTTAATTCTGATTACCGTTATTAGATAGAATTTAAAAAAAAGAATGCTTGCTTGATAGTTCAAAGAATTATAACTAGACTAAGAAGAGTTATCTTATAAATCAAGATATTTTTTTGTACTGTTGTACTGTTGCACTGTGATAAGGGCAAGGTGCAATACTGCAACCTTTCGTTCAGTCAAAAAGAAAAACTTGACAGGTATGAATTCCTATGTGATAATTATTTTAGTTTGTTATTTATCATCTAGGAGGATAAAATGAATGTTTTTCAAAAAGACTCTCAAGGTTTATATGATTTAACTGATGAGGGAGTAACAAGAATTTATCAGCATGAGAATAATTATACTGATACAACAAAACAAGTTTTATCAAGTGCTAGAGATTGGAATGCTTGGAGTATGGGCAGTTTATGGATTGGAATAATGGTCTCGATTGCTGTCTATATGATTGCAAGCGGGCTGATTGTTTCTGGAATGAGTTGGAAACAAGCTTTATTTACTATTGTTTTAGGACATACCTTAGTAATGATTCCTGCAGTACTTATTGGACATTTTGGAACAAAGTATGGATTAACATATCCTATGATGTCTAAGCTTGTGTTTGGAATTAAAGGCTCTTGTATCCCTACTTTTATAAGAGCCTTTTTAGGTTGCTTTTGGTTTGGTGTTCAATCATGGATTGGTGGACAGGCTGTAAATACAATAATATCTGTTATTATTCCTGTTTGGAATAATTATGGCTTTACTACACTTTTTATATCATTCCTGCTTTTTTGGTTCTTAAATCTTTATATTGCATCTTCTGGAGCTTCAGCAATAAAAAAATTAGAAGAGTATGCTGCTCCTTTTTTACTAATTCTAAGTTTTGCTGTAATAATTTGGGCGTTGTCCGTTGCGAATTGGAATTTAAACGTTTTATTATCGCAACCTGCCGTAACAGGCGATGGTAGTAATTTTTGGATAATGTTTTTTCCTGCATTATCAGCAATGATTGCCTTTGATGGAGGAATTGCTTTGAGTATGCCTGATTTTACTCGCTATTGTAAAAATCAAAAATCGCAATATATTGGGCAGTTAGCTGGTGCTCCTATTATGACAGCTTTTATTACTTTTGTAGGAATATGTGGAACATCTGGTTCCTATATTGCTTTTGGTGAAGCTATTTGGGAACCAGCTATATTAGTTAGTAAGTTTAGTAATCCATTTATTGTCGTCTTTTTTTCTGTTTTTATAATTCTTGCAACTATGACAACAAATATTGCCGCTAATTTAGTTCCACCTTCTGTCGTTTTTTCTACTTTTTTTTCAAAAAAAATTGATTATAAAAAGGCCGTTTTATTAGCTGCTGTACTAGCTTTATTATCACAACCGTGGAAAGCTTTATCTGACGCTAATAACCTTATATACTCTGTGTGTGCTGTGCTTGGTGCATTACTAGGTCCAATTTCTGGACTATATATTGTTTCGTATTGGTTTGAGCATAAGACTAATGTTAGTTTGGTTGATATTTATAGAGAAAATGGAGGAAAATACTCCTACTCAGGGGGATGGAATAGGGGTGCTATAGTAATTTTCTTATTTTCTTCATTGATTATTTTTGCAGGCAAATATATTCCTGTATTTAAAATTATATTTGACAACTCTTACGTTATAGGAATATTTGGAACAGGATTTATTTATTATGTTTATTTGAAAATTATTAAACGAGATCAGTTTATGAATAATACTTCAGATAATTTATAGTTTTATTTTTATTATTAAACAGTGGCTGTTATAGTAATTATGAGGAGATGGTATGACTTTAGTGATTAAAAAGGCTTTTGTAGTTTCATCTTGTGGCGTACAAAAATGTGATGTAAAAATAATTGATGAAAAAATTGTTTCTCTTGCTGAAAGTATTTCAGATGAAAATTGCGTAACATACGATGCTACAAATAAATATCTTTTTCCCGGTGGGATTGACGTTCACACACATTTTGCCCTTGATGTTGGCATAACAGTTGCCGCGGATGATTTTGCTACGGGCACTAAAGCGGCTCTTGCAGGTGGAACGACGACCATCATTGACTTTGTTAATCATATTAAGGGAAAGAGTTTTGGCGAGTGCCTGACGCATTATAAAACGCTTTCTGACAATCAGTGTTTTTGTGATTATGCGTTTCATTTAGGCATTAGCGATTGGAATGACTCTTTTGCCGTCGAAATGGAAAGTATGGTAAAACAAGGAATTACAAGCTTTAAAATGTACATGGCGTACAAAAACATCTTGCAAGTAAGCGATGAGCAAATTGAAAAGGCTCTACGAAAAGCAAAGGAATTGGGTGTTTTGTTGTCATTTCACTGCGAAGATGGGGATGCGATTGATGAAAATATCAAAAATCTTTTGGCTCAAGGAAAAAGCGAGCCAAAATATCACGCTGTTTCACGTGATGACACGGTGGAGCTTGCTGCCATTAAGCGACTCATAGCTATCTCGGATAGGGTTTGCTATCCTGTGTATATTGTGCATTTGAGTTCGGCCTTAGGCTATGAGTATGCAATTAAAAAACGAAATGAGGGCAGTCAAATTATTTTGGAAACGTGCCCGCAATATCTTTTGCTCACCGATGATTTATATGAAGGCACAAAAATTGACGCCTTTGCGGGTGCAAAATATGTGATTTCGCCTCCGTTACGCAAACAACACGATTGTAAAAAGTTGTGGCTTGGCTTACAAGAAAATAAAATTGGCGTTCTTGCAACTGACCATTGTTCGTTTAATTATGCTGGACAAAAAACGCTCGGCAAAGATAATTTTTCTAAAATTCCTAATGGAGGAGCGGGCGTTGAGCATCGTTTGCAGTTAGCCTACACGTATGGCGTTGCACAAAAACGATTGAGCCTTGAACAATTTGTTGCCATCACGGCAGAAAATCCTGCAAAGATTTTTGGACTTTTTCCTAAAAAAGGAGTAATCCAAGAAGGAAGTGATGCTGACTTTTTTATTGCAAGCTTTGATGCGGATAAAAAAATTACGGCAAAAAATCAATTTCAGAACCTTGATTATACGCCGTATGAGGGCTTTGATGCAAAACTTTGTATTGAGTCTGTTTTTTTGCGAGGCGTGGAAGTTTTCAAAAACAATGAATTGTTATCCAAAACACCACGCGGACAATTTATAAAAAGAAAGAAGTATTTGTAAGTAGCAAAGCAATGGTTCTATATAATTTTATCAAAGATAAAATATTGACCTAAAAATAAAATAATGGTACTCTTGTAAAAATATTAATTGAGGGTATTTACGTGGCAAATCATGGGCAAGAGACTGCAAGTGCTAATTTTTATATTGATGGAGAGCAAGCCTTTCGCTTTTTTAGTAATCTTGTAATACATTCTCCGCATCAAGAGATTGATTGGATTAATTTGAAAAAATATATTGAAAATTTTATCCAAACTAAAGAGGGTGTTAAACGGTGCTTGCTTAAAAAAGCAACGTATTTTACGGGTGCGTCAGAGCGTGTTCATACGGCACGTTACAACTTTCATGCTAAAATGGAGAGGGCTGATATAAAAAGAGAATCTTTTCCGCTCAAAGAATCAGATAAAGAATTAGGAATGAAAGAAGATGGTGTTGACGTTGCAATAACATGGAATGCTGCTAAAGATTTTTTTGAAAACAATTATGATTATATGGTTTTATGTACCTCAGATTCTGATTTTGTACCGCTTATCAAAGGTTTACAGCGCTATGATGTAAAAGTAATTCTTGTTTATTTTGAAACGCCTCAAACGCAACTCCGCGATGTTCTTCGTAATCAAGTTGACTACACGATTGATATTTCAAAACTTTTAAAAAATAAGACAGATAAAAATGCCCAACTCATTTTTAAGCACGCTGATGATGAATTAGTTCAATTATATTCAAAGGTGACTAAAAATAAAAAAATATATACCAAACAATCTCCACCAGCACAAAAAATGGTACGAGAAAATCATCGCCAATCAACCACAGTAAACAAAGATTATGTTGACTTTGTGTTGAAGCTCTCCCAAAAGGGGTATTATAAAAATAATGGACAGACACCTCTCATGTATGTTGCAAAACAGGGAATGGTCAAAGAATTAGAAACATTATTAGATTTTGGGGTAAATATTGATGAACAAGATACAGCTGGCGATACGGCTTTAATGTATGCAGTCTCGTCTTACAGGGAAGAAATAGTAAAAATTTTACTTGAAGCGGGAGCAGACTCTAATAAACAAGATACAGATGGCAAGACAGCTTTAATGCATGCAGCCTGGTCTAACGGGGAAGAAATAGTAAAATTTTTACTTGAAGCGGGAGCCGACCCTAATGTAAAAGCAAAGAATGGCGAGACAGCTTTATCAATGGCATATGGTCAAATTGAGATGCTTTTACAGCTCTATGGAGCAAAAAACTAAAATTTGTTTATAAATTTTATACAAAAAAATATAATTAATTGAAATATCAAATACTAGATAAAAAGAAAATGCTTTTGTAATTTTAACAACTGAGAGCTGCATAACAACTGGTGATTTAACCCTTTACTAAAGGAAATTTTATTGGTATACTCATGGCTATGCAAAAAAATCATACAATGCTTCCCGTATATGCCCAAAAAGAGCGTATACTAGAAACCCTTTCTCATAATCAAGTTATTGTTGTACAAAGTCCTACAGGCTCTGGTAAAACAACACAACTTCCTATTATATTGCATGAGGCGGGTTTTTCTACAACGGGTATGATTGGCGTTACGCAGCCTCGACGAATTGCCGCTTTGTCGGTAAGTGAATTTATTGCCAAGCAGTTAAATACGAGTTATCCCGGTCTTGTCGGCTATAAAATGCGTTTTGAAGATAAAACCGATGCAAGCACAAAGATTAAAATTGTTACTGATGGCATGCTTTTGCAAGAGCTTAAACTCGATCCCTATTTATCAAAATATTCCATTGTTATGGTAGATGAGGCACATGAAAGAAGCCTTAACATTGATTTTATACTTGGTTTACTCAAACGAATTTTACAAGAGCGCAGTGATTTTAAGGTTATTATTTCTTCTGCAACCATTAATGCCGCGCTTTTTTCTGCCTATTTTAATAATTGCCCGATTGTAACGATTGATACTATTAGTCATCCTGTTGCCGTTGTGTATGATCCTTTGCCAAAGGTTTCAAAAATGGCATTTGCTAATGCCCTTCTTACTAAAATTGAATCAACGGTGGAAAGAATTGTTGCGAATGGCCAGTTAGGCGATATTCTTATTTTTTTGCATGGCGAACGATTTATAAAAGACTGTATGGCAAGACTTTCTCGTAGCAGTGTTAGTCGCAAACTTTTTTTAATACCTTTGTATGGACGATTGGCTAAAGAAGAGCAAGAAAAGGTTTTCTTAGCAGCTCCTTTTGGTAAAAAAAAAGTAGTCATTTCAACTAATATTGCAGAAACAAGTGTCACTATTTCGGGAATTACCGCTGTTATCGATAGTGGTCTTGCAAAACTTAATTATTATAGCCCCAAAAATTTTACCTCAAGCTTAATTGAAACGCCTGTTTCGAAAGCTTCTTGCAATCAGCGTAAGGGGCGGGCGGGAAGAATTCAGCCGGGTATTTGCTATCGTTTGTATGAGCGAACAGATTTTGAAACTCGCTTATTGTATACCGAAGAAGAGATTTATCGTACTGATTTATCAGAAGTAGTGCTACGAATGAGCGAGCTCGGTATTACTAATTTTGAAAAATTCGACTTTATATCTCCCCCAAAAAAAGGTGATTTACGAAGTGCCATCGAAACTCTTTTGATGCTCGATGCTCTTGAGAGTGACAATACACTTTCTAAAATTGGTAAACTAATGGTTGAGTTTCCGCTTGCACCACGACAAGCTCGCATAATTGTTGAATCTATTATTAATTATCCTCGTGTGATTGACCATGTTTTGATTGGAACTTCTTTTTTGTCAGCGCAGTCACCATTTTTATTGCCTGATGGCGAGGAAACGGACGCACGGCGAGCACATCATCGTTTTAGAAGTGATAAAGGCGACTTTGTTTCGTATTTGACGCTTTTTAATCAGTATAACGAAATAAAAAATAAACAAAAATTTTGTAAACAAAATTATCTTGATGAGCGAGTGATGGCAGAAATTAGTAATATCAAAGTGCAGCTCGAGCAAATAGTAAGTGATTTAGGCATTCCTCTTAGCAGTGACGAGCTTACAAATATGCGTTCTATGGATAATTATTTGTGTTGTGTTTCTACTGGAATGATTCAGTTTGTTTGCAAATATGCCGGAAAAGAAAATTATCGAAGCCTCACCGCTGATAATATTCAAATTCATCCCGGATCAAGCATGTTTCGCAGTTATCCGCAATGTATTGTTGCAGGCGAAATTGTTCGCACCAGTCGCATGTTTGCCATGTCTGTTTCACCGCTTTCAAAGGAAATTTTGCAAAAAATACAGCCCCTTTTAGAAAAAGCATCTGTGTTGACTAAGGGGAAAAAAGGTAAATCAGGCAAAGAAGAGCAAAAAAAGCCGTTACCTAAAAATAATTTAAAAGATTCCAATGCTGAAAATACTATCAACATTTGCGGAGTAACTTTTTGTTTTGAAAAGATTAAAGGTAAAAAACACCTTATTTTGCCGTATAATACTTTTTTCAATGTTGCACAGCAGCTTGAAAAAATGCCTAACGCGTCATATCTTAAGCAACTTGCAGGGCTTCGTGCTAAAATGATTATTAGTCATGCACATCAACAATATGAATTACTTCAAGGTGAAAAATTCGATCTTGTACTAAAAGCGGTTAATCATCTTAATCTCATGCCTGTTGATCAAAATCAGTGGCCAAAAAAAATAAATTTTAGCAAGGATGAAAATCTTGATGAACTTATTACCAATCTTTCTTTTATTTTGCGGGTAACTCCTGCACGGCAAAAAACAAAAGAGCTGGGGTTTTTATGCTTGTTTTGTGATGATAACAGAACGAAAAATAATGCTGCAACGTATTGGTTTAAGTCATCACGCGGTATTCAAACGGCAATTAGAGAAAGTCTTTCGAGCCTTGAAATTCTTATTGATGAGACGGAAACGCTTCTAAATACTGATCAAAAAGAAACGCTTAATTCTGCCTATCGCCTTTTGAATAGTTTTTATCAGTAAACTTATTTTATAAAAATCGTATTATAAGGAAGAATTTAAATATTCTTGCAAAACAAATTACTCGATTATTAAAAATAGGAGAGAGAAAGTCAAGATACGTGCAAAATCTAATAAAGCTGCTTGCAAAAAAATATAAAAATTGCTAACTTTAGAGCCATGAAATTGCATTTACGCTATACGATTAGCATTTTTTCCATTATTATCATAGCACTGATTGTTCTGTATTTAAATAAAGAGCGTTTTTTGTTCAAAGAAAAAGAGATGGTGCAACCAAAACTAGTCATCCCAAAAATGGAAAATGAAAATTTTTCGCAAAATGAAGAATCCTACCAATCTAGCTTGTCTCAGCTTTCTTCGACGATGAGTGGATGGGCAAGTGATGAAATGGTTCTTAGTATGCAAATGGCAGATATTAATGCAGATGGCTTTGAAGATCAAATTGTTGCAGTTCGTCGCAGTGGCGGAAACACCATATTTATGGTGCTCGGGCTTTATAATCAAAAAACTTCTTTGTATGATCGCTCCTTTGTGATTGATACTGAAATAACACAATCAACGATGTTTTCTTTTTTGATTATGGATGTTTTGGGGGATCATTCAAATGCACTCGTTTTTTCTGGTATGAATGCGACCTCTGAAACGCTCCTTAAGGTTTTTTTGATTAAAACGGTTCGAAGGGCAATTAAATTGGAAAAAATTGCTGACTTTGTTGCTGATGAAAATGTGTATATTAATCAAATCCCGCGATCTGATGCGTATCAATTGTATCGCTCGCCAGAAAGTCCGTATAAAATACATCTTATTCAAAGTGATGCTTCAAAAGGAATTACAACGCTTGATAGAATAGAATCGATTTATGAATGGAATGATCGGTATAAAAAATATGTGAAGGTGAATGAAATAAAAATTGCTGGAAAGCAAATTGCCGAAAAAGAGCTTGCAAAAATTCAAGATGGAAAAGTTGAAACATTTGAAAATTTTATTAATGGTCTGTGGTATAAAATATCGGGTAATAATTCTGAGCGCTATATTTTTTTCAATTTGCAAGAAAAAGAAATTGTTTTTTTAGAAAAAGATATTCAAGAAGTTTATTTGTGGCAAAATAGTATGCTGCGCCGCAATGGACTATATTTGTCTTCAATTAATAACTCAATTTCAAATTTGACTCGCCGTTTTGATATCAGCCTTTCTTCTATCGATGAAATTAAAATTAAAATTAATGATGATGTTAAAATGATCATCGGGGAGGAGACTTTATGGGATGGAACGTATCGTAAGTGGATGAATAATTCTTCTTTGGTGCCAGTTAAAAAAAATACGGCACACTTTGAAACATTTAATATTAATAATTATCAAGTGTGGGCAGGATTTAACAATAAAAAAGTCATTTTAGATAATAATAGTTTTGAAATTTTAGATGAGTTGGAGAGTTCAAAGGGTTCCCTTGCATTGCGTCAAGTTGATGATAATTGGTATTTGCAATTTAGAACGCTTTACGGAAAAGAGTTTTTGAATGGTTATTATCATGTTGTGTTAGCAAAAGATGCTCTTGATGAAAAAAAAGAAATTTTAACACTTTTTCCTGCAGGAGGTAGTATTAACGCCCCCATTTCTA
>JBOFTD010000063.1:0-8706 GCA_051651885.1 Treponemataceae bacterium
CGTGTTTTGCCGTATCGAGTGCAAGATCGCTATTCACGCGAGCGAAAAAAAATTACGCTTAAAACTATTGTTTTGGAAAATAATTTTTTAAAAGCACGATTTTTATGTGAATATGGCGGGCGTTTATATTCATTATTTGATAAAAAAAATAATCGAGATCTTTTGTATAGCAATCCGATTTTTCAATTAGCAAACCTTGCTAACAGAAATGCATGGTTTTCTGGAGGAATTGAATGGAATTTGGGACAATTTGGCCATGCGTTTAGTACTTGTGAAGAAATGTTTTTTGCAAAATTAACTGATGCTAATGGGAATGATTTTTTGCGTATGTATAGTTATGAACGCTGTAAATCGCTTTTTTGGCATATTGATTTTTATCTTGATGATGTTGTACCACTTCTTTTTTCTCATGTTACCGTTCATAATCTTAATGATGACGCACAAATGTATTATTGGACAAATATTGCCGTTGCTGAAACAAAAAAAACGCGAGTTTTTTCTTCTTCAAAAAAATGCATTTATATAGATCCCTTTGTTCCTAAGGGGCAAAAAAAATTTGGGTATGGGGATTTGCCGTATCTTGCAACTTTTTCTGATCTTGATGCAAGTTATCCGATTAATTCGCCATACTCGAATGAATATTTCTTTTTGTGTGATGATGGAAAAATGTCATGGGAGCTTTCGACAGAACCTGATGGAACTGCTTTTTTTGATGTTGCAACTTCTATGCTTAAATACCATAAAATGTTTTGTTGGGGAAACTTAACGGGGGGGCGAACGTGGCAGGACTTTTTGTCAATTAATGGCACGGCTTATGTTGAGTTACAAGGTGGTCTTGCACCAACTCAAATGCACGGAATTACTATGCCAAAAGAAACTGCATGGTCATGGACACAGGCCTTTGGCGGTTTATACAATCTTGATATGGATCGGACCCATGCAACTGATTATCATAAAGCTCACGAATATATTGAACAAAAAGTTATTAAAGAAATCGATGCAAGTGTTTTGGATTCATATCATCAAAAATTTACTCAGAATGAAAAGATTGAGACAACAGAAAAGGATATTCTTTTTTTTGGTACTGGGTGGGGAGCTTTAGAAATTAAACGACGAAAGCACACAGGAGAGAAATTGCCTCCTCCATCTTTTAACTTTTCTGAAAAATCGTTAGGTGAAAAACAAAAACCCTATCAATCACTTTTATTAAAAGGAAGCTTTCCGAGTAAAAATATTCATGAAAATCCATGGGAGTTTGAAGTATCAGATTTTTGGCTTTCTTTACTTGAAAAAAATATACAGCAATCACAAGATAGCGGAGTATTATGGAATATTTATCAGCATTTAGGGGTAATCTATGCCGAAAAAAGTGATTTTGAATTGGCAAAAAAAGCATGGAAAAAATCGCTTGAAATACAAGAATCTGAATGGGTATATCGGCATTTAGCTCGTGTTGCTTTTATGGAGCAACACCTTGATGATGCTGAAATAAATTATGAAAAGGCCTTAGCTTTGTGTGATGAAAAATCTATTGTTTTTATAGTTGAAGAATATTATGATGTCCTTAGTCGCTTAAAAAAATATGAAAGGTTAGTAAATCATTGTAATTCATTATTGAAAACACAAATTCTTACTGATAAAATGGCTATTCCGTATGGTCTTTCGCTTGCTAAGCTTGGTTTGATCGATCAGGCACAGGTAATTTTAGATCGTAATTTTGCTGATATTCGTGAAGGTGAAACTCCGCTAACAGATATTTGGTTTGAAATTATGGCACAAAAAAAGGCTAAAGAATTGAAAAGTCTGGTAACAGAAGAGATAAGAGCCACTGTACAAAAAAATGATACACCTCCTACTCATTTAGATTTTAGAATGAAGTAATTTTAACTTTTTGATTAAAGTAACTATGTTAAAAATGTTTAATAAAAATAGAAATTTAACTTGACTTTATTATTCTTTTTATTAAACTGAGATAATTATTATATTAGGAGGATGCGGTGAAAGCAAAAATGAACTATTTAGTGTTTGGAGTTTTGTTAATAGGATTTATGTCATGTGAAGCTTTTTTTGATCCTTTTGTTACGTCTTTGGGTAAAGATAGTACACGGGATTTAGTAGAGTTATATAAAAAATTTTCAGTGCAGGAACTTGTTAATGCTTTGGGGGACATAAATCTTCAAAGCGATAAAAAGGCAAAGGAAGCTCTTGTGACAGCTCTTGGTTCTAAAGGTGAAGAGGATTTAAAAAATCTTTCTTTGAATGATAAGCAGAAAGTGCTTGATTTGGCCTTTGATGTTATTGTGCCTTTGTCTGTTGTTACTGATGTTGCTAAAACCATACTTTCTTCTAGTGACGGAACAGATATAAACAAAATTATTTCTTCTATCGCACAATCGACTTCAACAATAGATACAAAAGCTTTAGTATTTTTATTACAAGATAAAACGTTGCTTTTGGAAGGTGATATTTCAAAAGTAGGTCTTGGAACAACAGCTTTATTTGCTCAAGTTATACATGCAGAACCAAATCTTGATGTAGAGGATCTTGTATCTAGAATAGAAAGTAATTTTGGTTCTTCTTTTGATAAAGATTACATTGATTCATTGGACATTGCAGAAGAATCAAAGAACAATCTTAAAATCGTGATGGGTGTTTATGATGTTGCATCAACTCGCCCAGAGATAAATTCCTTTGAGGATATTTTCTCAGATTTTCTCTTATTTAAATAAGAATGAACCTATTTTTGGAGATATAACATGAAGTATTTTTTTTCATTAATATGTTGTTTTGCTTTTTTTTCGAATCTTTTTTCATATGATTATGAGGCTAAGCGCCATACAACACAAACGACGCGATCAAGAGGAATTGGCAAGCAATTTAGTGCCGATTTTGAGTCTTTTTTTACTCTTTTTTCCAATCCAGCAGGTATGCCATTCTTAGGAGATTTACCGTTTAATGAAGCAACATACGAAATAGTCATATTAAATGAAAAAATTGCAGAACTTGAAAATAGTGAAAGTTCCGCTGCTCAAAAAAAAGAACTGAAACAATTGAAGAAAAAGAGATATCTATTGCAGTATCCCGGTCGATTATATCCGTCTATTGGATTAAATGTCGGCGGCCCTTTACAAGATTTATTTCAAAGAAATACAGCTTTGAACAATTACCTGATGCCATTACTGATTTAATTAACAAAAATGGTATCATCAATGCTAATGTTGATTTAAATCTTCTTCCTCTCCAATTTGGTTCTATTCAACGTGATGTTTTTAGAACGAAGAATAATGCTTTTGGGTGGGCAGTTTTAAATAATACCTATATTGATGCCTTTATTCCATCACTTAATTTTTCTGATATTCGTCTTGGTGATGAATTGTCTGTGCAGTTTGGCTATGGTCATGTTTTACTTAATGAAAATGATCATGCACTATCTATTGGAGGATCTTTTAAGACTTTTGTACAATTTGAAATGATGACAAAATCCTCAATTACAGATTTTGTATCTGATATTTCAAAATTAGATATGCCAATGCTTCTCAATGTTGGACTGGGGCTTGATGTTGGTATTTTATATAATTGGGCTAATATTATTAGCGTAACACTTATGGCGTATGATATTTATACTCCTGTTTTTGTTACAAAATTGCGTAAAAACCCCTATGAGATAAAACAATATCAGGTTTTACCCATTGATTTTACTGTTGGATTGGGTATTAATATCCCTGTCTCATGGTCAGGCAAAGCAATTTCTTCATGGATAGTTATGTTTGATTATAGTAATATTCTTCAATCTTTTACCCCCTTGGAGCGACATCCATTATTAAATATTGCGGTCGGAACCGAAATTGTTTTTGTTAATACAATCGCTTTGCGTGTTGGTATGAATGAATTATATTTCCATGCGGGTGCAGGTTTACGTTTTGGTACCTTTCGAATTGATGTTGCAGCTTATGGACGTGAACTTGGAAAAGAGCCTGGTGCACGGCCACAACCTAATGTTGATATTTCTTTATCTTTTTATCGATAGAGGAGTGAAAAGAATATTAAGTTCTTTTTGTTGACTTTGTTTTTATTGTATTTTATTTTTTAATTCTTGTTCGAGTTTTTTATATTCATTATCGTATGGGACAAGGGCAACAACTTGTCTCAGATAATACTGTGCTTTACGGTAATCAGCTTTTTGAAAATATAATGTGTATGAAGAAAATAAAGCATCAATATTACGCGGATTTGACGTTAAGCTTAATCGTAAATTGGAAAGCTTTAGTTCTTCATTTTTTGCAAGTAGACTTGAATAATAGTAAAGCATACTTTTCATCGGTGGTGTGGAAAGAGGTAATAACTCATTTATTTTTGCAGTTGCATCTTTTGTTTTTCCTAAAAAAATCTGCATTTTAATAAATGATTGTTGAATTATTTCATCGGTCGACTCTTTGGTATGTAAGGCTGAGAGTATAGCAAGTGCATTTTGTTTTTCTCCAAGCCAGTATAACGCCCATGCTTTATCTATTAAAACAGAGTTCATCTCCGTTTGCTCTAAATACTTATTTGTATACTCTAAAACTTTTTTCCAATTTTTTGCTTTTTTCATCGTTTCAATAAAAATAAGTAAAGCAGAAAGGTTATTATGCTCTTTATCTAAAATACGTTGTGCAATTTCTTCTGGAACTATAGAGCTTATTGTTTGATTTGTTTGAACACTAATATTAGCGATAGCCAGTAAAATATCAATATCATCAGGATAAAGTGTTAACGCTTGCTCTAATATTTCTAATGCCAAAGGAATATTTTTGCTCCATTCAAACTGTAAGCGACTACGTAAGAGTAATAACATTTTTTCTTGAGTTTTGCCTAAGCCTGATGATTCAAATGAATCAAGCAATGACGATGCTTTCAAAAATTCCTTGTTTTCAAGAAAAATTTGTATTTGGAGTAGCAAAAATTTTATGTTATTTGGCTCCGATTCTAAAATAAAAGAAATATAGGTTGATGCTTCTTGCCAATTTTTTAATCTGATTGTGGCATCAGCACATAAAGCAAAAAGTTTTTGTGAGTAATTTTTTTTTTCAATAAACTTAAGAGCAATTTCATATGATTTTGCCGGATTTGCTGTTAAAATTGATTGGGCATACTCAATTCCAATATCATAGCTTTCGCTATCAAGTGAAAAAGCTTTTTGAAAATATGTTTGTGCAAGCTGTATTTTTTGTTGTTTTTGATATATTAGTGCAAGCAAATAATGCACTAAAACAGAATTATTTTCTATTTCTAATGCTTGTTCTAAAGATTTTTCTGCCTCAGTATAATAATTTGTTGTCTGTAAGGGTGAAAACACGACAAGCGATGGAAGCACAAGTGAAAAAAAGTCTTTAGAATTATTATCAAATTCATATAAACCTTGTTGGATGGAATCAAAAATATCAATATATGGATGTGAAAAGGGAGGTTTTTTTATCTCATTCACTCTTCTTTCGGTTGGATAAGAAATGATATATATTTTATAAGCTATGTAGGCGAGGAGATTTTCGCGGTAAAAGGATTGATTCTTTGTTTGATGTAACTTTCCAATAGCTCTTCGAAGACTTGACGGTGAAGAAATTTGAATATCGTGTAAAATACTTGTATCTTTTATTGAATAAACAGTAGTAGTTTCTTTTTGGGGAAGATATAATAGAGAGCTTTTTTTTTCATCAACTATAATTACATCCTGCATTTTTATGTTTTCTGTTGGTACTGATTTGCACGAAATAAGAAATGCTAAAAAATAAAAAAAAAGACTACAACTCATCCTCATACGTAAAGCTCTCCCGCATAGAATCAGATTTTTGAATAATATGAGCATATTTTTGATTATAAAAATATAAAAAAATTAAGCCGAGTCCTCCAAAAATCAACAAAACTGGCCACCATTTTAATACAAAATGAGAAAGCGGTATTTTAATCACGTTAAATGAAAATAATAAAAATAATGATCCGAGAAAAAAAAGCATAAGTGCTGGAACAATAAAAACAGGGTGAATAAATTTGTATTTTACATAACCACTGGGAAAAAGAGCAATTCCTGTAAACAGAACAAAAAAGGGCCATAATTGATGCGTGCTAAATTGTGTAATTCCTGAGTCAACAAGTAAAAAAAGTATTGCTGCTAAAAGAAAAACAATGCTTGCAAAAATATATAAGGGGCGTTTTTCAGAAGTTAGTAATCGATATAGGAAAAATCCGCCCAGTATAAACAAGAGTGATGGTCGTAAAAAATATAAATGAACTGAAAATTGAGTAAATGAATTAATCAATAAAAATATTCCTAACAAAATATTTATTAGTCCAATTGCAACGAGCATATTTTGTGAACGCATTTTTTTATTTTTATTCATAAAAATAAGTATACATCTTTTTAAAGCTCTTGCCAATATCTTTATGACTATGATATAATATATTGTGAATTTTTTAAAATCTTTTTTGTTTTTCCTTCCTATTATATTGATTTTTTTATCATGTCAAAATACTGTCCAGACAACAGAACAGCTTAAAGCAAGTGATTTACGAAAATTGTTAGATGATGAAACAATTGATACTATTGGAACTTTTACGATTATCAATGAGTTATCACGAACAATGCTTGCAAAAAAAGAACATGATAACCTTGTACTTTTTTTAAGTGATTATGTCGAAAGACACCCGTCTGATCCATATAATGCGTATTGGCTTTTAATGCTTGCCTATTCATACTTACAAAATGATTCGCCATCCATTGCAGAGTACTATTTTGATCGAATTATTAATAATTACAGTGATTTATTGGTTAATTCTACTTCGGTTCATCTTGTTTGTTTGCAAAATTTGATTAAAATTTCAACAATACCCACCAATCGTATTTTATATTTTACACAATTAATTGAGTACTTTCCTGATGATAATAATGTTACTGAGCTTTATATTTTTCTTGCACTTGAATATGAGCGTGCAGGTGAATGGGATTTGGCATTACAAATGTACATGAATTTTTTAGCACAGCAAAATGCTACGACAATTCAAATTATTGGATTACCTGATGCATACAGTCATGCAAAAAAAATAATAGATTTTAATCTTTCATCAAAGGATTGGACATTTGAAAGCTTGGATGCCTTATCAAATGCCATTATGCGTGCAATCAATAATGGAGAATGGTGGTCTCTGGATCGTTATAAATCAAAAGTTAATTTTTTTTCTATGTCATGGTCGCAAGATGAAAATGATCCGAATAGTCAAAGAAATTTTTCAATGCGTCGGTACATGGAAGGAAGAAGAATTCGGTATAATGAGTCCGTTGATGATTCATCGAGCCCTCATGAGGCGTATTTACGCACTGCAGGTTGGACGCAAAATATTTCTATCTGGTATTTATATTTTCGAAAAATAAATTTTCCTTCTGATCCTGAAATACACGGACGGTGGGAATGGGCTGGAATTTATTTTGGCGAAAAGTTATGATATACAAAAAAAAATTACTTACACTTTTCTTTTGTATATGGGGCATACAATTATTTGCTAATGAAATTTCTTTTACTGATGAAGATATTCTTTTTGAAAAAGACGAGTTAAATGATTATAATTCAGCATCTTATATTAATTCTTTATTAATTCCAGTTTTTGAAAATATGCTGTTGCATGAACAAGAAATTAAAATACTCAAAGAAAAGATGACAAATAATAATGATCCTCCAAACACTCAGGAAGATGATGATCCTATTATTTATGTAATGCAACCGGCACAGACGATTCCTTTGATAAAAGACGAAAAAGTGCGACCTGCATTTATTCCACTTGATTTGTATGTTCCTCAAAATAATAAGCGAGTTAAGGATTTTCGAAATCAATACTTAGGTAATTTTGGTAAACAATGGACGTATACGGTTATGGAGCGGGGTTTACCTTATCGAAAATATATTCAACGTAAAATTGCAGAGTATGATATGCCACAATGTATGGAATTTCTTCCTATTATTGAGTCTATGTTTAGAAATGATGCACTTTCAAAATCTGGTGCGCTAGGAATGTGGCAATTTATGAAAAATAGTATTAGTGAATATAATATCCGGGCAAATGATTGGATTGATGAGCGACGAGACCCATGGCTTACCACCGATGCCGCACTTAAAAAACTGCTTGCAAATAAGAGAGCTTTGGGGGATTGGTATTTAGCCCTTGCCGCCTACAATGCAGGATTGGGGCGGATTCGTGGTGCAATTAAAAAAGGTGGTGGAAAAGCTGATTATTGGTATTTAAGTGAGAAAAAATTGATTCCAACGGAAACGATAAATTATGTACCAAAATTTCTTGCTATTGCTGAAATTATTACTAATGCAGAATATTATGATGTACTTATTCCGACGAGCGAAAAAGAAGATTTTTATTCTATGATAGAAGTGAATTATCCTATTGATATTAAGTTACTTGCACAAAAAATGGAGCTGGAAGAATCTGTACTGAAGTTTTTAAATCCTGCTCTCAATTATAATATTACGCCGCCTTCTACAAGGTATCAGTTACGAGTTCCAAAAGGAACTGCAGAAAAAGCAAAGCAAATTATTCGAGAACATAAAAATCAATTATTAAATAATTTGGTATACACCGTACGATCGGGGGATACTCTTTATGTGATTGCACAACATTATAATATTCCTTTGGCAATGATTGAAAAAGCAAATCCCGAATTAAAACCCA
>JBOFTD010000064.1:0-6349 GCA_051651885.1 Treponemataceae bacterium
GTAAAATCAAGATCGCCTTCACGAGCAATCATTGCCTGCGTATTTGGAATTTGATTTTGCATTCGAGCAAGGCTTTCATTAACGCGCTCATTTTGAGAGCCCAACTTGGCAAGGTGATTAGTGAGGTTTCCCATGCCAGAATCAATGCTACCAAGAATTTTGCCGCCAATGCTTTCGTGATCGCCAGAAATCATCGCATCGCGTAAGGCAATAACGGTATCAAAAATTGATCCCCCAGAAATAGTTGCCGCAATGTTATTTGCAGGCGGCTGACTTGGGTCAGTAATCAACCCTAAATCAGTAAGCACCGTTCCTTCGCCAACATCTTCAAGCCAAAGCTGGCGAATATCCGTTGTTTGTAAGTTAATTCCCTGCGTTACCGAGTCAAGCGTTGCCTTTACTGCAGCCCCTGAGTCATTTATTTTTGCAATAATTGCGTAAACATTATCGCCTGCAGTCAATTTAATATTGTAGCCGTCAACATTTATAGCCGAATCCTCAAGCACACGATACTCTGTTGCATCTCGCCCAGAAAAAACAGTTTGCTTTTCTGCCCAAAAAATTTGATTTCCTGCTCGGCCAATATCCAAAAACTGACGCTCATCAAGCTCAATTTTATTTGAATCAATATTTCCATTATACTGAACGCTCGTGATTAACGCCTCTGTTGCACCCTCAACGCTGCCATAATTGACATCAAACGCCGTTGTGGTGCTTCGTGTTCCAGAAAAAAGCGAGGTTCCATCAGGGCCAACCGCATTAGCATTTGCAATCATCTCTTGTAAAAGCTGATTAACTTCAAGCGACATATTTTTTAAATCATCACCAGTAAAAGTGCCATGAGCACCTGTAATTGCAAGCTCGCGCACCCGTTGCATAATTTGTAAATTGCCATTCATATAGCCTTCGGCAATGGCAAAAGAATCATTGACCGTTTTTGCATTTTGCTCAAATCGTTCAAGTCGCCCTGCATAGGATTGATAGCGAACCAAATGCCCAGCTGCAAGCGGATCGTCACGCAACTGCTCGATTTTTTGCTGGCTTGCCATGCGATTATTTGCCTTATTGAGTTGAGCCTCTTTAAGACGCAAGTTACTTTGAATATCTGAATTCATCACTGAAGAGCTAACTCTTGTCATATTCACTCCTTTTTTTACCGTACTGATGCACTCAGAGTTTTACCCCTGACCTGCAATCAAAAAACACTTACCGTATCAAAATCTTCTATAATACTACGCTTTTAAACGATTAATAACCGTATCAAGCATTTGGTCAATTACCGTAACATATTTTGCAACCGCATTATAACCGTGCTGGAACTTAATAATGTCGGCAAGCTCTTCGTCCACATTGACACCAGAAATTGCATCGCGCATTGCACGCAAATCGCCCATAATGGTATTTTGGCTTTTCATATTATAATCAGCCTGCTCCGCCTTTAGTGCAATATTCGTTACACTGTCTGCAAAATAATCATCAAAGGTGCGGGACTTTCCAATCATCACAGGATTATTTCTAATACCCGCAATCGCAAGAGCTGCTGCCCCATCGCCTTGATTTCGAACACCATAATTATTTACAAAAGCCGAGCCAACTGAAAGCACGTCACGACGAATTGTTTCATTAATTGCAATATACGCTGAAGGATCTTGCACGGGAGCAACGCTAAACTGAGCTCCATTAGCACTCAGAGCATTCACGGCATTTGGTTGATTAAAATTAAACGCATTCTCTTGGCCACTTCCTGCCAAAATGCCTGCATAGCCGACCAAAAAATGCCCAGAATCTTCCACGTGCCGTATAACAAAATCAGGATTTTCAATATCGTCTGCTGTTGTCGCCTTCAAAACAAGCTTATTATTGTTGTCCAAGTACGCTTTTACTTCGCCGTCATAATTATTTATACGCTCGACAATGTTTTGCACGGTGTCAGTTGCACTGTAGCCAATATTGATATTTCCCTGCTTGCCAGCAAGCGTAATCGTTCCTGCAAGCCCTATTTGTTCATTTGCCTTTAACTCGTTTGCACCAGTGAGGCGAAAAATATACGAAGAGTCAAACTCGCCATCTCCATTTCGATCATAATTTCCCACCGCATTGGTAACAAAAGGCTGCTCCACAAAAAAATCCAAGCCCGTCGCATTATTTGCCCCAATAGAGTTTCGATGAATATCATTTACCAAGTCTGCAAAATTGAGCGTCATAGTATTGAGGGACTGAATTTCACTACGCACATCACTGTCACGAAGCTCAATTAACGCACCAAGCGTACCACCGCGAAAATCTGCATCAAATTCAGTATCGCTCCAAATGACTTTTGAATAGCCCTTATTTTCAACTTCTGGTACGACAGAAAAACTGCGATGCTTTTCGCCTTGCACCAAAACCTTGCCATCAACATGCACCATAAATTCATCAGAATCACGCTGATCTGTGCTAATATTGATTAAGTTTGAAAGCTTTTCTACCAGCAAATCTCGCCTATCAAGCAAATCGTTCGGATTATCGCCCATAGCCCGAGATCGAGTAATTTCGCTGTTGACGGCCGCTATCTGGCTTGAAAAATCATTTACCTGACGAACCGTTGCCTCAATATCGCTGTTAAGCATATCGCCAATGCCCTTTAAGCCATCATAACGATTGTTGATTGAAGTGATAAGCGATTCTCCACGAGAAACAACCGCTTGACGAGCCGCCGTTGACTCAGGATACACAGAAAGCTCCTGCCACGATTGCCAAAATTTATCTAAACTCGTTCGAACAGAAATATCTGCTGCCTCATTGTACACTTGCTCAAGCATGGTATAATATTTTTCACGTGTTGACCAAAAACTTTCTTTATTCGTTTGCCCTGCTATGCGAGCATCAAGCAACTCATCACGGATTCGCTCAATACTTTCAGCCTTGACGCCCTGCCCAATTTGACCGGGGGTTAAATCACGCGATAAATCAGGACGATGAAGAGGATCAAAAGCAGCAACTTTTACACGCTGGCGAGAAAAACCTTCGGTATCAGCATTATTTATGTTGTGACCAGCCGTATTAATGAGCTTACTTTGCACCATTAATCCTCGTTTAGCCATCTCTATTCCTGCAAAACTTGACATATTTTTATCCTCTATAATTTTGAACAAAAATGCAAACCGTTACGTTTACCTTCTATTAAACAAGCGTTCTCTGTAAAACCTAGGTTTTTAAACCTGCGGTTTTAAAAAAGTCGATTTAAAATCACTGACTCTGGAACCGTATCGACAATTTTTCCTGAATTAGAATAAACCTTGCTTCGTCTTTGCGGAACAACGGACTCAAAAACGCCTTGTAAAAATCCTTTTGTAATGCGAACGTAATCGTTAATTGAATCGTTTTCGATTTTTGACACTGCAAGTTTTTGCCTCATAAGGCGAAAATTTTCAAGCAAACTTTGGCGAACCGACTCAGAAAACATATAAGCGATTTGATAAATATCCTTACCCGACTCGCAATCAATTTGCCCTAAAAGCTGCTGCCTCTTATTTTCGAGCGATTCAAACTCATCGCTGAGGATTTGAACCTTGTGAATTGTTTGATCAAGAGTCTCCCAATTTCGATCAACGACAGCCTGTCGAATAAGCCGTTGATCAGCTAAAATGAGCGTTAAAATATTATTTTGTCGCATAATCAGTTCATTCATTTCTAAACCGATGATATCATTTGTGTTCATGAAATCCTCCACGTTATTACAAAGTCGCATCTTAAAATAAGATTCTCAATTAGAGTATCGGAAAATGAAAAAAATACTTTAGAAATTAAATTGTTCAAAGAATCTAACGTAAAAATGGAAGCTGAGTTCTTTTAAAACGCTTATATTTTTTCATAATATTTTGTAATGTAGAAAATATTATAAAAAGGAGTTAAAATGAATTTTAAGGACGAATTTAAATTAATACCAAAAGCAACACTTGCACTGCTACTAATACTGTTTCCTGTCAGTCAAATAGCAACGTATATCAACAAAGAAATACGAGCGGAGATGCATTTATCTAAACCTGCTCTTACTAATCCCAAACGAGATGATCCCTTTTTTGTGTGGCTCACAAATATCGACAGAAATAAAGTTGATATAGAAAAAATTGATGATTTTACTGATCTACCAAAAGAACTAAAAGAATATTTAAGTACTTTTGAGACTTTTTATAATAAAGCTGCTAACAAACCTAGTTTTTTTGAGACATCAAAATGGGAAAAAGATCTTTTTGGAATGGTAGAATCGCTGATAAGACAAACGCCCACACTAGATGAATACTTACAAAACCAAGGTTTAACAAAAATAGAAGCAGTAAAGATATCAGAAATAATACCCTTTTACTGTATAAAAAAGAACATCCAGTATATAAAAAATAGCCATCAACTCTATGCTTTATATAGAAAAAATTTTGCTGATACGACAGGCATTTTATCAGAAAAAAGTGCTCATATTCTTTGCTTATATTATCGGGATAGATATTTTTCGAGTAAAAAAACCGATGAAATACGCAAAACTATCAATAGTGATATTGACACTGATATGAAAACATTCGCAAACCAAATTGGAGAGAATTCTAATACATTTAAAGACCAAAAAAATTATCTAAATTCTGTAAAAAACGAAAACAACTTTGGATTGCTGAAATTTACGAAAAAAGTAGAAAAATGGACGCCACGCAATGCAATTAAATACTATATTGACTAAAAGGACTAAAAATGCAAACAAGCTATACTAAAAAAAATGAGTTTCTAAACAAGCTCTTATCAGTGGGATTTGGAATCACGCTTTTTTACTTTTCATTGATATATCAAAACAGAGTTGGAATCGTCCGATTATCTATTTCTTTCCCCCAAATAGCAGTATTTAGTTTATTCGGACTTTTTCATGCATTTAATGTTTTCGAAATAAAAAAACTTATCAACAAAGAAACAACAAATATTTTAGACCTCTTTTTTCTTTTTTTTCTATATACCGCCTTTTACAATGTTGTACTCCTCCCATTATCAGGCTTTGCTTTAATTCAATGGGGACTTGTTATCTTGATACTCTTTAGTAGTTTTATTAGTGAACTTACAGGAAAAGTTTTACCAAATGTATTTATGGGGCAAAGTCCTATAGCCTTATTGGTATTTGGCATTATACTTTTTTTTATAAAAGTTGCTATTTTTTATATGCTTCCACCCAATATTTATAATACAATTATTAGAGGAAACAAAACCTTAGAAAATATTATCGGTGTTTGTGCAATAATAATGCTAGTTGGTGGTATAATTTTACTTTTAGGCCAATTTAAAACAGTTTTTTCTGGTATATCTAATTCATATCCAATAAAAAAAATACCAAATTCTCAAAATTTTATAGCTTATCTAGGCAATTGTGTTAAAAATATATTTGCTAGTATCGGCAAACTATTATTGTTAGTTTTTTCAGTCAATATCCTAATAATTGGAGGTATTATCATTGTTTTAACAGCAGGAATTTTTATTATTTTTATAGTAGATAATATCATACAAGATGTCTTACAAGCTGTAGAGCCCTTTCTGGAAAAATTATTATCAACAGGCGAAGATTCCATAGAAGCATCAACCCTCTACGGACTAACACAGTCTGCTGTATTAATAGCTCTTACTTTCTATGAGTTCATGGCATATAAAAACAACAAAGATAACTTAGACACAAAATATAAGACATTACTCATTGAATATTTTGATGAAGAAAAAACTATAGACGCAAGTAAAAAAATACAACTTGAAGCAGAACTAAAAGAAAAAATTATGCACTATAGTTTTTTTACAAAAATTCAAAATGCAAATAGTGAATCACTGCAAAAGCTAGGAACAAAGATACAACAAGAAGCCCCACAAATTCAGGCAAATAATATTCAAGGAGAAAATAATGAGTAACTACGAACTTGCTAAAGAAGAAAACAATGAAATAACGATGGATGCATCAAAAGGATTAGTTAAATTAGAAAAAGAACAAAAAAAAGAGCAACAAAAAAAATACAAAAAGTATATAGCAGAAAAACTTAACGGTGCGAGAAGTCTCCTGAATGACTTTGACAAAGATGCAATTCCTACAACAGCAGAAGTAACAGAGACTCATGTAAAAAAGGCTGTAGCAACTCTTTTTGATACAAAAAAGCCTAAGCTAGGAGATTTTTTTTCAAAAATCAAAGACACTCCTTTGCTTGGCATATATGCCCTCTATAAAATTGATAACACAGGAAAGGACAAAAAATTTATCGAAACAGATCTTGTAAAATGGGCAAAAGCACTGACCGAAGAAAATAAATATAACATACAAGAACCTAAAATTGATGAAATTTTGATGATAAACCTTAAA
>JBOFTD010000065.1:0-3965 GCA_051651885.1 Treponemataceae bacterium
CTACATGGAAGAAAATGTTTTTATTCTTTCTGGCCTTTTTGGTGTGCTTCGCTCATTTGATGGAATTTATGCGTACCGCCTTGAAATGCAAAGTCAGCTGCAGGATATAAATCTGTATGATTTTTGGGCGGACTCATTGTATAAAAATTTATATCAAAATAATGATGTGGTGTTAAATCTTGCAAGTGCTGAATACACAAAAGGAATTTGAAAATATCTTAAGCCCGAAAATCATTTTGTTGATGTCTTTTTTTATGAAAGGGTAAACGATACTTTAAAAGAAAAAGGCGTGTATGTAAAAATGGCCCGCGGTGAAATGGTAAAATATCTTGCCAGTAATGCAATTACGTCAGTTGACGGTGTAAAAAACTTTTCTGCGAGTAATTACTCCTATGATGAGCAACTATCAAGTGCAAAAAAAATTGTTTTTGTACGGTAAGAGTTTTTTGCCCATAGGGCAAATATGCGTTAGGGATTGTAGTGGTATACTTTTTATCTTGCTTTAGCAAGGATAAAAAGATTGTAGCGGAAAGCCCGACGGCGAAACAGGTGAAGCCGTAACGCCCATTTTCTAACAGAGGGGTTTACAAAAATATGCTTTATGGTTATTTCGGGGCTATTTCAATGTTTTGTGGCAGGGTGCTTCAGTAATTTTAGATTTTTGTTACTATATATAAAACCGCTTGACATTTTTTTTTATTTTGTATAGGCTTAGGGTGAACATAATTATTATTCTTACGGTGAGGGTCGTTCAAACGGCTCTTTTTTTATACTCATAAAGGGAGTTTTTTGTTTAATGATTGATTATACGCCACTTGAGTCAATGCCTCTCTATAATGATTGTAACCCTCTGATTTGTGGTCTTGGGTATGCGATTGTTGAGCTGAGAATGAGCAAAACTAAGTCTCAATATTTAATTCGCGTGGTAATTAATCATGGCAATAGTGTTGATCCTGTTGGAATTGATGATTGTGCAAAAGTGCATCGTTCATTGCTGGTGCATCTTGAGGTTCTTTTAAAAACACAAGAAGTTTTTATCGAAGTTACTTCTCCTGGTGCAGAGCGACTTATTAAAAATGCAGCTGAAATTCCTTTGTTTAAGGGGCGTAATATTCGGCTGTGGGATACAGAAAAGTCTGATTGGGTTTGTGGAAAAATAGTTACCTGCACAGAACAATCTGTTATAATAGAAGAAAACAAAGTGGAAATAACAATTCCATTAACAAAAATAGCTAAAGCAAAACTAATTAATTTGTAGGAGGTCTTATGGCATCGGGTATGGCAGAGGCGGTTCGTCAGCTTATACAAGAAAAGGGAATGTCTGAGGAGCAAGTTTTAAAAACAATAGAGACTACATTGAAAGCAGCGTATAAAAGAACGTTTGGAACAAATGAAAATGCGGTTGTTAAGTTTAATGATGATTTATCAGACGTATTGATTTATTCTCGAAAAGTTATTGTTGATGGCGTGTATGATCCTGTCATCGAGATTGAGTTAGAAGAAGCTTTGGAATTAAGTCCTGATTGTGAAGAGGGAGATGAAATAGATATTTTGGTTGACCCTAAGGATTTTGATCGTGGTTCAATTCAAACGGGAAAACAGACGGCTCAACAATCCTTACGCGATATTCAAAAAGACACATTGTATGCCGAGTATGCTGACAAGGTTGGCGAAATTATTATTGGCTATTACCAGCGTGAAAAAAATGGTAATGTGTATGTTGATTTAGGCAAGGTCGAGGGCGTTTTGCCTAAAAAGTTTCAGTCTCCTCGTGAAATATATGGAAAAAATGATCGCATTAAAGCTTTAATTATCGATATTAAAAAAACATCGCAGGGTTTGCAAGTTGTGCTTTCTCGCACCGACGCTGATTTTGTTCGTCGTATTGTGGAGCTTGAGGTTCCTGAAGTGTATGACAAGACTATCGAGATTTATAAAATTGTTCGTGAGGCGGGTTATCGTACAAAATTGGCTGTTTATTCTAATAAAGATGACGTCGATCCTGTTGGAGCCTGTGTTGGTTTGAAAGGATCTCGCATACAAACGATTATTCGTGAGCTTGATGGAGAGAAAATAGATATTCTTCGCTATGATTCTAATCCGAAGAATTTTATAAAAAATGTTTTGGCTCCTGCTGAGGTAAGTGATGTTATTATTTTAGATGAGGAAAAAAAGCAGGCACTTGCCGTTGTTGCAGAAAGTCAATTTTCGCTTGCAATTGGAAAGCAAGGATTGAATGTTCGTCTTGCAAATCGATTATCTGAGTGGAATATTGATGTTAAAACTGATGAGCAGTATGAAGAAATTGATGAAATTATGTCGCAATCACGTAAAGCGGCACATGATCTATTTGACTCAGGCGATACTTCAACATTGCTTGAAAACCTTGAGGGTATTGATGAAACCGTTCTTGCCTTGTTGAAAGAGCATAATATCATTTCAATTAATGATTATCTTGATGCACAAGAGAATGAGTCACTTTTTTCTATAGAAGGATTGAGTGAAGATCAAATTAATGCTATTAATACTATTCTTGATGATACCGTTGACATTGTAGAAGAAGAAACAATGGATACTAACACAGAGGAAGAAAAAAAATCTGAAAGTGGCGTGGCTGATGAGGAAGAATATGAGTGTCCTGAGTGTGGCAGTGCAATTACCGTTGATATGGCAAATTGTCCAAATTGTGGTATTGGTTTAAGTTTTGAATATGAAGAAGAGTAGTGTTCAAATATGAATGTTCATTTAAGATAAGTAAAATTGTAATGTATTGTGTTGCAAAAACTTATCATTTTATAGGAGATGCATGATGATTATATTTCTATTCTAAAATATGATATAGAAAAATCAATCATCATTTCCATTTTATTGTCAAGCTTGAGCTTGACTTTTTATAGGAGATGTATGTCAGACGATACAGAAAAAAAACAACAATTTATTCTCAATAAAAAGCCTAGACCCGATGAATCGACTACATCAAGGAACACTGAGGGTGATGCTGTAAACTCAGAAAATGCACCAGAGAAGAAAAAAGTTGTTGTGATAAAGAAAAAAGCTGTGGTAAAAGTAGCTACTGAAGAAAAAAAATCTGATAGTGAAGAAAAAAATAAAACTGACAATGCTTCAATCGATCATAAAAAAAAGAGTGAAGCCGTTAAAAAAAATGATTCTACTGATGAAGAAAAAAAATCTTCTCGTGGAGTTATGGAATTAGATCAAAGACGACCAAATATTAAGCAAGGAAATCTTGCTGATAAGCCAAAGCCTATGTATAATCGAAATGGACAGCAAGGTGGCGGGTTCAATAACCAGGGTTATAATAATCAGGGTGGTTCTGGTCAAAATCGAGGTGGACAACAAGGCGGTGGCTATAATAACCAGGGTTACAATAACCAAGGTGGTTACAGTCAAAATAGAGGCGGACAACAAGGTGGTGGAGGATACAGTAATCAGGGTTATAATAATCAAGGCGGTTATGGTCAAAATAGGGGTGGGCAACAAGGTGGTGGAGGCTACAATAACCAAGGTGGTTACAGCCAAAATCGAGGTGGACAGCAAGGTGGTAATAATCAGGGTGGTTATGGGCAAAATAGAGGTGGGCAACAAGGCGGTGGCTACAATAACCAAGGTTATAATAATAATCAAGGTGGCTATAATCCTCAAAATAGAGGTGGACAACAAGGCGGTGGCTATAATAACCAAGGTTACAATAACCAAGGTCAAAGTCGACCAGGTGGTTTTAGTGGATCGCAGGCACGAGCTGGTTATCAAAATCGTAGTCAGGGAACAGGGCCTAGCCAAGGTAATCGACCGCAAGGACAGGGAAATCGGCCTTTTGGACAAGGTAATCGACCGCAAGGTGGTGGTTTTGGTGGTCAAAGGGGGTTCTCTCCAAGTCCCGCTCCTATTGATGATAAAAAAGTCCCTGCAAAGAAAACCTTTAAGGGTAAAAAGCAAGTTTATTC
>JBOFTD010000066.1:0-11164 GCA_051651885.1 Treponemataceae bacterium
AATAATCAGACTGCAAACAAATAAGATTCTGCTGACACAAAAAATTTTAACAGTAGAAGGCAGTTAAAATAAGCAATTCCGTAATTCTAATTATTTTTTGGAGGTATTGTAATGAAAAAAAAGATTTTTTTCGCTTTATTATTGGTTACTAGCATCCTTTATGCACAAAATTTTGAGATTATTACATTGGGAAGCGATGGAGGCGTTTATGATGGAAATGTTTCTGGTTACCTTTTAAAGGAAAAAACTGGCACAAAATATCTTGCTCTTGATGCTGGAACGCTTTTACCTGGCATAAAAAAAGCACTTGAAAAAAATAATTTTTCTAACTTTACGATTCCTTCTGACACAGAATGGACAGATGAAGGTTATATTTTGCGAGAAGGAATCGCGGCGTATTTTATTAGTCATGCCCATATTGATCACGTTGCAGGACTTGTTATATCATCAACAGAAGATACAACAAAACCTATTTATGCACTTAATTCAACAATAAAAACATTTACTTCTTCAATATTTAATTGGAAATTATGGCCTAATTTTGGCAATGAAGGAAAAACACCTCTCAACCAATACTTCTATCATCGCTTAAAACCTCAACAAAAATATCCTATTGATGGAACTAATTTTAGTACGCAGGCATTTTCACTTAGTCATAGCGGTGTCGAATCAACCATGTTTTTAATCCAATCTGATGAAAAATACCTTGCCTATTACGGTGATTTAGGTTCTGATGCAGTAGAAAAAGCTACAAAATTAGAAACAACATTTAAGGCAATCGCTCCACTCATTAGGGAAAAAAAGTTAAAGGCGATTATGATTGAAGTTTCTTTTCCCAATGAGAAACCTGATCAATTTTTATTTGGCCATTTAACACCTGAATGGCTTAACAAAGAGTTAGATATTCTTACTCACTATGCAGGAACTGAAAATATGGAAGGATTGAATATCATTATTACTCACATAAAACCAAGTCTCAAAAAAAATAATGATATTCGAGCAAAAATTATCAAAGAGTTGACAGATACTAATACATATAAAGTTAATTATTTTTTTCCAACACAAGGTGATAAAATAGAGTTATAAATTATTTACATTTAATTTGTAATATCGAAAAGTAGTTAGATATAAGAAGGTGTACTTGGTTTTGTGCCACGAATAAATTTTTAGAGACACGAAAGAGCCAGCAAATTCGCACAATTTATAAATCTTTTCGGTGTATTGATGTAATTTTTAAGACGCGATATCAATATTCAAATTACACAGAAATACTTAAGAATCTCTCTAAATTTTCTCACAGAAATGTGCAGTCTGTATTCATACTTGTTTTTCATTGCTTTTCATACATTTATAATAATTATTTTCTTATAAAGTAGTCAAGAACCAAGATCTAAAACTGAAATCTCAATTACTAAACGTTGTCAACAATTTTGCCATCATAGTTAGCCATGAGGTATAAATAAAAGGGGTATGTTAGATCAAAACAGCTTTCTTAGCTAAATTAAAATGACTTATACCCACTTCTATTTCTAAACCTCTAAATGTAGTTAAGAATTACTTTCATCCTCAAAAAAATTATCCAGCTCTTCAACTGATTTATCAAGTACAGCACAAATTTTATCAGAAGTATCCGTCACTAAGTCAACAACGAATGATAATGCATCGCATACTTCAGTTTCCTTAAAAAAGATTCTCTCTTCTTCATCTTCATACGTATTTTCTTCATCAGTATAATCATCATGTGCTTGTGCAAAGGATTCTTCGTGCTCAGTTTTTTTATTGATATCAGGATATGTATTTAAAATCAACTCTTGAATGGTAGTAAAATTATTTTCAACGGCAATGTCAAAAATATTTTTACCATCAGTTCTGCCATACATATCTAACTGCGGATTAGGCTTTTTTTCAAGCAAAAATTGTACCGCCTCAATTTGATTTTCAGAAACAGCTGCCATAATAGGTGTTCCATATCCAAGTACATGAAGGTTGATATTTGCTCCATTTTCAAGCAGGATTTTCATTGTTTCAATGTTACCTTCAATTGCAGCCGCAACTAATGGAGTACACATGCCATAAAGATCAATTTCATTAACATCGGCACCGTTACTAATCATATAGGCCACTAAATCGCTCTTTTCGATTGAGCAAACCATAGAAAAAGTTTTTCTTCGCTGTTTTCTTGCACGATTTTTGCCACACGCCATATCAATGAGTGTTTCAACTTTTTCAATTCTTGCTTCAAAGTCTTGAGTGTTTTCATTCATTTTAAACTCCTTTTGTTATATTGTAGTCTGATTGTCATCTACAATTTCTTGTATTTTTTTTATAATTGGAATCATACTTACTAATGCAATAGCACTTACACCTATGACGGCTCGATCCACCTGAGCGGATTTTTTTGTACCATACTTGCACCAATTTGCAAAGTGTTCACAATTGTTAAAAATAAGATTATATTCACCTTTTGCTGTTCCTACTTTCGATAAAGCACGCTCCACCGTTTGCAAGCGAGAATAGCCTTGAGTCGATCTTTGTTCTATTTGTATTTTTCCATTATTCAAAAAATCATCGATAGATGCTTGTTGAATAAAGCCACTTTGCGGATCAAGTTCATTATTTTGATCGCCTGCAAAGTGAACAACACGCCCCTTACCAACATACACGCCATAGTGAGTGTAGAAAAATCGGCTTGTTTTAATAATATCGCCTTGACGAACCAACAATCCTTGTATTTTCAAATAAGCCTCCTTGTTGCCTTTAATTATGGAGCAACACATCTTTGTTATAAAAGAGATTTTTTAATTAAAAGATTTCTTTCGCTTTGTGATAATCAAAGTATACAAGACATCTGCGACAAATCATGTCGCAGAAAAAAATATTTTATAAAATAATATGATTTAAATTTATTTTATAGCTCACAGAAGGATGTCGTTAAAATCGTTTTCATTATAGTTTTTTTGACTTGTTGCCTTTTCTGCTAAAAAATCACGAGCTTTTAAAAACATTTTTGTTTGCTCTTCTTCAAATTTTTTTTCAGAAAAATTCATGCTATTACAATGGATCAACTCGGTTTGTGGCTCTTTTGAATCTTTGTTTTGACGAAACTTTAAACTATATTCTTGATACAAATTGCCATAAATATTAATTGAAAGGTATTCAAAATCCTCTTCATTTTGATATGCTGACTTTATTTCGCACGATGTATAGACGGCTTTAGAAAAATCATACGTACTTTTATTCTTATACTCAAGTTGAGGAATCGTCGTGTTTTCGCTTTGAGAGGCACTCCTTTTAAATTGAATACAATCAGTGCGAATAATTTTGAACTGTGTCGCTTCATAGGAAAATTGTGCATCGATATACAATAAGTACCAATGACTCCATGCATAAACAACATAAATAGGACGGATGAGAAAATCCTGTGTATTTTCGCTGAGCAGGACTACAATAGATTGTCGTGTATTAATAAAAGGAATAATTTTATCGATGTCATCTAATTGCGTTTTTTGTGGCAAAGCCAAGAGCATTGAATCGCGTAAAGGATGCTGTAAGTAATTTTGTGCAAAATCAAATTTTCCCATCAAAATATTGAAGGTTTTGTAGATTTCATAATAATCAGTAGTTCCAGAAAATAGCGAGAGTAAAACAGAGCGGGCGAGTGTAAAGCATTGTTTTTCTGAGTCACTTAACTGAATATCAGAAAATGACCAATTTTGATTTGCATAGTAATAGCCGTAATTTTCGTCAAAAGGAATGGGATCTATAAAATCAGCCGACTGTGCCATGTGTTTAATATCGCGTTGGATTGTTCTCTCTGTTACAGAGACTTTTAGGCGTTGGCAAATTTTTTGCGTCATTTCTTTGACCGTTGGATGATGATTGGTTTGCATGCCTTCACGAATAAGCTTGTCAATTTCAATCATGCGCCGATAAGACATGGCATATCTATCTTTCATAGGGTTTCCTCCAGTATGTAATTATAATACTATACTGAAGGAGCGACAAGTCTTGTCGTTAGCCGCTGGAATTACCAACAAACAGGTACTGCAGTGCAAGAGCCACCACATTTTGGGCATTTTACCGACAATGGAAATAACGGTTTTTTTGCCGAAAAACGATGACCGCATTTTTTGCATACATACGGCACAGACGTATTACGGCTTGGCTGAACAAGACCATTTAGTGGCATAGAAACCTCCTTTTGGTTATGAGTTATTTGTTAAGAACAAGTCGAAAGCCAGCACTATAGGATGAATATGAATCATGACCTCGCCTAGTTACAGAACATTCTTTAGCAGAAGAATTATATGCCCCACCTCGATATACATGGTTTTTATCTGTAGCATTTTCAGCAGGACCTATAGGGTTATTTTGGCTTTCTTTAGAATAATTATCATAAACATCATAACACCACTCCTCGGAATTACCACTCATATCATACAAACCTAATAAATTAGATTTTTTAGTTCCTACAGGATGTACATCAAGGAGGCTCGTGCTCATATTATTGATATACCATGCAACGTCATCAAGGCAGTTACTACCACTATACTTATAGTTGTTTGTTGTTTTACTCCCATTTCTTGCCGCATATTCCCACTCAGCCTCTGTGGGCAGTCTATATCCTGTAGCCTCTTTATTTATTGTTACAGTGCTACCTTTAATAGTATAGACAGGAGTTAGCCACTCTGCAATACTTCGTTTATTACAATAGCTTATTGCGTCTGCCCAGCGTTTGCCAGTTGCTGGTAAATTAGCTTTTTCAGAATTATAAGTGTTATCCTTCATAATGTCTGCCCATTCAGCTTGAGTAACAGGGTATTTATTAATATAAAAACTATCTAGTGTAACGTTATGAACAGGCTTTTCATCATTCGCACCGTTATCATTACCCATTTCAAAGGTTCCGCCCTCTACTAAAATAAAACCTTTTTCATTAGCTAGTTTTATGCTTCGTGCGAGTTCATTAATAGAGAGTGTAGCCATAAAGGCAAAGCTACTGTCTTTTTCTGTCTTGGACTTTAAGAATTCGTTATTTTCAATAGATACTTCATTAGTTACAATTTTTTCTTCATTATCATAAATAAATTGTACAAAGTCAGCAACATCTTTGTTGTAGTCATTTATCAAAATAGTAGCGGCTTTGTCAAGAGCCTCAACATCCGCCTGTGCAACAGGCATAAGTTTTTTTAATGACGAAAATTTAATAAAAAGTCTCTCGTTTGCCGTATGATAAGACTCTTTTTCTTTTTCCAAAAAGAACTGAGACATTTCTTTAAAGTTAACAATACTTTCTTTTGCATACTCTTCATACAATGTAATATATTCGTTAATTATAAAATCAACATTTGCAAGACGCTCTGCAGCAGCTTCCGCCTCTTTTGATGAGTTTAAGGTCGAAAGTAATGAATCTAAGCTGTCCTCTGCTTCACCCTCACTTGTAGTTTCGCTTGCTTGTTGTTGTGGAGAAATGTTAGATAATTCAGAAGTCTCTGTCACAGAATTTTTTGATGTGCTTCGCAGTTGTTCAAGCTCATCTGCTTTTGCTTGCAAAAGCTCTTCTTGCTCTTTTATTTTTTGACAGAGTTTTTCTGTTTCTGCATTATCTAAGGGAAGCGATGTATTATCATTTACAAGAATTTTACCATCTATTGTAAAAAGGATTTCAAATTGCTTGGGCGTAATAATTTCTGCCTCAGTATTCATTTCTTCTGGTAAAAAATGGCAAGAAATACACTTATGTTCATCTACTGCAATCTTATATGTAGCTCCAAATAAGGAATAAGTTTTTACAGTGTTTTCTTGAACCTTTTCGGCACAAGCATAAATTATTGGTACGATATGCCTTGCATTAATAATATTTACCTCAGAGGCTGTTTTCGCAAAATTAAACAGGGCGTCAATATAATTATTTTTTGCACCACAATTAATTATACTCATATTCATATCAACTTCTGAACATTCATCAATATTATAATTATTTTTAATAAACTCATTAAAAATGGCAATATCACTTTCTGTAGTGTATTTCATTTCTGTATTGCCTTTGAGACTTACCGCTTTTTTTGCTCGTAAATCAAAGGCGGTAAGTTTTTCTTTTGTTATAAAAACTAGTATTGTATATTCTCTCATCTTGCTTCCTTATAATTTTTACTATTTTCGAATATCACTTGCGATTATTAGTGCAGCCTTATCAGAGAGCTTTGGATTAATACTTTTTTCAATATTCATTATCGTTGAAATTGCACTATTAATTTTTGCATCATTTTTTTCAGCTCCCGTCATATATTTTACTACTTCAGTAAAGCTTTTTTGATCTTTTGTAGCTAATTCAAAAAATGCGGCTGTTTTATCTGGCTTTTTGAAGTAATCACCATTTTTTGAAATAAATATACAAAAATCTTTAAGCGGAAGTTGAGGATATTTTTCTGTTAAGAGACTTGCACCTAGTTCAATTCCTCGGATTGTTTTTTGCTCTGCGGTTGTCAATTTTGATTTTTTTGGATCAACTTCAAAATTATCAATTGCTTTCACATAGTCTTCAAAGGAATCGAAATTTTTGGGAGTAATTCCTTCATCCGCTGCCTGTAAAGCTTTATCACCAATCTCTTCAACTGTGGTCTCTTGCTTTATCAGTCCTAGCATTTTCCCTAATCCTAGCAGGGCATTACCAATTACTTTAAGTCCTTGAATTGCCATTCCAATAATACCCAAGCTTTTAACTAGTGTTGTTGCAACAGAAAGTACTGTTGCTAAAATTGCAAACATATTTTGCTCCTTTTATTATTTTTTTAATTTATTTACAATATCAATTACATCAGTGTTCGTAAAATCTATTTGCCTATTTGTCATAAAATATTTTTTAAAAAAGCTAAACAGGTTTTTAAAGCGATCAGCATATTTTCCTGCATTTGTAAAGAATTTCCCCATCAAACTATCTCTGCGCTCTATTAAAATTTTCAAAATTTCATCTTCCGTTATTTGCAAGGAGTTAGAAATGATTTGTATTTGATTTTTAAGGTGTTTTTTTTCATTTAAGTCGTCATGTTTATTTATAATGTTACAGCATACTTTATCATATGCTTTATATGCTGTATAAATTTTTCGTAACCTATAACAATTGCCAAGTTCATTTTCATTTTCTTCAAATCTTTGCTTTACAACAGTGTTTATAATTTCATCTTCATTTGTATCACTTACTCGGTCAACTTTTACATGAATCGGTTTATCTATTCCTTCCGTAAAAACAATTGCATGCCCCACTTGTAGTGCTGAAAGATATTCTTTTTGCTTATCATCCATCAACATGGTGTCACCAACCGCTTCCTTATCATCTTTTGCAAGAATCTTGTGAATAATTTTAGTATTTGTATTTTTAAGCACTTCAGGGGCTAATTTATTAGGAATCTGATCAACAATTATTAATCCCTCTCCATATTTTCTTACCTCAGCAAGTAGATCAGTAAAGGTTTCAACGGCAGCTTTTTTTGATCCAGAATCGCCATATTCAATCTTAGAAAGAAGTCTATGAGCTTCTTCAATAAGGGTTAAATGTTTAAAAGAAGGGTCTTCTTTATGCTTTTCTCTAATAACTGCAGAAAGGCGAGTAAGAATAAATCCCATAAAAAGAGCTTTATCTTCAGGAGATTTTAATTCTTCCATTTCAATAATTACATTATGTGTTGCAATATAATTGAAGTCGGTAGAGTGCTCACAGTTAAGCATATTTCCCTTTGCTCCAACGGTAAGATTTGATAAACGACTAACAAGGGATCCTATATAGTTGCTTTTTAATTCTTCCCCAAAATTTTTAGAATCAACAACACTCTCCATTTCGCTTAAAAGATCTGACATTATAGGAAAGCTATTTACATTTTTATCATAAGCCTTATCGCCATATTTTTCATTTGTGTTTGTATCAATATCCCACCCATATTTAACATAACAGTTATACATAGCTTCTTCTAAAAGCTGAGGCATAGAGGCCTCCATAGGGAAGGCAGAGGTAAAAGTTGCTTTTACCATATCAATATGGGCAGAAAGAATTTCACCTTTTATCATTTCAAATGGATTAATTCTAAAAGGAGCGAGTGTTTCATTACCAAGTGTAAAAACAACAACTTTTTTTTCATCTGCAAAATCAGGATTGTTGATAAGCGTTCTATATTCAGTTTTTGCAGGCTCAAGTACAAGAAAATTCATACCAGATTCTTTAAGAAGATTATGACATGTTGTTGTTTTGCCAGAGCCTGTCACGCCTGCAATAAAAGTATGTTTCATCAAATTACTGCTTGTAAGGTTAAAAGGTATATTTTCAAGGACTCTACCTTTTTGAACAATGTTTCCTAATTTGATAATATTTCCCGTATTTTCAGACATATTTCTTTGATTTAAGCCAAAACCAACACCCTCAACAAGGGTTATTCCAGGTACCTCTGTTTGAGGTAATCCTGCTATTAAACTAATCTCCTTTGTTGTGAGAAAAGTATTGAGCCCCACACCACTTGCATCTGAGGGACGTCCTTTAAGAGCAAGAGATTGAATATCTGATGAAAATTCTGAAAGTGATTGATTTTGATACGTTGTAAGTATATTTAACTTTGCAGGATTTTCCAGATTTAATTCTTGTGCACAAAGGGGGCTAAAAGAAGATTTATTGCCTTGAAATAACGACATAATACCAACTTTTAAACGATGGTTACTTGCAGGTGTTTTAGCCATGTAATACACACTTGATTTGAAAAATCCTTTGCTAAATCCAAGCTTTAATCTTTCAAGCATTTCCTCATCAATATATTTCATAATTTCAGAGGCATGTTTATTTGCCTTTTCTACTGTAAAGGCATGGGAAATTCCTTTATTTGAACCGCTTGTTTCGCTTGTTCCGACAGTTTTACTTTCATTTGTCCCACCAGAAGTACCTTTTGATGAGTTACTTGAGCTAGACTGTCCACCAGAACTTGTTCCTGATGATTTATTCCAGCTATCGTTTTTACCCCTTGTATCAGAGACACTTGATCCTGTTGACTCAGATATTCCTTCGGACTCAGTGTGTTGCATTGTTGTTTTTGAAATCATTGAAAGATCATTATATATTTCATAGATATTTTCTTGTAAGTGAAAGATTTTTTCCTTATTAATTGGTTCATTTACCACTACAAGACGCCACTCAAGTCCAAGCATACTATTTATAAGGCGATCAATTCCCTGAAAATCAAAATCTTTTCCACTTTCAAATTCATTTACTGAAGGTATTCCTGTGATAACACCCGCAGATACATTATCATATTTTTCAAGTGAAAGTTTTACCAGTTCGTCAAGTTTATTTCCTTTGACAGGTTCTAGTTCGCTACCATTAAAATTACCTTCAAAAACATTTTTTAGATTATCTCCGTAGTCTGCAGCAGATAATGTTCCTTCGTAGTTATTGATATTTTCTACCACACCAATATATAGTTCAATTCCAATTTTAGTGCCTTCTAGAATATAAACAAAGTTAAAAGCACTATTATCTAGTGAAAGTAAAACGCTTTCAAAAGCCTCTCTTTGTGGATAATCTTTATCATAGGCAAGTTTTTTTATACGAAAAAAACTCATTTGATTTTTTTTTAATTCATTATCAGGAGGAAAACCTAAATCAGCAATCGCATTAATATCAGCACCAATGTCTGAAAGTTGCATGGATTCGAATAGATGTATTACATCCTGCACTTTATCTAGCTTTGTTAAAAATTTATTATTACTCACAATTTTTCCTATTTCTTTTTATTCTAATAGACCATTTATTGTATAACGAAAACTCCCATTTGTCTACTAAAAAATAGTCTTGTCGTATTAGTTTTTTTTACCGCACTCATCACAAAATTTTGCATCTTTTTCTAATACTGTATCGCATTTTTTACATTTCATAAGTTTTACTCCTGTAGGCACTATTTATAACTATCAAATAATTTTTTGATAGAGTAATTATTCTATATCCCAAATATTATAGATAATTAGTCCGCCCCATAGTCTCTTAAAAGTCGAACGATAGATCGATAATTATTTTCTTTAGCAATTTCTAAAGCAGTTTCTCCATTATCATTTTCCATATCAACATCGGCATTATTTTCTAATAGTAACTTTACAATCTCTTTATTTCCATTTGCACAAGCTCGTATTAAAGGTGTATCATTATCATCATCACATGTATCTACATCAACGTCTATTGCAAGCAAAGCAGAAACAATATCAAATTCTTCATCTTCAACTGCTTGTACTAAGATATCCGAATTATAAAAATCAGCTCCGTTATTATCCAAGAATTCAAGAATTTCTACCATCCCTTTTTTTTTACTCTCACTCAACAACTCTTTTATCTTTTTTTTGTCAGCAGCTATTTCTTTAGCAAGAGCTTTTCCGCAAATAGGACAAAATTTAAAATGTGCATCTAAAATAGATCCACATTCACAAAGTTTTTCCTTAAATTGTTTTTCACCACACTCATCACAAAATTTTGCATCTTTTTCTAAAATTGTATTACATTTTTTACATTTCATAATATTACACCCTTACACCACATTTATAACAAAATTTTTTATTATATTGTAGTTTTGTCCCACAGTTTTTACAAAACTTACTTTCATATATGATTTTTTTCATGTCATCAGCTTTTTTTTCTAGCTTCAAGTTATTACCAAAAATATCTAATACCACTTGCTCCATTTTATTACAAAGAGCTAGAGCGTTTTCAATATCTTTTGTATCCTTGACAACAATAGATTGCAACTCATTTTTGAGAGTTGTTAAATTATCAAATAAATCACCATTATCGTCAATCTCACTGTTCCCAAAATTTTTGTGTCGGCTTGCATATCTATTATCCTGTCTTGCTTTAAGGTACGCAATCTGCTCATCTTTCTCATCAGCAATTTTATTAAAAGTTTTTCCAATAATATTGAGCGTTCTAATTTGATTATTTGTTCTAATAATTCTAGTTTTATCAGCTTTAATATACTCATCAAATACTTCGTCAATAATATTTAAAAGACTTTTTGCTTTTTGATTATTTTCAACATCATTTTCAGTTAAAAATTCCTGTAAGGATTTTCCTTTAAAATGATTATATTCTTCACCTTGATCGCCAAAAGATCTTTGTGATGTATATAAAGCTATTCCTTCATAT
>JBOFTD010000067.1:0-1013 GCA_051651885.1 Treponemataceae bacterium
GCAATTTGCTGCTAGTAATGAATTTGGCTATTTAACGGCGAATCACCGAGACCTTGGCAGCGGCATGAAAATCTCTGCCATTTTACACCTACCCGCAATCACGCACATGCAACTAATGGATCAGCTTTTTTCAAAGCTTCAGCAAGAAGATCAGTGTAAAATTGAGCCGTTTTTTGATAAACGAGAGCATAGCCAGCGAGATTTTAGCGATTACTATCTTTTGAGCAATACCAACTCTTTTTCTGGGACGGAGCAAGACCAATGTGCAGCCCTCCAAGAAGTGATTGAGCATCTTTGTGCGGTGGAGAGGGGGGCAAGTGCAAATATCATGGAGACCAATCAGACCAAGCTTAAAGACATTGTTTTGCGCTCAATTGCCTTATTAAAATTTAATCGCTTCGTTGAATATCGTGAAGGTGTCGATTTGATTTCAAAAATAAAATGGGGCGTCAATGCAGGGCTTGTTCGTGGCGTCAATCATACAACGTTGACGGAGCTCCTTTTTCGAACCCAAAATGCTCATCTTGCCTTTGTAATTAAAACAGGCGGATTCAATTTTCCCCTAGACATCACCGATGAAGCAGAAAAAATCCTGCGGCTCAGAAGCCTCATTCTACAAGAAAGCCTTGAAAAAATTGAATTCTTTGAAGGCTAGGAACCTATGAAATAAAAAACTGAAAGCACCTTGTACGCACTTTCAGTTTAAGAAGATGATTTTACATCTTTTGAACACATCGCCATCTGGATGTCTTTACTGGCGATGTTTTTAAAGTATCGGAGTCTTACAAAAAAAATGAAGAGTAAAACTAATAAAGACTTGTCATTTTAAAAGAAAGATGGCTTTAGCTGTAGTTATTCAATAACTTTGATGCAAAAGCTGCAATAAAGAGCGTTGAAATTACAATTGAAAAACTCAGCGATATTATAGGAATATCATCAAAAATGAGTATATCGGTAAGAATTTTTAGTTGAATAAGCACTTCAAAAATAGTATTTGCAAAAGAAAGCACGAA
>JBOFTD010000068.1:0-14117 GCA_051651885.1 Treponemataceae bacterium
TTTTTTATAGTTCTTTATTTTTCTCCCGCATACGGTTTTCTACGCCATGTAAGGTAGCGAGGGGATTCTTTGTAAAAACTCGTGATGGGTGGATTATTTTTAAATTCAGGATCTTTTGGAAATAACATTCTTGAATCACGCACGATAGTATTTGGTATTAGATTTTTATCAGAAGAATAAATATCAAGCTCAGAATTATAAACACCGATCTCTTGTATTGGGTGAACTTTATTTTTATCATTAATATCCATCATTAACCCATTTTCTGCTTGTGTTTTACTTTGCCATATAAAACATGTTCTGTATGTCGTTACTTCTTTGAAAACATCTCTCTTGCCCTCCAAATTACAGAAAAAAACAGTTTTCCATTCATCTATATTGAGCTTGGGAAATTGTTTTTCAAAAAACTTTTTATGATCGCTTATATTTGATGATTTTATGTTTGTTATAACAACCCCTTTTACACTTTCTTCATAAGAAGACGTTGGTACATAGAAAAGGGTTGTCTTCTCCTCCGTTCCACCAGCTCTGAACGGGCTAATAGTTTTTTCGTTAGACAAATCTCCAACTATTATAAAATTTGTATGCCCTAACGCTTTTCCTATTTCTTTTCTTGCCTTGCTAGGTGAGGTATTAAATATCATGCCAATATCTTTTACATACGCAGGTTCTACAAGGTTCTCATAATACTTTCTTGCGTCCTCAAGTCTTTTTACATATTCATTTTTTATTGCAGTACGTTTGGCTTCATCAGGGGCAAAAAGCCAAATACCGGTTTTAAATTCTTCTCGCTCTACAAGTTTAAACGCTTCTATAAATGTTGGATTACTAGGAACAGTTTTTGCCCATCCCTCGTAAGCTTTTACCGCAGAATCTAAAGATCCTCCAATATCTGCACGATGTTCTCCACCTAAAGCAACCGTATATAATGAGCTGTTTTCATTAAATTGTTTTGCTTCTTTTGTTAAGCTGATGCTAGCATTTGTTTTGACAAAACTAACACTAGCATTGACTGCGACTTGAATATTTTGTTTAGAGAGATTCGACGTGTTATGATACTCCCAGTTTAGTTGCAATCGTCCACCTAAATTAATACTATCTAAAACATGTGTTCCATATTTATCTATAATGCCTTTTGCCGATAGATTTACCATGTCATCTTTAAATCCTGCCGTAAGATAGGGGCGTAGACTTTCTACAGAATGAAGACTTTCGTCAATTGACACTCGATCAGTTCTAATATTCAAATGCGACTTAACATAGCTATTTTCTGCTTTTAGTTCCTCTGCTTTATTAAAATTTGTTTTTATATCTCCTTTGAAAACACCATATTTTGCTGCTACTCCAACTTCTAAGGAAAGGGAATTTGCATACTCTGATATATCTTTTCCTATGATAAGTGTTGAGTCATCATTATCAATCTTCAGTTTAGAGATTTCTTTTCCCTCTGAGAGAATCGCATCTACATTTATAATTGGATGCATTTTAAGCTCTGCCGCATTAAAATAATTTGAACTAATAATATCATAACCACGACCAAGATATCCAAAATCAATTCTTGGCTCTCTTGTTCGAAACGGTACTTCTTGGGTTTCGGTTTTTTCAACAGGTTTATCCCAGCGTGGTTCAAAATGATATTCATGGACAGTATTTTTAGTAAGATTTTCTTGAGTAAATTCTGTTTTTTGTGCATCACACTCACCGATCATAACAGAGGTTCCATTTGTGTTATCCCAAATAGTAAGACCGTTATAACTCTGGCTAGGAGGATTATCCCATGTAAAAGTTACACTCGTTTCCTGTGGTAAGATCTGTAGGTTTGTAAAAAATTCGCCACTAAATTTATCTATAGTTAAATAAGTGATTCCATCAGTAGCGGTAGTAACCTCAATCCACGCAGCACGCAAAGTCATATTCCCTTGAACTCGATCCGTTGAAAAATTCCACAATTCGTCAATCTTTTCACCATTATTACCTTTTTCAACTATCCAGCCATCAAAGATAAACTTCCCTTTGCGTGTCGCTCCATTTTCTAGTGGAATATCTGTTTCTATTTCGATATTGGTATTAGGATTTTGCAATAATCCACCAACGGCTAATTCTACATTTGGTGGCACTTCAGAGTAAAGTTTCCCACTTATGTAATTTACGTAGACTTTTTTTTCTACGGGGGCGACATCACTTAAATGATTTGTGCAACCGAACATAATAACTGCACAAATACCCAATATTAATAAAATCTTTTTTTTCATTTCTCATCTCCTTGTGTTTTTTTAATCGATACTAATCGATATGATACAAAAACATTTGAGTCAGGCATTATAAAGTAATGCATCACCTTGCCATCTAACAATTCTGTTTTTTGCGTGATTACAGTCCCATCAGCTTTTTCAACATGTAAGATAACCGGATTGTCGTGTAAATAGGTGTATATTTTCTCTCCTTCATATGCTATTGAAGGAGTTACACTTACACCTTCTTTTGCTGATACTATCACTACCTGATAAATTGTTTTTTGTGCACAAGAAACCAATAAAATCACTGTGAATAAACTTATCGCTAAAAGTTTTTTCTTCAAAATCTTCACCTCGTCTTTTTTTTAATCTTATTTTAATATAAGCCTTATATATTTATAATGTAATGATTCTAAAAATGCAATAGTTTTTTAAAATAATTTTTGGTTTTAAAAATTAGATTTCAGTGTGAAACAATAATTGCGAATTATGCGATAAAAGATTTTAGAACATTGTTGATTAAAATAAAGTGCTGTGGTTTTGTAAGTGGCAGGCTCATCTTGTGTATTATAAATTATGCTTCTTTGACAATATAAATTAAAGGGATACTGATTATCGTGATAAAGCCTTTAAATAAAATGTTGACTAAAATAATTGACCAGACTACAGAGTTTGGTAAACTTCCTCCAAAGGCGATCCATGCAAAAATCAGTGAATCAATGGGAATGCTTACAATATTAGAAATTAAAACACGGTTCCATTGCATTTTTTTTGTGACTTTTGTCATCCACCAGTGATATATTTCGGTGTCGATAAGCTCGGAGATAACTTCAGCAAGAATTGAGGCTAGTACGATTTTCCAGACTGGCCCTAAAATAAGAGCAAATTCGTTTTGCAAATTCCACAAAGGATCAGCCGGCAAAAGCGTTGCGAGGGAAAAAAAAGCTGCCATGATGAGATTAATTCCTGCACAAAGAATAATAATCGTGCGAGCAATTTTTTTTCCGAGCCTTTTATGAATTAAATCGCGAATAGTAAAAGTTATAGGATAAACAAGTGTTCCAGCATCAAAGCTTTGATTAAAAATAGTGCTAATTTTAAGGCTTCCAATATCTGAAAAGATTTGTGCCGACACATAACTTGCAATCAAAATGAGTGCAGAAAGAGGAATGGTTGTTTCTGTTTTTTTCATTGTCTAGTGAGCTTGGAGAACTTCAGATACTTCGGGAATTCTATCTTTTAAGAAACGCTCAACACCTTGCTTTAAAGTCATTGTTGCCATAGGACATGACCCGCATGCTCCTGTTAAACGGACAAAAACGCGACCAGTATCTTCTTCAATCGAAACAAATTCTAAATCACCGCCATCAGCTTGTAATTGAGGACGAACGTGTTCAAGTGCATCTTTTACTTTTTCTTCAAAATTCATAATTACTCCTAATAAAATATGTCACCATAGCATATTTTTTTGAACAACGCAAGATGCTCTCGACATTTTATGTTTTACTTGTAAGACTTGCTCTTTTGTGATATACTCAAAAATAGTATAATGATTTTGCAAATTATTATTGCTTTGATTTTCAATGATGCGAAAAATTTTGAAAAGATAGAATTGCGACGATAAAAGATTCTTTGTTCGCTAATAATCACACATAAAGGAATAGTACGATGGTAAAATTATTATGTATTAGTTTTTCTGCATTGGTATTTTGCTCGTGTCTTGAGGTGCAACAATATGTCACTTCTTCTGGGCTTGGTACAAATACGCGTTTTCATATTGCATTACAAAAATCACTCTTTGAATTGGCTGACAGTGATATAGATGAAATTTTTCCAATCGGTTTTAGCGAGGAAGATTTTGAGTATGCTTTGAAGGACACACAAATGCGTCATTTCGAAGTTGTTGACAATGAATTTGAAAGAACACTTGTTTTTGAGATCTCCTCTCCATGGGCAGATATGGCAGATCGGATTGACTCTATCCTTCCTATAAAAACACCGAGTGGTTATATTTTGCCTATTTTGCCGCTTAGTGGCAATAATACGATTGATTCTTTAGACAATGCAATGGCAGCAGCGATTTTATCGAGTGCAAAATATCGCATTATTCTTGATAAATCACTTGGCACGTTGACAAAGGCTGTTTTACATTCAGAAGAAAAAACTATTGAGTTTCCTTTGAGTGACTTTCAATCAGTTTATATAGTAGAAATTTCAATGATGTATCTTTTTGTGCTTCCCAGTGGAATGTATCTTGAGTTACGCTAACACTTTTTTTAATCACACAAGCGTTTTTTGTCGTTGGTATTGTCGTAAGATCCCTTGATTAAATCCATTTTTTTTGGTTATATTCATAGTATGAAATTACAAACACCAACGCGTAAAGAAGTTGCTCCGTGCGATATGTGGGACTTATCAACGCTTTATAAAATATCTGCTGATTGGGATAATGACTTGCAAAAACTTAGAGGTCTTTGCTCTTCTATTACAAAATTGCAGGGAACGCTTTCCAAAAAAGAAAATCTTTTATGTGCCTTGCAAAATCTTGAAGTTTTGAATAAAACAATTGAGTCACTGGGTAACTATGCTTTTTTGCTGACGACTGAGGATGAGGGCAATACTGAAAATCAAAGTCGACAAGGCAAATATGTCATTGAAGTTACGCAAATATCTGCAAGTTTGAGTTTTTTGGAGCCAGAGATTCAAAGCATTGCCTCCGATCATATTCAGTCATGGATAAAAGAGGCGGATTTTGCTGATTACTCAATTTGGCTTTCAAAACTCATTCGTGCAAAGCCGTATATTTTGAGTGAAAAAGAGGAGCGTTTAATCGCCTTGCAAGGTCATGCAAACGAAACGGCTCATAAGGCTTTTGGAATGCTTACGAATGTTGACTTGCAATATGGCGTGATTAAAACAAAGCAGGGCGAACATCCGATTACGCAGTCATCGTGGTCTGTTTTTATGGAAAGTAGCGACCGCCAAACGCGCAAGGACGCCTACACGCAGTTTTATCATGCTTTTGACACGCATAAAAATACGATTGCTTCCTTGTACGCAGGGAGCGTCAATCTTGATGTGTATCATGCACAAGCTCGCGGCTATGAATCCTCTCGGCACATGGCATTATTTCCTGATAATGTGCCACTGAGTGTTTACGATAATCTTATTACGACTGTTCGCAATAATCTTACTCCCTTGCATAAATATTATAGCCTGCGAAAAAAAATATTAAAACTCGATGAGCTTCGCCATTATGATGTGTATGTTTCCTTAGTTGAGAGCGTTAAAAAAATGACGAGTTTTGATGCGGCGGTGGAAATGCTTCGCACTGCACTTTCTCCTTTGGGCAAAGATTACACCGATACGCTTTGTCATGGACTTTTAAACGGCTGGTGTGATAAATACGAAAACAAAGGCAAGCATTCAGGGGCGTTTAGCTCAGGGGCGTTTACGGGCTATCCGTATATTTTGATGAATTACAAGCAAGACGTGCTTCGCGATGTTTTTACCCTTGCCCATGAAGGCGGCCATTCTATGCATTCGTGGCATTCCTCCCGAGCAAATCCTTTTATGCACTACGATTATACCATTTTTGAGGCGGAAGTTGCCTCGACGTTTAACGAAGAGCTTTTGTTCCGTTTTATGCTTGAAAATGAAAAAGATCAAAATGTAAAAAATTATCTTTTGTGTAATCGAGCAAGTGACATTTTGGCAACACTTTATCGCCAAACGATGTTTGCTGAATACGAATTAAAAACGCATCAATTGGTAGAAAGCGGCATTCCTCTTACAGTGGATGAGTGTCGAAAAATATATCGAGAATTGCTCGCTTCCTACTTTGGGGATGAGATGATTTTTGAAGAACAAAGTGATTTAGAATGCTTGCGAATCCCTCATTTTTATCGCGCTTTTTATGTGTACAAATACGCCACAGGAATTTCCGCTTCCCTTGCCCTTGCCGAACGCGTTCTCAGCGGTGGAGCGAAAGAAAAAGATGATTATTTTGCCTTTCTCAAATCAGGCGGATCTCGCTTTCCTATTGACGCACTAAAAGTTGCAGGTGTCGATATGAACTCAACAAAGCCAATCGAGCAAGCAATCGGTGTATTTTCTCGTCTTGTCGATAAGATTGAAAGTGCCTTATTGTAAAAAGCCTGCTATGAAAAATGATTTAGCTTTTGTTTAATAGAAATGAAAGGCTGTTTATGAAAATCTCTTGAAATCCGATGACGGAAAAAAAAGATTAAAGATAATCCCTTTGCGATTCTCCGTAATCTTGAAAAAGGATTTATCCCTTGATTAAAAATTCGCTTTGCACCTTTTATGAAAATGCACAACAAATGGAATCTTTTTTGATGCAAGAAAATGTCATAAAAAATGCAATCACCATAATTCAGTCTGCGTGATGTGCTTTGATAAAATTATTTTTTAGTCGCCACTTTTTTTGAATTTATATGAACGAAGTAATGCATGTCCGATTGCAAACAGGCTGACGAGTAAAAAAATCAAGGTAATGGGGCGTGTGTACATCCAGTGCCACGAATTATTATACAATAAGAGGGAGCGACGAAGATTTGTTTCTGCCATTGGGCCTAAAATAATTGCAAGTACAATAGGGGAAAGGGGAATATTATATAAGGTCATGACAAATCCTAGAAGTCCAAAAAAGAGGGCAACCCAAATATCAAAAAAATTATTATTAATTGAATAAGATCCAACTAACGATAATACAATGATTAATGGTGTAATGATATAGCTTGGTACTTTAGATATTAGAGGAAAAAATCGTGTACCGATTAGTCCTAATCCAAGTAAAAATAAGTTGGCAAAAAAAATGATTATAAAAATTGAATACACTAAGGGCAAGTTGTTTTGAAATAGTAGCGGGCCAGGATTTACTCCATGAATAGTCAAGGCTCCAAGCATAACAGCTGCAACCGCATCTCCTGGTACACCAAGACTTAATAAAGGAACGAGAGCTCCTGCTGTTACGGCATTGTTTCCTGCCTCAGCTGCAGCAACGCCTTTAATATTTCCCGTGCCAAAGGTATTTTCTTTATCAGATCGCTTTGCCTCGTTGTAACATAAAAAAGCTGCAATATCTGCTCCCGCTCCCGGTATTGAACCCACAAAAGTTCCTAAAATACCTGATTTAATCATAGTTGGCAGTGTGATTAAAATATCTTTTAGACTCAATGTATAGCGTTCGATTTTCTTTGCTTTTGCTGAATGTGTTGTTGGTACAAAGGAGTTAAATGCACTTGATAAAGCAAATAATCCAATTAATACAGGAATGATAGAAAATCCATTAAGAAGATTAACATTGCCAAAGGTAAAGCGTGGTACAGAATTAATCGGATCCAATCCGACCGTTGCAATTAATAATCCGATCAAACCAGAAATAAGCCCTTTGATCATATTTTTTTCTGAAACGCTTATAATAATGCTGAGTCCAAAAATCATAAGGGCAAAATATTCGGTAGGGCTAAAGGTGAGTGCAAATTTTGCTAAAAGGGGAGAGGCAAGAATCAGAATGAGCGTTCCGACAATTCCACCGATGACCGACGCAATGGTTGATATAGAAAGAGCTTTTCCTCCTAATCCTTGCTGTGTCAAGGGATAACCATCATATAATGTTGCAGCAGATGCCGGCGTTCCCGGAATATTTAAGATAATTGCAGAAATAGATCCGCCATAAATAGCTCCGACATACACACCTAACAATAAGGCAAGTCCTAACTCTAAGCTAATACCAAAAGTAAGCGGTAAAATGAGGGCAACTCCCATTGTTGCCGTAAGACCGGGTAATGCCCCAATGATAATGCCGAGAAAAACACCTCCGCCAATAAAGCAATACATGAGTGGGTTTAGAATCACTGTTAATAAGCTATTTACCATAAAATCCCCTGTGGTATAGGAACTTTAAATCCGTACCTAAATATAATAAAAATGACACCGGTTAAAATGATTGATAAAAACACTATTTTCTTTTTGTCTTTTAGCCCTAATATATATATTGCACTGGGAAAAAAAAGAATTGTTGCCATTAAAAAACCGCAATTTGCAGTGATGATAAAATAAAGTGGAATCGCGATTAAGCCTGTAAAGGGAATCGTTGAATTAAAGACTATTTTTTTTCTTATTTCATTGATGAGGCATACAATTGTAAAAAAAAGTAAGACATAAGCAATGACGCGTGGATACGAAAAACTTTGCGTCCGTGGATTATTTGTCATAGAAGTTTGTGCCGTGTAAATCAAAAAAAGAGATGAAATAGCAAGGACAATCAAATAAAGCCTATTTTTAACAAAACTCATAATAATCTCCAAGGAGGTGATTTTAAAAAGCATAAAATCTCATACAATTTCTATGGGACTTCCGATCTTACTACAGACAGATTAAATTCTTAAAAAATTAATTTTCAGTACTCTTAATATACTGAACAACTGATTGTAAAGTTTCTTGATCCTTTTGAATAAATACTTCAAAATCTTGTGCGTTTTTATATTCTAATCCAAATCCGCGTCCTTTCATAAAGTCAACAAAGACAGGATCAACAACAGCTTTTTCAACTGCTTCAGCTAAGATATTTTTTATGTCCTCTGGTGTATCACGTGGCAAAGATAAGCCTCTCCATGTGCCAGTAGTTGCATCATAGCCAAGTTCCCGTAGCGTAGGAGTATTTGGGTATGAATCAATTCTTGTGTCATGTAAAATTGCTAAGGCTCGCAATGTGCCACCTTCAACTTGTGAAAGAGCCTCTCCGGGTCCAACGAGTGTTGCTTCTGCATGTCTTCCTAGTACTGCTGGAATTGCTTCTCCTGCTCCATTAAAAGGAATTTGTTTGAGTTTTATACCAACTGATTGCTCTAATGCTCCAAGATAAAAATTAGGCTTTGCAGTGCTTGCAAAGGCGATTTCATTCGGATTTTGTTGAGCAGCGAGAACAAAATCTTGAAAGCTTGTGTAAGGAGAATCGTTATGAACTAATAAAACAGTAGGATCTATATTAATCAAAGCAAGCGTATCAAAATCTTTATAATCAATGGAGGCTAAGTCGAGTAGGGGAAGCGTTACAAGCTCGCGTGTTACCATAGTAATCGTGTAGCCATTATTTTTGGCCTTTGCTCCGGTTGTCATGCCAACAGCTCCTGAGCCACCCGTTCTATTTTCAATAATAATATTTTTTCCTAGCGGTTCTTCCATTGATTTTGCCAAAATACGGGCAATGCTATCTGTTCCGCCACCTGCAGCAAAGGGAACAATCAAAGTAATATCCTTTGATGGAAAAACATCTTCTTTTGTTGAGCAGCCGATAATCAAAATAGCCAAACAAACAAAACTCATTATACGTTTCATACAATTCTCCAAAACTTAATTTTTTACAAATCCCTTTTTTTAATGGGAGTCACAATTATAACATTGTTTTAAAATAAGTCAAGGACTTTAATCAGTGACTCGCATGGACGATGCATAGAATCGTGTATAGATTGTTAAAAATGGCAAAGTCATTTATAATGAGAGAATATTAAACAAAACAGATTTTACATATAATTTTTTTATTAGATAAGGGGCAAAAAATGATATTAGAAGATTTTCAATTACAGGGCAAAGTTGCTATTGTTACGGGATGTAATACGGGACTTGGTCAAGCGATGGCTCTTGCACTTGCTCAGGCAGGGGCTACAGTCATTGGAGTTAATCGCTCACCACCGCATGAAACGGCAGAACAAATTCAATCATTCGGGGGAAAATTTTATAATATAGAGGCCAATTTATCTCAAAAGGGCGTACACAAAGTAATTATTGAAAAAGCCCTCCGTTTAACAGATCATCTTGATATTTTGGTTAATAATGCAGGAATTATTCGTCGCTCTGATAGCCTTGATTTTACTGAAGACGATTGGGATGAGGTGATGAATGTGAATAGCAAAACGGTCTTTTTTTTATCGCAAGCCTTTGCAAAGCAATGTATAAAACAAAATACTCGTGGCAAAATAATTCATATTGCATCAATGTTGTCATTTCAAGGTGGAATTCGTGTGCCATCTTATACTGCTTCAAAAACGTCAATACTCGGCTTAACGAGAATTATGGCAAATGAGTGGGCTTCAAAAGGAATTAACGTAAATGCCATTGCACCGGGATATATGGTTACTAATAATACAAAGGCCTTACGAGAAGATAAAGATCGATCACAGGCAATTAACGCACGCATTCCTGCTGGTGAATGGGGAAAACCTGCTGATTTAATGGGAACGGTTGTGTTTCTTTCTTCAAAGGCATCTGATTATGTGCATGCTGCGGTCATTCCCGTTGATGGGGGATGGCTCGCTCGATAAAATGAGAGAACGTCAAAGCTCTGCAATCTATGTAATGCAACTTGCATAATGCAGATTGCATAATGCAGACTGCATAATTCGCTTGACAAAAAAAAATAAAACAAATATTATTTCCGAGCGTGAAAATAACTGGCAGTGCACTGTTTTTTCTAAAAACCACGTAAATTAATTATTGCTTATCGAAGGAAAAAAGATGTTGCAAGTTGCAATTATTGGCTTGGGTTCTTTTGGCTCAAGTATGTTAGAAGAGCTTCAAAATATTCAAGCTGAAATTATTATCATTGATAAAAATCAAGATATTATTGATAATTATAAATCACTTGCAAAAGATGCTTATATTACTGACTCAATTAATGAAGCCGTGTTAAAAAAAACGATTCCAGAAGAAATTGATGCGGTTATCGTTGATTTGGATGATAATATTGAAGCTTCAATTTTGACTATACATAATTTAAAAAAAATTGGAATAAAAAAAATAATTGCACGGGCAGATAATGAAAATCATGGTGAAGTTCTTAAAGCGATTGGAGCGACACGTGTTGTTTTTCCTGATAAGGAAGCTGCAAAAAAAATGATTCCAACCCTTGTTTCAACCGTCATTTTTAATTACATGCATTTATCTGATAAACTTTCACTTGCAGAAGTTAAAATAAATGATGATTTAATTGGAAAAAGTCTTTTTGAATCAAAATTACGCGAAAACTTTGGTTTAAATGTGATCGCCTACCGTGATGAAGTTAATTCTGATTTTGTTCCTATTATAAATAGAAATTTTAACTTTAATAAAGAAATGATTTTGCTTGTTGCTGGAAGCAATGAAAATATTTTGAAACTTTCGCACGAAACAGAAATCAAACGGACGCTTTTGGGAGACTTTTTTAAGTCATTTTTTAAACATAAAAAAAAATAGTGGTAAATTTGAACTTGATGAATCCTTACTTTGGAAAATATGATTATAATGAACATAGTTTGCAAAAAATTGATTTTTTATTACCCGACTCATTTGAAGAAAGCACAATTACAGAATGAAATCTTTCAGAGCATTTAAAATTATATCAGGTTTTGTAAGGAGTGCCTACTAATTACAAGTGTCCACTTGATGGTAGAGAACTTAGCTGGTGACTATAATTTTATAGATTGCGTATTGTAAATACGTATTTTCAAAAGTAGTTCCCATTGATCGAATTTCAAAATCGGTTTTAATTAAAAGAGCGATAATGGCATTTACCTGAGAAATATTCCAAATAGCCTGAGCACAGCGATATTGATCTTGAATCTTTTTGCCTGCAAAGCCTTTGATTTTAAGATCAAAATCGCTTGGATATCCTGCTTGATGTAAGATATGCCACTGTTGCAAACGCCGAAAGCAAAATACAAGACCTGCAAGTATTTGAATCGCAGAATGCGATTTTGATAAATTAAGTTTTTGTAAAATAGATAAACTACTTTCAATTCGTTGTTGTAGAGTATTTTTTTTTGTCATTATATCAAAAAGGGTAAAAACATTTTCTTCACGATTGTGGAATAAAACATTTTCTATATTTTCTCGTGTAAGAGTGCTGCCTTTTTCAAAACAGATTAAAAAACGAGAGCATTCAATTTTTAATTGCTCGGTGTTATTTTCGACTAATTCAAGAATCAATTTAATTGCTGATTGTTCAATGCGATAACCATTTTGAGTAAAAAAATTTTGTATCCATTGTTCTTTGCGATTTTCAAACATTTCCCAAAAAATTTGTTTGTTTTCTTTTGGAACTAAAACATCGAGTTTTTTTTCAATCGCATTTTCATCAGAAATTAAAATAAGCGTTGCATTTGAGTGTGTTTTTAGCCAGTTTTCAATGAGAGCGATGTCTTCTTTTTTTTTAATGAGTTCTGCATTTCTTACAATGACAACAACGGCATCAGAAAAAAGAGATCCTCCTTGTAAAAGCAAAATAATATCCATCACCGAAGAATCGATTGCGTATAATTTATGAATATCAAGAGAGCCAATATTTTTTTCTGTTTTTTTTAGGACACGATCAAGAACCGTTTTTTTTTCGCCAAGCTCAGGGCCGGTAAATAAATATATAGCGGGCATTAGTAACTCCGAATAATAGTTTTTAGCTTGCCTACGATGCGTACTTCTTGACAAAAAATCGGCTTATACGCATCATTTTCCGATTCTAGTCGAACTCTTGTCGCCTCTTTGAAAAATCGCTTCAGCGTTATCGCATCATCAAGTGACGCAACCACAATATCTCCATTTACTGCTGTTTGACTTTGTTCAATAATTGCCAAATCCCCCGTAAAAATTCCTGCGTTAATCATGCTGTCACCATGAACTTTTAATGCAAAATAGGATGCATGATTTTTTACTAAGGTGATCGGAAGGTGAATGGCTTTTTCAAAGTGTTCCTCCGTAAAAAGAGGCATACCCGCTACAACCGATCCCAAAAGAGGAATGCTAACAAAAGGTATCGAAGGATCTTGTTCTGAAGAGGATTGCACAGAAAAAATTTTATTGTTCGTATCATCAATATCGTTCAAAATGCGTAAAGATCGAGAACGTCTTTTATCTGAACTAAGATAACCCTTTTTTATCAAAGCGGAAATATGATCTTGCACTGTTTTTAAAGAAGTCTTAAAATGTAAGGCGATCTCTCTAATCGTGGGAGAGCCTTCATTTTCTTTAGAAAAATCTCTAATATAGCAAAAAAACTCAAGCTGTCGCTTTGTTAAAGCCTTCATATTGGCAAAGTATAGCACATGAAAAAGCTTTTATCAAGATCCACCAAAAGAGTCTTTTTATGTGCGTGAGGTTTTATCACTCATTGTGTTAAATTTATTATTTATTTTAACTCAACGTAGGTTTTGCCACTGCCACCGTCTTCAGGGCGAGCAAAGTAAAAGGATGCAACTTCAGGGCGGTTTTTAAGATAGTTTTGAACGCCTGTTTGCAAAACTCCTGCACCCTTTCCATGCACAATGGCAAATTTTTTTAAATTTTTAATGCAAGCCAAATCAATTTGTTGCTCTAAAATCTGCACGGCGTCATGTAATCGCAGCCCCAAAATTTTTAATTCAAAGGCAGGTAATTTGTACGTAACATCTTGTAAAACAAAAACTTCCTTTTCACTCATAATTTGCGAAAATGATTGAGAGGTTTCCAAATCAACAGAAAAAGAATGATTTTCCTTGTTGGCAATAGCCTGCAAATCATTGATATTAACCGTAAGTTTTATTGAGCCAAGCTGAACGATAGCATTTTTCTTGTTTTTTTGAAGCAAAATCCCTTTTTTCTGCGATGAGGTAATAAGAACACTGCAACCGACTTCAAGAATAGGCTCACAAATATCATTTTTTTTTGGGCTCTTTTCACGGTGAACAACCTTTGTGTACTGCAATTCTCTTAGCATTCGCTCAATTTTTTGCTCATCAACTGATTGCTTTGCACCCTTTGGTTTTTGTATCTTATGCGACTGTCGCTTTTTTTTCTCCAAGACATTTTGCGTTTTCTCTTCTATTATAAAGCCTTCATTTTCAAAAATTTCTT
>JBOFTD010000069.1:0-1821 GCA_051651885.1 Treponemataceae bacterium
CTTGCAAACGGCGATGAGGAACAAGCTATCATAAAAACAATTGCTGATGCACAAAACGCTTTTAAGGCAAGTGATTTAACGGCAACAAAAAACGAACTTACCACAGCACATACCTTAATGGATGAAGCTGAAGCTCGTCATTCCTCAGATCGAGGGCTTGTTGAACAAATGATACAAACGGCAAAAGAAAAACACGCTCGTTTTATTGATTCTGACATGCTAACAAAGGGTAGCGACGCCGAAAGTGAGATTGAAAACGCAATTAATTCTGCTGAAAGTACTCTTTTAAGTGATTTAACAAAGTCAAAAGAGTTTACACAAAAGGCTCTTGACGCTTTAGAGGCTGTAGAGCAAGAAAACGCAAAAGAGCGTGCCTTGCAATTATTGGCTCAAGCGAAAAATGATTTTGCAACCCTTAAAGAGTTATATACGCTCTCAGAAGACGACGAGGCAATGATTGCAATAACGATCGATATAACGGAGGCGGATACTCAAGCAAGCAATAAAAAATATTTGCAAACAATTGAGTCGGCACAGAGTGCTTTGGATAAAATTAATGCCTATGATGAGCAAAATGATGGCTTACTTGCAGCAAGCAAACTGTTAACATTGCCAAATGGTGCTGTCGTGAGCGTCGATGGGGCAAAAACGGTCACTGATGATCAAGGCCGTGAAACTATTTTACCACAGTATTATACCGTTACAAAACGAGAGCCACTAACTGATTGTTTTTGGCGAATTGCAGGCTATGATTTTGTTTACGGCAATCCACTTTCATGGGAAGCCTTGTATGAAGCGAATATTGAGATTTTAAGAGAGCGAGGAAATCCCGATTTGATTTATCCAGGTCAGGTTTTGATTATTCCTTCATTGCGAGGGGAACGACGAGAGGGAGCCTATGTTGAAGGAAAACAATACATTCCGTTTTCTGAAGCAGAGGTTACTACTACTCCAGCAGAAAGAGTCGTTTCTCCTGTGTATGTAAATTAGGCTACAAAATGGAGTTTTTATGATTAAGACATTCTTTTTCAACTTTTTGAAGGGCATTGCTCTGGGTGTAGCCAATGTTTTGCCAGGGATTTCTGGCGGAACAGTTGCCGTTATTTTGCATATTTATGACAAGCTAACAGACGCTATTGGCAATTTTTTTATTGTTCCAATGAGCAAAAAAGTAAGTTTTCTCAAGTTTTTATTTCAGATTGGACTGGGAATGGGCGTTGGTATTATTTTATCTATTCTGTTTATTTCAGGAATGTATGAAATGTATCCAAAACTGACGACAGGATTTTTCTTATTGCTCATTATTCCTTCAATTCCTCTTATACTTAAAGGTGAAAAGCTCTTGAAAAAAGAAAATCTTCTTACTTTTTTTGGAGGAGTTTTCTTTGTCGGCATTTTTATAGTTTTGTCTTGGTATTTTAAAAAAGATGAAACCCTTGCAGGCGATATCTCAACCACGCTGACGGCTCTTTACGCAGGCAAATTATTTTTCTGTGGCCTTATTGCCGCAGGAGCAATGATAATTCCTGGTATTTCTGGATCCCTCATTCTTATTTTGTTAGGTGAGTACTATAATATTATTGGACTGATAAAAAGTTTTGCTATAATTCCTGTTGGCATTTTTGCGTGTGGGACAATTCTTGGATTGGTTCTTGTTGCAAAGGGAATGAATATGTTACTTCAAAAGTATAAAAGTAAGGTGCTTTTTTTTATTACAGGAATTATTATTGTTTCGGTTATTGAAATTATTAGGATGACGTATTTTTCTTAAAATAGAATTGCTTTAGCTTGAAGTTTTCGTAAAAAAAGTACTGTAGAAAT
>JBOFTD010000070.1:0-10528 GCA_051651885.1 Treponemataceae bacterium
AAACAGGTGGATTTGACTATGTTTTATTAGACAGTAATTTATTTGATCCCGATAACGATCCATTAATTATTGAAAAACAAGGAAAATCAATTTTTGCACTGCCAATCAATACTGAAAAACAATATATCCAAAATTTGCAAAAATATATTCAACCTGAAACAAAATATTCATTTGAGTTATATACAGAAAATGATTTTTTAAAATTTTTTGAACACGATGATTTTACCAAAATCCTAAAAACACAAAAAGATAATGAGCAAGTAATTTTTACAACTCCCAGTAAAATTCTTAAAGAACTTAATTTTAAAAAATCTTATATTTCAACAGGAGTAAGCAAAAGCGTAAGCTTTTTTTTAGAAACTCAATTTAAACAAACAGGAAAGGAGCAAAATATCAAAAACTATTTGCTCTTATCGCCAGAAATCCTTCATCTTTATTCAAGAATGATTTTTACCTCGTTATTTTTAAATCAAGTGCGTGGAGATAAAATGCGAAAAAAATCTGCACAAGATGAATTATGGAAAGCTCAAAACTATCTGCCATACATAGATTTAGAAAACAATAATTCTAATCTTCATAATCAAGCCTATAAACATCTTTTGACTGCGGAGAAAATAATACGCCAAAACAATAAATCGTTTAAAAATTTGCTCGCAATCGACTACAATTCCGACGGAAAAAAAGAGTACATCACGCAGCGCAACTATTATAATACCTTTATTCATTTAAAAGGTGGCATGCTTTATGAATTTGATATTATAAAAAATAATAAAAACTATGCAAATACTTTTTTTTCGGATCGAAAAAAATCGTCTTACGAAAAAAAAATGTTTGTTGATCATTTTATTGAGAGCAAAAATAGTGATTCCATAAAAAAAGGAAACCTCGATTTACACGAACCGCTTTTTGCAAATAATATTTATCAAGAAATTTTTTTTAATCGCAATAAAGATGAGTTTACTTTAAAAACATTTTCTATAATTGACGGCAAAAAAATATCGTTACGAAAAAAATATCGATTTTTAGAAACAGGAATTACCGTACAATATATTTTAAAAAATGAGTCGCAAGAGCATGTTACAGGGTATTTTGTCGTTGAAAATAATTTTTTATTAACCGAATTAAAAAATGATCAATCTACCATAAATTTAATCTCCTCTCAATCAGTGATGGCGATGACTAGCGAGATGACATTTACCAAAGATATTTCATCGCTTCAAATCTTTGATCCTAAGCAAAATAATTCTTTTATTATGGAGCTCAATCAAAATGCTGATGTAACAATTCTTCAAAATGATTCTTCTCCAGCTTATACTTTTTTATTTTCATGGCTTGTTGACTTACCAGTTCAATACGAAGCAGAAAGAACAATCGCTCTTTTTATCCATCCGTTAAAAAATTAAGTTTTTGTCATTTTCTCTTCTGCTTTCAATAAGATTTTTTGAAAAACGAATTTTAAAATAGCTGCTATCTTGAATGTTTTAAAGCATTTTTTTTGCTTATTTTAATCATCTTAACCTCACACACTGTTATTTTTATAAACAGCAGACTTTTATTTGCAAACCGTAGATAATTTTTTATTTTTAGTAAAGTTCAAAATTTGTATACCGATAACATAAGTATGATATTGCTTAGTCGGTATCGTCTTATTCAGATAGCTTACGAGGATTTTATGAAGAAATTAACAGCCATAACTATAATTTTAGTCTTGTCAACTTTTACACTCATTTTTGGTACTGAATTTTCTATTGGTACAGTACTCGGTGGATTTGGAACAACTTCAGCTCGTGGTAGCGGTTATAAAGATTTTTTAGATGAAAATGGATATGAAAGTTTTGTTGGTGTGCCGTATTCAATGAGTTTTTCGCCAATGGCAGATATTCGAGGGCAAATTGATATTCTCAAATACATGGGAATAGAATTTGGTGTAGGATATTCACAAAAAAGCTTAGGTTTTTATAAAGATGATGGGACAGATTATTATATATACAAATACACTTTTCCAAACATTTCAATTCCTATTATGATAAAAGGACAAATTCCCATAAATAGAAATATTTTATTTTATGCGGGAGCTGGAGTGCGAATGGGTTTCAATACTAATTTAAGTGTAATAACCTATAAAAATCAAAAAAAAGAGGAACCTGATTGCTATTCACAAAAATACAACGTTTTTGATTTGGATGTTATGATTGCGATGGGGACCGAATATGTTTTTGCAAATACTCATTATCTTGGTATAAGAGTCGGATATGATTTCAATATGGTTGGATCACTTAGAGATAATCAACAAGAAACAAGAAAAATCTATGTAGATAACTTGGCTATTTCATTAACATATCGCTACAAAATAAAAGATTATCCTTATAATGCTGATGCAGGATTCATTTTCGAGCGATAATAATAATTCACAGCTTTAGAAATTAAATAAAAATGCACCGACAAAAATTGATTGTATCAAAATTTGCTGGTGCATTTTGTAAAAAAGCTTTTTACATTTCAAGCACAAAAGTTTTTATTTCATACGGATAAATCATCACTTCAATATCCTTAGAACCCTGCATTTCGCCTTGTCCGTTTTCAAGCAAATCGCTTTCTTGCCATTTTTTAGGTGGATGAGAAAACTCAAGCTTGATTGGCTGGCGCATTCCTGCATACTCATGCACACGCACAACAATTTTCTTGCTGTCTTCATGCAACTTACAAGCATCAAGCTCAATAAACGCTCCCGTTGTTTCTTTAACAAGCGAATCTTTGCCCCTCTCTAAATCGCCTTCAAAAATCAAGAACGGATTATTTAACTGTGCAGCCTTTTCTACAACGCACGCGTCAATCCAATTATCTTTATGTGGTACAATGCTATACGTAAACTCATGAACTCCATAATCAGCAGTTGAATCGGGAACACTTGAGCCTTTCAAAAGCGTTAAGCGAATCGTATTATGCAAAACGGAGTGCCCGTACTTACAATCATTAAGAATTGCAAAGCCATAATTTTTCTCGCTTAAATCTGCCCAACGATGAGCGGGAACCTCAAACTTTGCCTCCTCCCACGTTGTGTTTCGGTGAGTTGGCCGCTCCACATTGCCACACTGAATATCAAAAGTTGCCTTGTCACTTGTGATATCGAGCGTCCACGCACTACGAAGAATTTGATCACGCTGCTTCCAGTCCACATGCGTTTTAAAATCAATTTGCTTTGAGTCAGCGTAAAATGCCACATCTTGAGAAATTACCGATTCTCCATACGCCCACGTAAAATGCAAAACAAGAGCAATCTCGCCATCAGAAACCGTCGTTACGCCCTTAAAGTCTGTAACAATTGTCGTTTTTTCTTCAGCGTATGGCTCAAATTCCCATGCGTCATAATTGCGAGGCTTGTCTTCCAAAAGCTCAAAAACATTGCCTTTTTGCCCCGTGCTAAATAATTCTCGGTGATTTTCCTTGTCATACAGGCGAGTAATCTGCCCTTCTTCGTTCCACGCAATGGTATAAAAAGGCGTTTCAAGACCAGATTTCTGCACTGAAAAAACGCTCTCTGCTTGTTTAGAGCGCGTGTCTTCAAAACAAATCGTTGTCCAGCCAACAGAAGGAACTTCAGTACCCTTTAGCCACAACTCATTGCCAACTTTTTGTGTCGTCAAAACAGTATTTTCGCACATCCATGTTTGCTTTTCTGCGTCAACTCGATACGGAATTTTAATCACATCAGTCCGCTTATGCAACAATGGATTAAAAACAGTCAAGTGATTTTGCTTATGATTCGAAAGATCGCTTATCAGCTTTTTGTTATGCTCATACGTAAAAGCCTCAATTTCACGATGCTCCTCATGGGCGTCCACATACACATTATGAATTGAAGAGCCCGGAAGAATGTCATGAAACTGATTTCGCAAAAGCGTCTGCCAATGCTTTCTAAACTCATTTTTGTCATATTCTTTTTTTGCAACTAAAAAGCCCAGCACCCCAATCATTTCTGCCTGTGCTAAGCCCAGTTCATTTTTACGATTATATTTTTTAATTAAAGCCTGCGAAGTGTATGTGCCACGGTGATATTCAAGGTACATTTCGCCCACATAATGAGCGACTGGAGTCGCTGGATTTTTCACCTGCTTATGTAGCTCGTTACAAAAATCAACAACCTGAGCCGATTTTATATGCGGCAAAGATGGAATTTCTGAGAGCTTTTTCCTCATGTGGAGTTGCTCATACGTTGTACCGCCACCACCGTCGCCCCACCCATACGGATGCACAAAAACATTTGCTCGGTCTTTATCAATAAAAGCTTCCCACGCCTCATCAACAACCTCGGCAGTCATTTGTGCATTGTACGTGTAATACCAATTTTGGCGTGGTTTTGGCTCAGGCGTTACAATATACGTGGTAAGAACGTCAGTACCGTCAATGCCTCTCCACCAAAATAAATCATGCGGAAAGCGATTATACTGATTCCAGCTGATTTTACTTGTGATAAAAGTATCAACTCCCGATTTTTTCAATATTTGCGGAAGCGCTGCCGAATAGCCAAAAACATCGGGCAACCAAAGGAATTTGCTGTCTCTGCCAAACTCTTCTTTGAAAAATCGCTTGCCATATAAAACTTGTCGCACTAAAGCCTCGCCACTCGTAAGATTACAATCAGGCTCAACCCACATAGCTCCATCAGGCTCCCATTTACCCTCTTTGACCTTTTGCTTAACTTGATCAAAAAGCTTTGGATAAAACTCCTTAACGTAGTAATATAACTGAGGCTGGCTTTGCAAAAAAACAAAATCCTTGTCTTCTTCCATATTACGAACAGCCGTTGACCACGAACGTGCCGTTTTTTCAATAACGTGCCGAAGTCGCCAAAGCCATGCAACATCAATATGCGTATGCCCCGTTGCGTAATCCGTTGCGTGATGAATATTTGGCAATGCTTCAAGTGATTTTTGAATTGTCTGGGCTGCCTCTTTACATGTTTTTCTAAAATCCTCACTGCTCGGATATGTCCAATTAATTGTTTTGTGAGCCTTGTCAAGAATGTGGTACAATTTTTGGTGATACGGATGCACTTCTTTTGTCTGCATCAACGATTGATGAAGGGCAAGCGTCCAAAAATAACAATCCTCAACCCCTTGATCGATTACGGCAATTTTTGCACAGCGAATTTCAACCACATACGGGCGATCCTTGCTTTGTGGATCGGTGCCTGACCACACACGAAGGGCAACCTCAATTTCCTTGCCAATAAATTCTGCAGGAATAGCCGCCATTGGGTGATTATCATCGATTCCTTGATAAGGCTGGCCATTCAAAAAAAACATTGTCTCAATGCCCATCCACTTTGGCTCTGGAATTGGCCCCGAATAATCATGAACGCGAATTTGCCCCACATGATTATAGCAAATGCCGTCAAGATAAAACACAACCTTGCTATTTTTCCAGCCTTGCGGAATGGCAATCTTTGTTTTAAGCCACAAATACGAATCATGCCCCTGCCATGTATCCTTGCCAACCGTGTAAGAATTCCACTGGCCAGAAGACGGCGGAAGTTTTCCGTTTGTTTCATCAGAATCGCTTTGAGAGTGAAATTCCCTTACATCTTGCGATTGCACAAATCGATATTTATACATTTCCTTGCTACGATGAAGAAAATGCTCTAATTTTAGCTCCTTAGTTTTTTCCATATTAGAAAAACCTCCTTAAAAAAATGTGTTATTGCACTTGATATATAACATCAAGAATAGATCCATCTCTATATTCTATGACACCTATTATTTTTTCTGTCGTTTTAAACTTTTCAGGAACTCCTGTCAATTTAATTATTTTTTCATATAAATCATTAATATCAATTATTTTAATGTTAGCCTTAATAAGTTTTTCAAGAATATCCTTTCTGAGAGGATTAACTGAAATTCCCATATCAGTAACGAGAATGTCAACAGTATCACCAGGGGTAACAACGTGGGCAACTTTTTTACAAACAATGGGAAGTCGTTTTCTTATTGCAGGAATAACCATCATAGTTATTTTTGCTCCAGCTGCAGTATCTTGAGCCCCACCGATTGCCCCCATCAACATACCATGAGATCCTGTTAGTGAATTGACATTAAAGTTTACATCTATTTCTGTTGCAGATAACATCATGATATCTAACATATGAGCAACACAGCTTTTATTATAGGGATTTGCATACATTGAAGCTGACATTTCGATATACTCAGGAGTATTTAAAAGCTCTTGCGTGATAGATCCGTCAAAAGTTTGCGTATCAAAGAGATTCTTAAATAATCCTTCTTTCAACATATCGAGAAGTGTTGAAACGATACCTCCTGAAGCAAAACTTCCTTGAATTTTATTTTCTATCATGTAAGTTCTCAAATATTGAGCGACAGCCAAAGATGCACCACCTGCCCCTGCCTGAAATGAAAAGTCATTTTTTATAACATCGAGAGCAATAAGAACTTGTGCAGCTTTTCGTGCAATGAGTAATTCTGTTGGATTTGTTGTATAGCGAACGGCTTTTGTTGCAATTAAGGAAGGATCTCCAATACTATCAACAGAAACAACATAATCAACGCATGTTTGATTTATTGTTATATGTTTAATAGGATAAGGCTGTAAATTATCTGTAATGGCAACTACTTTTTCTGCATACAAAGCATCCACCATAGGATATCCCATGGCACCAAAAGCACTTTTTCCTTCATAACCATTCATATTTCCCTGCGTATCACAACAAGGAGCACCAATAAAAGCAATATCAATTTTAATATCACCGTTTTCAATAGCTCTCGCTCGTCCCCCATGTGATCGAAAAACAATAGGGGTTTTTAAAGGAGCTGTTTTTGAAATTTCTTTTGCCCACTCCCCCCTTAAAGCAGATGTTGTAATTTTTGAAATTGTGCCATTTTTGATATACTCGAGTAATCCCTCTTGTGAATCGCTTAATGATGACGCATTGATTGTTATGTCTTTTATGCCCAATGCATACAGTTCTTTTACCACCATTAACGCAATATAATCACCATTACGTAAATGGTGATGAAAAGATATACTTATTCCGTTTGCAGGATTACATTTTTGAATAGCTTCTTTCAAAGTAGCAACAAGCTTTTGGGGACATTGCCCCGAATATGACCTTTTAGTTGCCACTCTATCTGCTGATGGCAACTTATTCCAAACCCCTGTATACGGCACTACTTTTCCGTAACCATCAATGTACTCTGGAAGTTCTATTCCTAAACTATTTTTTATTGTTTTCATCAAACCCTCCTGTAATTAACCCTGATAGTTTTGCTAATGTCAGAATTCTTTCTGCCTTATTTATTAAAGGCATATCTATCATTTTTCCATCGAGTTGAATTACTCCACCCTTTTCAATATGTGCTTGCCGTGCAGCTTCTACAATACGAATAGACTTTTCTACTTCATTCATAGAAGGGGTATAGATTTCATGTACAATAGGAATTTGAGATGGATGTACACATGCCCGTCCACTAAAACCCATATTTTTTATAATTTCTGTTTCAGTTCTAAACCCAGCTTCATTACTAATATCTGTCCAAACAGTATCAATAGCAAGCTTACCAGCAATTGAGGCCGCACAAACTATTCTCGATCGAGAGTATGCTAGCTCATAACCTTCTGCAGTTCTTGTTGCACCAAGACACCGAGTTAAATCTTCACCTCCAAGAGATAAACCAAGTATCCGACTATGTTTAGCGATTTCAAATGCATTATATATTCCCAAAGGAGTTTCAAGAGCTGCAATAATTTTAACAGTCCCAATAGGAATACCTGCAATTTTTTCAGCTTCTGAAACAACCATATCAACTGCATTCAAATCATCGACAGTTTCACACATCGGATAGCGAAACACTCGTAAACCTGCAGGTATCAAAGTCATAATATCATCATTTCCAAAAGGTGTACTAAGATTATTGATACGAGCAAGAATCATATTATTACCATAATCTACGCTCTGTAATGCCTCTGCCAAAAGTTCTCGAGAATCAATTTTTTCATCATAGGGAACAGCATCTTCGAGATCAAAAATAATAGCATCTGGTTCATAATTCATAGCGGTGTATAACATTTTTGGGTTACTTGCGGGACAAAATAAAAATGTCCTAAATAATCTATCCATTTTGAGCCTCCTTTGCCTTTCGTACCGCACTTTTTACTCGTGAACGAATAACAAAATCAAGACCTCCATTATCTTCACATATTACTTTAGCGTTAGTAATATTAAGTTCTTGCAATACGGATTTAATGACCAATTTAATTTGATTACCATACAGATTTTCCATTTTTGAAACAATCTCGATTAAAATACCCTGCGTATAGGATAAATCAATGGTAATAAAAACATCATCTTTTTCGCCTCCAGATTTTCCAACCATAAAACCTCCTCATAAAATTTAAAGTACAACATTAAGTTTTTTATTATTAAAGAAATATTCCAAAAACAATGGAAGCAATAACAAGAACAATTCCCCCTCCGATACGAGAAGATATTTGTGCATAAGGCATTAGCTCCATTCGCTTTGCGGCGGTAAGACATTCTAAATCTCCTGATCCTCCGCGATTAGCCATGCAACATCCTGCAGTAAGAGCCGTTTCAATAAAATAGAATTTAAAAAGAGTTCCAACAAACCCTGATCCGATAATGCCTCCAACAACAATAAATAAACAAATAACAAGATTAGTAATATTAAGGGTTGAAATAAAAGCAGGTAGATCAGTATAGACAATTCCAACTCCAACCATAAGAACCCAAAGCAATTGTTTTGAAAGAAAGCTTTGTGTTTTTTGAACAGCCTTTCTAATAGAGGCAGGAATCACTCCAAGTGCATTAAGGATAATTGTAAGAAGAATCATATAAGCGAGTCGATGAATTATAACATCGCCAATTTTACCTATATATTTTGCAAGAAAAGAAGCAAAGGTATACAAAACGGCAATTAAAAAAAGACCAATGGCTAAATCTTGAGGTGAGAAAGGCACCTCTGATTCTTCAAGATTAACATTTTTTTGACCATGCATTAAAAGGCCATTACCAGATAACTTTGGAAATAGATACCCAATTTTATTTAAAGCGGCACTACCAAGGATTGCAAAAATATTTCCAATTGTTAAAATTGATATTGCTTTTGAATAATAAATATTCTTTGGAAGACCCGTTACACTTTCATAAATCTGAGACAAAGGAACAGCTCCTCCACCATTTCCACCGCCCATAATAGGAAGTGCATATTGAATAATCATTTCAACAGGTGAAAATCCAAATAAAGAACCAACAGCTATGCCCAACAAACAAGCTCCCGCAAGTCCTCCCAAAATCGCAGGAATATAGCCTAAAAATGCTTTTAAAAGTACCGTCCTTTCAAGAGACATAATAGATCCGACAATCAAACAACCAATATAAAAATCAAGAAAATCTGTTGTTTCCATAAAGTTGTTAAACATTTCAATTTCTCTTTCCGAAAAAAGATTAAAATACGCTAAAGTGCTAGATGCAAAAAACACCATAATAGCACCACCACCAATCCAATCTTTCCAAATTGGCAACCTATCACCAATTTCACCAAATAAAATACCAATACTAAAACACATTGCTAAAGCACCCCATGTATTTGATGGGATTCGATCTGCAAAGTGAGTCAGTAAAACAGCTGTAAACATGCATAAAAAGAAAGCAGGATGCATTCCAAAGATAGTTGTTTTTTTTAAAATCATTTTTTACTCCTTAAAAAATGTGTTATATAGAAAGAGAGTTTTCATCTCAAGCTATTCTTTTGCACCGCCACTCATGCTAAATCCTTGAGACATAATTCTTTGCGAAATGATATACAGCATAAGTGAAGGCATCATATACATCATAGAAAATGCGGCTAAAGCTCCATATTGAACTTCGCCATATTGCCCAAAAAATTGATACAGTCGCAAGGCCGCAGGGAATTTATTAGATGACTGGAGCAAAATATAGGGGACGAAAAAATTTCCCCATGCTCCTGAAAAATTGAAAATAAAAACCATCGCGATTCCAGGAAAAACTAACGGAATGACAATTTTAAAAAGGCTTTGCAATTTTGACGATCCGTCAACCCACGCAGCTTCTTCAAGCTCAATATTTACATTGTCAAGAAAGTTTTTCATCAGCCAGATTGAATACGGAATGCCGCCCGCTGCCATGTAAATCATCACCATTGTCAGCGAGTTTTGAATATTAAGCGTTGAAAACATTTGATAAACGGGAATGATAACCGCCGTTGCAGGCAATCCTGTTAAAAAAAGAAGTCCATAAAGCACCTTGAATTTGTACTTTAGCCTAAATCGTGAAAGAGGATACGCTGCCATCATCGCCATAAAAGAGGTGATAAAGGCACTTCCGCACGAAAGATACAATCCGTTAAGAAGGGATTGCTGATTTGAGCGACTCGAAAAAGCGGCAATATAGTTTTCAAAAGTAAAATCAGGGAGCTTCAAACCTGGCAAGGCAAGTTTATCAAAAGAGGCAAGCACCATCCAAATAAAGGGCAGT
>JBOFTD010000071.1:0-1184 GCA_051651885.1 Treponemataceae bacterium
CTAATGGATTTTGGAATGAGCGAACGATTTGAAAATGTTGTTCTATCAAAACGAGGTGCAGGATATGGCGGCGAGCCACAACTCACAAAAGAATACTCGGAAGCGACGCAGCAATATATTGATGACGAGCTTGCTAAAATCATGAAAACTCGCTTTGAGTACGTTTGTTCAATGCTTCGCGAGAAAAAAAATCTTGTGGATTATATTGCCGTTCGCTTGCTTGAAAAAGAAATTATTGAACACGCTGAATTTCTTGAAATCATTAAGGCGGAATCTGGCCTATCGGAGCCACCACTTACAGGAGCTGTATAAATGCTCTGGCTTGTAGCATTAATTCCGTATATCTTGCAAATCATTCTTATTGTGCATGTTATCAAAACGCATCGCCCTTTTTATTGGCTGTATGTTTTGATTTTTTTGCCCAGTGGACTTGGCGGAATTGCGTACGTGCTTGTCGAAATCTTGCCTGAGTATTTTAATCGCTCAACACGGCAAAAAATTGGCATGAATTTAACCAATATAATAAATCCGAATGCAAAAATTGATGAGCTTGAAAAACAGTTAAAAGCCCAAAATACCATTGCAAACAAAATCCTTCTTGCTGAAGCTTATATTGATGGGCAAAAATATGAAAACGCCATAAATCTGTACCAAGAATGCTTAACCGGGCCTTATAAAGATGATAAAACAATTTTATTTCCACTAGCAAAATCATATTTTTTTATGAAAGATTATTCCAAAGCACAGGAAATTATTAAAAATCTAAAAAAGTATACTTCTCTCGCTGAGACGCAAGAAATTTTATTTGATATTTTAATCGAAGATAAAAATGGAGAGGATTCCCTAGAAAGACTTCAAACTTTGTATGAAAAAAGTGCGAGCTTTGAAGTTGGGTATTACTATATCGAAAAACTCATTTACAATAAACAAACAGAAAAAGCCCAAGAAATTTTACTCGGAATGAAAGAATCCATTAAAACGTATAAAAAGTTTGCCTCCGTTATGGGAAAAGACTGGATTAATAAAAGTGAAGCTCTTCAAAAAAAAGGATAACTAAGCTTGCAAAAAGAATTTTATTCTATTAAATCTTGAATGGACCTTTTTCTAAAAATTTCTATAATATCTTGATTTATGTTACTCAATTTTTGCTGAAAAACGCAAGGTCGTTTTTTTTCTTTTTTAAA
>JBOFTD010000072.1:0-16655 GCA_051651885.1 Treponemataceae bacterium
CATAAAAAAAGGAGGCTAGATATATTTCTAGTCTCCTTTTTTTGTAATAGCGTTGCATATACTGAAGCAAGTTCAGTCGTGCAATAAGTCCCCTTGTTGTTTTCGCTGGCATTTTCCTTTTTTTTCGCTGGCGGTTACAGGATAAATTTAAATCGTACTACTCAGCTTCAAATTCTGCTTGATCTTCACTTTCAGCGATTTTATCAACGCCAATAACCATATCAGGCATATCAATATTAAGAATACGAACGCCCTGTGCCCCACGTGACTGCTCAGAGATAACACTGGCTTTTACACGCAACGTTTTGCCCTGACTCGTGATACAAACAAGCTCATCAGTATCAGCAAGCGTTGTTGCACCAATGATTTCACCCGTTTTCTCTTTAACATCATAAATCTTTTGGCCACCCGTTGCCCTTCCATGAGGATTAAACTCATCAAAGTTTACGCGCTTACCATAGCCAAACTCCGTGATTAAAAGCATTTTTGCATCTGCTTCAATCTTAAGAGCCGCCGTCAATTCATCACCTTGGGCTAGCCGAATTCCTGTAACACCACGAGAGCTTCTGCCCATTGCACGCACATCGCCTTCAGAAATACGCAAGGCCTTTCCTCGTCGCGTAATTAAAAAGACTTCCTCACTTCCATTAGTGAGAATGCCACTAACCAATTTATCGCCGTCATCAAGGTTAATTGCTCGAATGCCCCGTATTTTAGCGTTTTTAAACTCACTTGTTTTAACCTTTTTCACCACGCCTGCAGCCGTTGCCATAAATAAATATTGCTCATCGCTAAACTCAGTTAAAGCCACAACAGTCGTAATTTCTTCGTTGCCAGAGACGGTTAAAAGCCCCTTAATATGTGCCCCACGGGAGTTTTTACTTGCCTCAGGGATTTCATGCACTTTCACCCAGTAGGATTTTCCCTCATTAGTGATAAACATTACATAATCATGCGTTGAAGCAATAAAAATTTGATTAATAAAGTCATCTTCAACAAGCTTTGTACTGTTTGAGCCTTTTCCGCCTCGCCCTTGTGCTTTGTAAGCCGTTACAGGAAGGCGTTTTATATAACCAAGATTTGATATCAATACAACCATTTCTTCGTTTTTAATTAAATCTTCTATATTAAACTCTTCAATCTCATCGCTAATAATATCCGTTCGCCTTTGATCACCAAACTTTGTAACAAGCTCAGATGTCTCTTCTTTGATAATCGCTAAAATCTTTTCAGGATGAGCAAGAAGGTCTACCAAATGAGCGATAAGTGCTTCAAGTTCAGCAAGTTCTGCTTCAAGCTTTTTAATTTCTAAGCCTGTTAAGCGGCCAAGTCGCATATCAACAATTGCCTGAGATTGCACTTCATCAAGAGCAAATCGCTCCATAAGAGCTTTTTTTGCCCCGTCAATATCCTTTGAGGCCTTAATTATCTTAATTACCTCATCAATATTTTGAATGGCAATGATTAAGCCGCGTAAAATATGGGCTCTCTCTTCTGCCTTGCGTAACTCAAACTGTGTCCGCCGTGTAATAACGTTTTGGCGATGCTCAACAAACTTTGATACCAATGCCTTAAGCGTAAGAACTTCAGGCCGTCCATTAACAAGGGCAAGATTAATAATACCAAAGGTTGACTGCAATGCGGTATGTGAAAAAAGCTGATTAAGCACAAGCTTTGCAATCGCTCCGCGCTTGAGCTCAATGACAATACGCATACCTTCACGGTCAGACTCATCGTTAATATCGCTAATTCCGTCAATTGCCTTATCTCGCATAAGCTGCGCAATCCGTTCAATGAGGCGAGCCTTATTTACTTGGTACGGGATTTCAGTAAAGACAATTGTCTCTTTGCCTTTTTTATCAACTTCAATATTAAATCGCCCACGCACAGAGACTTTGCCACGCCCTGTGCGGTACGCTTGCTTAATACCACGCCGCCCAAAAATAATTCCACCTGTAGGAAAGTCTGGGCCTTTGATATGCACCATTAAGTCATCAATGCTACAATCAGGATTATCAATATAACAGCTGACCGCAGCCCCAATTTCGCACAAGTTATGTGGTGGCATGTTCGTTGCCATACCAACAGCAATTCCGCTTGATCCATTGGCAAGCAAAAAGGGAAACGCCCCAGGAAGCACCGTTGGCTCTCGCATGGAGTCATCAAAGTTGGGAGCAAAATCAACCGTATCTTTTTTTATATCATTAATTATGTATTCAGAGACCTTACTCAGCTTTGCTTCTGTATAACGATAGGCTGCAGGAGGGTCGCCATCAACTGAGCCAAAATTCCCCTGCCCTTTAATAACAATGTAGCGCTGAGAAAAGTCTTGTGCCAAGCGAACTAAGGCATCGTAAACGGAGGCATCACCATGTGGATGGAACTTACCCAGTACATCACCAACAATACGAGCACATTTTTTTGTTGGAGTGTTTGGACGCAAGCCCATTTCTTCCATTGCGTACAAAATACGTCTGTGAACAGGCTTTAAGCCATCTCGCACATCAGGTAAGGCACGGCTAACAATAACTGACATTGAATAGTCAATATACGCCTTCTTTACTTCATCCTCTATCGCAATTGGAACAACTGTTCCACCTTCATTTGTCTTTATTTCTTCCATACTGTGGTAATTTTCTCCAAAACATACAAATTAAGTTACTAGCATACCAAAAAAAACGAGATTGTTCAATGAGCTAGAGCATTATTTTACGTAACTTCGAAGGCATATTTCAATTTTAAATTTTCATTTACACACATTAATCGCAATATATTTACTTTTTGACTTATGCAAAAAAAATAAAAAATCATAGCGTAGTAATTTAAAAAATTTTAACAAAAATCTTTTTTGCAAATGTAAGTTCGAATCAAAATGATTACGGTTAAATCATAGACAAAAGACAATTTATATGATATTTTAAAAAATCTATTATATAACTAAAAAGTCCGATCAAAAGCACTGTTTATAGAAAATTATATTTTTACGGGAGCAAAAATGTTTAAGGATCTTCTATGATTGATTTACATACACACTCAACAGCGTCAGATGGCGATCTTTCTCCGAGTGCGTTAGTGCAGTACGCCGCACAAAAAAATATTAGCGTACTGTCTTTAACCGATCACGATACCCTCTCTGGGCTAAAAGAGGCAAAAGAGCAAGCTCAAAAAAATGAAATCACCTTTATTGATGGAATTGAGCTTAATATTGAATGGAAAACAGGCGAGTTTCATCTACTTGGATATGGAATAAATACAGAATGCACCGATCTTTTAAAGCTTATTGAAAAACTGCAAGAGGGAAGAAAAAAGCGCAATGAGCAAATAATTACGACGATGCAAAAAGATGGACTTGACGTACGCCTTGACGAGCTAGTGGCTCTTGCTGGCACTGAATGTATTGGGCGCCCACATATTGCACGCTATTTATGTGAAAAACAAATTACAAAAACTCCTCAAAAAGCGTTTGATTTATATTTAGGCAAAAATCGCAAATATTTTGTTGAGCGTTACGGCTCCCCGCTTGAGCACGCCATTAAAGCTATCAAAAAAGCAGGCGGTGTTGCCATCATAGCTCATCCCTTATCGCTCTATGTTTCATGGGGTAAAATGGAAGCAACCATAGCAGAGCTTGTCGCAAAGGGCATTCAAGGACTTGAAGCATGGCATCCTGCCGCTCGTATTAGCGAAAGTCAGCGATTAGAAAACATTGCTAAACAACATCAAATTATCACCACAGCAGGAAGCGACTTTCACGGGGAAAGTGTCAGAAAAGATAGAAAAATTGGACATACTGCAGGCGATACCTCAATAGAAGATCGATTTTGGAATGATGAGCTTAAAAAACTTCTTTATTCATAAAATACGGCTTTTACACAGCATGACAAATACAGATCAATGATAATTACTACGCATTTTTGACACAAAGGCCGTAATAAAAAGTGTTGAAATAATAAGAGAAAACCCAAACGAGATAACTGGAATTCCCCGAATCATTATATCAACAATAAGGCCAATTTGTACCAGCGTTTGAAAAACAATACGAGCAAACAACAATACCATTCCGGCAATGATACATAACCAAGAAAACTCTCTTGTGCGAGGACGCACCAATAATGCGAAAAAAACGATAAATGAATTAAAAATAAGCTCAATAGTGATAAAAAATAATTCAGCAGTCATAAATAATTCCTTTCGGGTTAAAGCACGAGCTATTTTTGTATAAATAAAATTGAGCTCTTTCAATTACCAACGCGATCAACATACAGCCCTTAATTTACTAAAAATAAAATTCATTTAATAGCGGCTAGAAACACCTTCTGGCACAGCACCCGCACGCATAGCCCCTAAGTACGTACTATAAACAGTTATTTTACCTGAAATAATGTCTTCCATAATAGTATTTATTTTATCTGAAATTCCTACTTTTAGGGCACGATTTGCCTGTGTAAAGCTCAGTCCTTTTGAATTTAAATCAAGACGAACGACTTTTCCTCGCGTTCTATTTGCTTCAATCTGCTTAAGCATGTACTCGATCGCAACATCCACATTTTTTATCATAGAAGTAAGAACCGCAGAGGCATCTTTCCCGAGCAACCCATCATCATGCTGATCATACTCAGTACCAATAGCCCAAACTTTTCGTCCATGTGATCGATATTCCCGAGCCTGTGCAATTGCACCCTTTCCAATTTTGCCAGTGGCAGAAAAAATCGCGTATACTCCCGCATCATACCAGCTTTTTGCTTGCCTTTTTACAATCGAAAAACTTTCTATATCATCACTGTAATAATCGACAAAACTCGCCTCAGGGAGAATCGATAAAACACCTTGAATAAAGCCAATATGCGATTTAGTCGCCGATGGCGTTACCCTTCCTCCAACAAAGCCAAAACTTGGATTATCAATGCCCTCTTCAATTGATTGCAAAGCGGCAATCGCTCCAATAAGATAAGCACCTTCTTCCTCAGCAAAAACAAATTCTGTAACATTCGGTAAATCAATCCAATCAACATCAATTATCATATATTTTTGATCAGGATTTATGCGGGCAACTTGATGAAGTGCATCAGCAAACGCTGCTCCCACTACACAAATCATATTATATCGCTTTTCGGTTGCTTCTGTAAGAGCTTGAACATACGCATTAGGAGAGTCACAAACTTCAAGGTCATAAAATGGTGCATTATTACTCGTATTATCAAAAGAATCACCATAAAACGAAAGAATTCCTTGCCACGCAGAAGCATTAAGCGAAGGATTTTCAACTCCAGATGCATCAGTGATTAGCTTAATGGTAGGACGTGCTGTTTTTTTTGAGCGAGCACACCCAACACTTAAAAAGCTTACACAAAAAATAAATCCAATAAGCAATACTATCTGTTTTTTCATAATTTCTCCATCCCAAAAGATAAATAAGCAGAAAATACCTGCGTTTGAAAACAAACAGTCTTAAAATAAATTCGTTTAAAAACAAGGTAATCAATGAGCTTAAATTATACACATATATCTAAAAAAGACAAGGTTTTTTCTTAACAAAATAAGAATCTACAAAAACAAAAAACTGTGATTCTCATCTACAAAAAACTCCCTCTTGTATTTTATGCAAATTTGATTTATAGTAGAAGAATGACTGGTCATTTTTTAGGAAAAATTCTAGCATTTATTGTCTATGCTACCTATCAATTTGGTGGATTTATTTTTATTCGTCGATTTTTAGCACAAGAAAAACTGAGTTTTCAAATTCTTATCGGCAGTGTTTTAGGATCTTTTGCTTTACATTGGCTGCCAGCACTTTTTGCCTTCTTTTTTGGATTCACCGAGCGGGCAAATATGTATGCTCTTTTTATATGGATTATTTTTGCAATATTTTGCATTATTTTTCCCCGACTTTACAAGGATTTGGACAAAAAAAAACTGTCAGCTGCATCTTTAGAAGGTTTTCAACTAAAAAACTATGCTATTCTTCTTGTTGCAATTCCTCTTTTTTGTTATTTTTTTTACGTTTTGTATACGCATACATTCCCTCAAGGATCCAAAGGCGAGCTTCTTACAGGGCAAGCAACTTATGGCGATATGAATATGCACTTAGCAATGATTACAAGTATTGCTAAGCAAGGATTTTCCCCCCCTGAATATTCAATCTTTGCAGGCGAAAAACTCTCCTATCCTTTTTTATGCAACAGTATTTCTTCGAGCCTTTATTTATTTGGTGCATCATTGCGATTTGCCTATATTTTCCCAATGCTCATTGCATTTTTACAGTGTTTCTTTGGCATTTATTTTTTAGCAAAAATGTGGGTCACGCGAAATGAAAACGCAAAAATTGCTATTCCAATTATTGCCTGCGTACTTTTTTTCTTTAACGGTGGATTCGGTTTTTTTTATTTTCTTGACAACATCATAGCAAATCCAGAAAACTTTTTTCAAATTTTTAGCGGTTTTTACAAAACGCCCACGAACTTAATTGATAAAAACGTACGTTTTGTCAATACGATTGTCGACATGATGCTTCCACAACGTGCAACACTTTTTGGCTGGGCAATGCTTTTTCCCCTTTTGTGCTTGCTCTACAAAGCAATTTTCCAAAAAGGAAAATCAATCAAACCTTTTTTTCTTGTTGCACTTTTGATTTCTGGAATGCCGCTCATTCATACTCATTCATTTGTCGTTGCAAGTATTTTCTGTGCCTGTTGCTGTTTATACTGGCTGATTAATTATAACGACTATAAAAAACCAATTGCAACAGCACTCATGAAAATAATGCCCGTGCTATTAGTTTCTTTTTTTATTGTAATGGAAATTATTAGCTTTAACAAAAAAAATATTCCACCCCATTTTTTTATAGCACTCGGATTATTATTACCGACATTTTTTTTAATTGTAGGAATTTATAATCTTATTAAAGTTTTTCAAAAAGGTGGAGCAAAAGATTTTTTTCAGTCATGGGGACTTATCATCGGTTTTATTCTTATTTTTGCCTTGCCACAATTACTTTTTTGGACATTCGAACAATCTACAACAGGAGAATTTTTAAAAGGAAGATTTAACTGGGCGAATGAAAAAGATTCTTACCTATGGTTTTATTTAAAAAATCTAGGGCTTGTGGGATTACTTTTTATTCCTGCCGTGCTAAAACTACAAACAAATACGCTTTTTGCTATTTTTCCTGCAGTCGTTTTATGGATTCTTGCAGAATTTATTCAATTCCAACCAAATCCGTATGACAACAATAAGTTAATTTATCCCGCCTTTTTAATTTTTTGCATAGTAATCGCACGATTTATTGTAGAATTGTATCAAAAAATAAATCCTTCGTTTTTAAAATTTGTCAGCACCGTAATAGTACTGTTTTTGTTTACCTTTTCTGCAATTCTTACAATGCAGCGCGAAGCCATTTCAAAATATACGCTTTATTCCAAAGGACAGGTTGCACTCGCACAATTTATAGAAGATACAACGCCGATTAATGCAGTTATTATGACAAATAATCGACACAACAATGAAATTGCATCCTTCACGGGACGAAGCATTTTCTGCGGAGCCGATGCCTTTTTATTTTTCCACGGAGTGCAATACCAAAATGCAAAAAATGCACAAAGAGAATTTTACGAAAATATACAATCGCACGAAAACTTTTTAGCACAAAATACCATTCACTATGTTGTTATTAGCGATCACGAGCGAAATACTTTTAAAAATATTGACGAGCAAGCGTTCAAGGATAGATATACCCTTGTGTATAAAGACTCAACTGAAAATATACAAGTATATCGCCTACCAGCAAAAAAATAGCGTATTGCGATTTTCTTCAAAAAGAATAAATTATTTCTCATCGAGAAATTCGCAGATTTTTCAAAAATCATCCATAAGGAAAAATGCCTTGTATTGATTTTAGAACGCCTTTACTTTAAATAAAGATTTATATACAGTAATTAAATGATGAAAAAAATATTTGTTATATTAATTTTAGTTTTGGGTAGTACATTTACTTTTGCTCAACAGCATCTTTCTGTACCATTGAGCGATCCTGTGTATCAGATTCTTGATAATGCACTTATAAAAAATTATGTTTCGCATCTTTCTGGCAAAAAACCGTATTCCGTTTCAATTGTTTTAGATGCCTTGAACGAGATTAAAGACAATCCGCGTCTTTCTCCTCAAGAAAAAATTCTCATACTCGATACCATAACTCGCTTTGAGCCAAAAACTGAATCTGTGTGGTACAAAGATGGTAAGTATCGATATAGCAATGCTGAAAAAGAAGATCGTAAGTTTTTGAATAACATTGAAGTTGGCGGAATGTTTGACATAAGTGCTGGCGTTAATTTTAATGATTTTGCCCTTTCCACAGAGATTTGGCTTTTGCTGTATTTGCGTGGCGATTTGTCTGATTATTTTTCCTACAATATAAATGGATCTTTGGGTGTTACTAAAACTGACCTTAAAACATATTCACCACATACATTTACGCAGTCGTGGGACGGATATCGTTATACGCTGAAGGGCTTTAATTTTATTGGACTTGGAAGCGATGCAGCCTTTGCCGCACAATTTAAGCCAGAGTTTTCGCTCTCACTGTGGGATAATAAATTTGGGCTTAATTTTTCGCGCACTCGTCGAGACTGGGGTTTTGCTGATGGCAATTTAATGCTTTCAGAAACGGCTCGTCCTTTTATGGCCGTGGATTTTCACTTAAATCCTGTAAACTGGTTTAATCTTTCTTTTATAACGGGAACAACGGAGTTTCGTCGTGACAATGACATAAAGCAAGATGCGTGGGCTTTTCAAAATAATTACAGTGCCGCCTCTTTTGATTTTTATATTGGTAAATGGGTTCACTTGGGCATTACTTCTTCTGCCGTGTGGGCAAAACGTGCAGAATTTGGCTATCTAAATCCTGGAATGTTTATGTTTTTCTACCAAAATATGATTGGCGATTTTGATAATATGCAAATTGGGCTTAATCTTGGGGTAAATATTCCAAAGTACGCACGCCTGTATTTTAGCTTCTTTTTGAACGAAATAAGCTTTGAGGTTGAGGATTTTTTACATGCTCCACGAAATATTTTTGCCTTGCAAGCGGGTGCAAAAATCGCATTGCCAAATATTCCCTTTAGCACGCTGATTTTGCAATATACCAAACTTGAGCCGTATATGTATACTCACGCTCCAACGGATGTGCCGTGGTATTCTCATCCTGTAAATACAAAATATCTTAATCACGGAGAAAGCATTGGCTATTATTTGCCACCAAACTCTGATGAAATAAAGGTTAAATTTGAGAGTGCCCCTTTTTGGTTTTTGACGAGCTCTGTCTCCTACAAAATGATTCGACACGGTGTTTCGGCTGCAGGTAGCACGTATGAAGAAGAATGGGAATATTCTACCATGCCTCGAAAAGATTTTCTTAAAGATGGCGTCTATGAATGGATTCACTCGCTAACATTTAATGCTGAATATAACATGAAAGCCGTTGACCTTCCTTTTTATGTGGGAGCTGAATACACTCTTGGCTACAAACATTTAACTGAGTACGATGGCGGACTAAAAAATATCAATAGTTATGTTTATAATGGATCAAGTTATAAATCAGGATTTTTTAATTTGTTTTCAGTGTATGTAAAAATTTACCATGATTAAAAATGTTTTAAACGACGATTTAGTACAATCTGTTAGTTTTTTTTCATGGTCAAAATAAATTTATTGCATTTATTTCTTCTGTTACATATACTCGATTCGTGTAACAAAAGCACAGAACGCTTAGCATTCATTGCTGAGGCGTTATGCTATCAAACATAGGTTTTAATTTATGACAAAAAAAGTTTACCTAAAATATTTTTTTATTTTCTTGATTTTTCCTCTCGTCGCACAAACAAAATTCAGTGTGCCTGTCGGTGCTCAAAAAATAATTAAAACAACAAGTCCCATTTATGATGCGTTGACTGCCGTTGCCTTTGACGCAGGAGAAACAACCTTTGCTTCAAGTGGCCCGTTGACGGCAGGCGAAATAAAACGATACTTAGACGATTTGCCGTATGAAAAGCTCAGTAGGGCAGGAAAATATCATTATGATTGGATTGTCTCTGAATTACAAATGGATTATTTTGGCTTTTCCTCTGGGATTATTGGCTTTGGCATTGATCCAAGTATTGCTATTGAAGGTTTTGTTAAGTCAAATCCTGATATTGAGTGGCTTTACACATTTAGAGAGCGAAATTATCCCTTGTTGCTTCCTGTACTATTTTCCGTTTCTGACTTTGTAACCCTTGAAAGCGATATTGCCGTTGGACAGTACCAAAGTGTCATGAACGAACATGATAATTACACTAATATTCCTGCAGGAACGATTGATCTTAATGGAAATTTTCCGCATTTTGCGTACATCAGCTCAGGAGCTCAAACACAAAAGGGCAGTTTTTTTAACTTTCAGCTGGGTTACGGTGCAATGAATATTGGACGATCAGAGATGGGTTCGGTAATTATGTCGGATTACATGAACGACATTACAACCTCGCGCCTTTCATTTTTTTCTCCGCGAATAAAATACTCTGCATACGTTAATCAACTTGAAACAAATAAATATTTTTATTTGCATCACGTTGAGTTTCGTCCGCTCAAATGGTTCAATATTGCTATCGTTGAGGGCGTTTTAGTCAATGCTCCATTTGAGTTTCGCTATTTAAATCCTATAATGGCTTTTCATGGATTTGGTGCGTGGGCGAGCTATGGCGATTATAATGATGATATTGGTTCTGATTATCCTGCTGAAGACTCAAGAGTTACAAGCTATTTTGCAGTAACCTTTGATGTAAATCCATGGCGTTTTATTCGACTGTATGGATTATTCACGATGAATCAATTTCAAATGCAGTATGAAATTGACCACAACCCTGAGGCGGCAAAAATTCCAAATGGCATTGGTTGGCAAGCTGGAATTGAGGGCTGGATTCCTATTAACAACGGCTATTTACGATTAAATGGAGAGTTTTTGCACACCGATCCTTATTTGTATATTGCAAAAAACCCAAAATGGTCGCTCATCGCCGATAAAAAAGAGCTTTACATTAATACAACGGAAGCCTTGCGTGCGTGGGTTGGCACTCCTTTTGGCCCTGACACGATCGCTTTTCAATTAACGGCAATTTATTCTCTGCCTCGAATATGGACTGCGGGACTAAAGTATCGATTAAAAATCCATGGCGAAATTAATAAAACGATTCTAAACTCTGTTGGATCAGATGGAAAACCTAATTACTATCCGACCTCGAAAGATGAGGCTCAGAGGAAAACTCCAACGGGCACGCCAGAATATGAAAATCTTGTAAGCGTTCAAGGATCGTATGAGATTTATGATGGCATAACTATTTTTGCCCAAGTCGGATTTGTCCATCATATTAATCATGACAATCGAATTGGAAATACACAAATGGGGTTTGAGGGAGCAATTTCTGTAAAAATGAATTTATTTGATTTTGCGAAAATCTTTATAAAACCCAAAGAGTAATATGATTTTGACTTTTTTTTCTGTAATAGCACTTGGTATTTCTCTTTATTTTTTGCTCCTTGCCCTGCTCAATATTTTTTGGATCAAGCGCCATACAAAAAAGCCCTTGTTTCAAGGCGGCCCCACGGTTTCCGTTTTGATTCCTGCACGAAATGAGCAAGAAAATATTGAACGATGCATTCGCTCTTTGATGAATCAAAGCTATGAAAATTACGAAGTTATTGTGCTTGACGACAATTCGGAAGATAAAACGTATGACATTGTAAAAAAAATCCAACAGGAGTTTCCGCGTCACTTAAAGCTCGCTCAAGGTGTTCCCCTCGAAGCCGACTGGAAAGGAAAACCCTTTGCGATGTTTCAGCTGACAAAAATTGCAGCAGGTGATATTCTGATTTGCACTGATGCGGACACCGTTCACTCGTATGATTCTGTCTCTTGGGCAGTAACGAATATTCTTTCAAATAATGCAGACATGGTTTCAGGCTATGTAAGGCAAGATTTACGCTCCTTTGGTGAAAAGTTGACCGTTCCCCTAATTTTTATTTTAACGGGCTTTGCTCTTCCTATTTTTCTGAGTCGACGGATAAAGTCGTACGCATTGGCGGCGGCAATTGGCCAATTTATTGTCTTGCGTGCCGATAGCTTAAAAAAAATTGGCGGCTATGAATCGGTAAAAAACCAGACAAGCGATGATATTTATCTTGCTCGAATGATGCGGAAATTTGCGTTTAAAACATTTTTTCTTGACGCAAAAAAAGTCGTCGCGTGTCGAATGTACTCGTCCTATAAAGAATCGCTTAATGGTGTGAGCAAAAATATTGCAGATTTTTTTGGCAACAATATTTTTCTTGTCAGCCTTGTAATATTGGGCGTTTTATTTTTTTTACTTTTACCGCTTCCATTCGGGATTTTTTTTGCTTACAACGGATACACTCAAGGCAATTATTTACTGCTTGCAAGTCTTTTTTATATGCTCACATGGCTTGTCATTTGTATTAGTCGACGCATTCAATGGTACATTCCTTTTTTGTACCCAATTCTCTTTTTAAATTTGATTTTTATTGCAATTATTTCGGCCTTTCGACAGCACTCAAAACGCGGATTCATGTGGAAAGGGCGAGTGGTAAAATAATCTTGTTATTTTTATGCACATTTCAAATGTCTTCTTAAAAACTTTGTTGACCAAGTTGATAAAGTTTTATATAATTTTTTTATGAAAACATATACTTTTAAAGGCGGTATTCATCCTCCAGAGAAAAAGGAGTTATCGCAAAACTGTGCTATTGAAAAGATTATTCCCTTTACAAAGACAGTTGCAATTCCTGTTACTCAAGGTGGTGCACCAAACAAGCCTCTTGTTGCTGTGGGCGATTCTGTTGCTCGTGGACAAAAAATTGCACAAACAGATGCTTTTATGTCTGCTCCTGTTCATGCATCAATTGCAGGGACGGTGAAAAAGATTGAAATGCGTGTTGTTACAGGAAATATTGAAGTTCCGTGCATTATTATTGAAGGCGATGATTCTGATCGTACAGATTTTATGCCTATTCTTGATCCCTTTACTTGTTCAACTGAGCAAGCCCTCGAACGCATTCGGGAAGCTGGAATTACGGGAATGGGTGGGGCGTCTTTTCCTACTCACGTTAAGTTAAAGCCTCCTGCTGGCAAGAAAATTGATTATGTGCTTGCAAATGGTGCTGAATGTGAACCGTATTTAACAATAGATGAACGAACAATGCTTGAAAATGCGGATAAACTGGTGGACGGTTTGGCAATTGAAATGAAAATTGTCAACGCTCCTGAAGGCATTATTGCACTCGAAGAAAACAAGGCTTACATAGTGCCAAATCTTGAACAAGCGATTAAAAAATCTGGCCATGCGGGGATTCGTGTTGCGGTTATGCAAACAAAGTACCCTCAAGGTGGAGAGAAAATGCTTGTTGACGCAGTCGTTAACCGCGAAGTACCCTCAGGCGGACTTCCTGCCGACGCTGGCTGTGTTATTCAAAACGTTGGAACGCTTTGTGCAATCTCTGAGGCTTTTAGAGAAGGCAAGCCTTTAATTGAACGTGGTTTAACTATTTCTGGTGGAGCGTGTGAAACACCAAAAAATATTTGCGTTCCGATTGGAACTTCTGTCGGTGATTTAATTCCTACCAATATCACTTTAAATAGTGGCATTGTAAAAATTATTTCAGGCGGCCCAATGATGGGTTTTGCCATGCAAAATGCAAACTTCCCTGTGCAAAAAAATACCTCAGGCGTGCTTTTTCTAACAGACAAAGAAGCTTCTTTGCTTAGAGAGTATGCGTGTATTGGCTGTGGTCGCTGCATTAGCGTTTGTAGCTGCCGTTTGGTTCCTGTTATGATGTCACGTGCCATTAACGGAAAAGACTTGGATGCAGCAAAAAAATACGGTCTCATGGATTGTATTGAGTGCGGTATTTGTGCCTATGTTTGCCCTGGTAAAATCAAGTTGGTACAACGCTTTAGAATTGGAAAGCAGCTTTTTCGTGAAGCAGAAGCTAAAAAAATTGAATTACAAAAAGGAGGCAAATAGTGGGTGCTCCATCCGATAAAAATGAGATTTATCTCTCGTCAAGTCCGCATTTTAGTGCAAAGCTCGACACGCAAAAAACAATGCTTGCAGTGATTATTGCTCTGTTACCACTTTGTGTTTCAGGTTTTGTCTACTTTGGACTTCCTGCATTGACAACAATTGTCGTTGCGGTTATCTCCTGTTTTTTCTTTGAGTTTATATTTAGAAAAATTTTACAATTATCAAATCGAACAATGGATTTTTCTTCTATTGTAACAGGAATTTTGCTTGCCCTCGTTTTACCACCAACAACTCCTGTTTGGATGACTATTTTAGGATCTTTTTTTGCCGTTGTTGTTGCAAAAGAATTTTTTGGCGGCTTAGGAATGAATGTTTTTAATCCCGCATTAACTGGCCGAGCATTTTTGTTTGTCAGTTTTCCCTTAGTGATGGGCACATGGCTTTTGCCGTATGATACCATTACAGGGGCAACTCCTTTGGCGATTGCCGCTTCGGACTTGAGCATTGTTTCTTCTGCATCCGTTGCACAAGGAACTGCCGTTGATTTTTTAAACATGTTTTTAGGAAATCGTGGTGGAGCAATTGGGGAAACAAATATTTTGTTCATTCTGATTGGATTTGTTTTTTTACTTGCCGTAAAAATCATTGATTGGAGGGCACCTGTTGCAATGGTTGCAAGTTGTGCTTTGTTCACATGGATTTTCGGTGGCGACAGTGGCTTATTTTCTGGGAATGCTATTTTTTCAGTTTTATCAGGCGGTCTTTTATTTGGGGCTGTTTTTATGACAACTGATTATGCAACGGCTCCTGTAACCGCAGGGGGACGGCTTGTTTTTGGTTTTTGCTGTGGACTTATCACGTGGCTTATTCGCCAATTCAGCTCATATCCAGAAGGCGTTATGTTCAGTATTTTAATTATGAATTCGGTTACGCCCTTTTTGAATAGAATTATTCCTAAAAAATACGGCTTTGTAAAACCTAAAAAGGAAGGTTCAAAATGAAAGAAATTTTAAAACTCGGCAGTGTTTTAGCGGCCTTTGCTGTTGTTGCCTGTGTTGCACTTGCTCTTGTAAATAATGCAACGGCTCCTGCGATTGCGGCAAATAAAGCAGCCGAAGCAAATGCTGGGATGAGCGTTGTTTTTCCGCAAGCTGATTCTTTTGAGGCTATAACCGATTTTACGGTGGATAATATTGCTCCTGCAAAAATTGAGGGCATTTATGTTGCAAAAAGCAATGATGAAGTAATTGGAAGCGTTGTGCAAATGTTTGCTCCAACATACGAAAAAGCAGTTGTGCTTGTCGCGGTTGATATGAATAAAAATATTATTGGAAACACCTTTCTTGAGCTAAGTGATACTCCAGGGTTTGGGCAAAAAGCTCGTGAAAACAATTACATGGATCAGTATAACGGTAAGTCAGCTGAAGATGCGTTTGAACTTGGAAGTGATCTTGTGGCAATTTCTGGAGCAACAATTACATCAAAGGCTTTGGCTCTTTTGATGAAGGCTTCTGTCTATGCTGCAGGCGAATTGCTTGCAAAGCGTTTTGGTGCTGAAGCGGGAACTGCCTTTGTTCCTGTGGACACAGGCTACGATATTTATACGGTCGAGCAAGCTTTTGCAGATATTTACGGAGCGGATGTGGTTTCCTCAGCGTCGATTAAAAACGTTACTAAAAAAGTAACATCAATTCCTGTTAAGGATAAAACAATTCTTGGCGTTTACACCGTTGAACTTGACGGAAAAATTGCCGCGGCGGCTGTTGAACTTGCAGGGCTTCCTGATGCCAGTTATGATTATGGAACAATGATTACAGTTGTTGATTTGAATCGTAAAATTGTGGGCTCTCGCGTAACGAGTGTTGGAAATGCCTCTGAGAATGAAAGCAATAATGGTTTAAAAGCTTTAAGTAGTGCGTTTTATAATCAGTTTACAGGAAAATCAGTAGATGATCTTTTTATCATTGGGGAAAATGTTGATGCGGTAAGTCACGCAACATCAAGCTCTCAGTCATTAGCGGATTTTGTAAAAATTGGCGGTTATGCTGCAGCTGATTATCTTGCACAAAATTATGATGGCGATCCAGCTCCTGCTGGTTCAGAAAATTATCAATTAAATAAATAGGGGTTTTCATGCAAAGTAAATTAAGAATTTTTAGCAATGGAATAGTACGAGAAAATCCTCTTGTTGCCTTGATGATTGGATTGTGCTCGGCTCTTGCAGTAACGGGCAAGGTTATGAATGGCTTGGGGATGGGGGCTGCAATGATTTTTGTCATTGTGATGAGCGAAATTATCATCAGCTTGTGTAAAAAAATTATACCAAGCGGCGTTCGTATTCCAATTTTTATCATTGTCATTGCGTCTTTTACAACGATTGTCGATCTTTTGATGCAAGCCTACCTTCCTTCTTTGTCAAAGTCGCTCGGTGTTTTCATTCCATTGATCGTTGTAAACTGTATCATTATGGGACGAGTTGAATCTTTTGCCTCAAAGCAAAGCATTCCAATCAGTATTTTAGACTCATTAGGAATGGGCATTGGCTATACGTGGGTTTTGGTTGGTATTTCGTTTGTTCGCGAGCTTGTTGGA
>JBOFTD010000073.1:0-5378 GCA_051651885.1 Treponemataceae bacterium
CGTTTGGAATGGCGAAGAAGCAGATAAAACACAAGGGCAAAAGGTTGAGTTTAGAACACGAGTAAATCGTGATGACTCGGGGTATCTTGGGTATGGCTATGATGTGATAGAATCTCGCTACTTTAACCCCAGTGATATTGAGTTTTTTCCTGTAATAGATGTGTATAAATTTTTAAATGAAGGGAAAAAAATAGAAAAAATAGATAGCAATAAGAAAACTTGGGTTCGCCGTGCTGGCGGTGATGTACTTGAGTATACAGAAGAAGTATCGAAAGAGATGGGAATATCGACGGATAAAGGAATATTTAAACAAGATTTAAAAAGTCTTTTTGATATAAATTATAAGACACTTGACACAACCGCTTATGGAAGTACTTATTTTAATATAGAATCAGCAAAGGAGCGATTTGAAAATACTTCTGTAGAGGAATTAAAAAAATATCTTACCAATGATTTTATAGATGCAATTAACGATGATTCTTTTACCGCCGCGGATATAATTGATCTTTACGGTACTCATGTTTTAATAGATATTAGCTTAGGCACTCGAGCACAAGTAAGTTGGGAAGCACCAGCACAAAATATTGATACATTGCTTGATTATACAACCGATTATGTGCTGTCAAACCGTCGAGAACATACGAGTATTGCAACAAACAGTAGCAAGATAAAGTTTTCTTTCCTCAAAGATGATAAGGAAAGAGAGATATATTATCAACAGAGCTTACCTTATGCCTCTCTTGTTTATGACTCTTTGCAAAAAGGATCACCTAGCGGGGAAACATTTATAGACTCTCGAGATCTGTTAAGAGAAGAAAATACCAAAACAGGAATATGGCTTTTTGTAGAAAATAAAGAAAGGCAAGCTGCTATCGAAGCTGAATATAAAAAACGGTTGAAAGAAGCACGATTATATTATGAATCTCTTGTATTACGAACCTATGTAAAAAATATAGGAATGTATTATTCTAAAAATAAACTTAAAACACTGGAAGAGGTTAGAAGATTAATTGGTGAGAAACTTAAACATTCTAATTTTGTTGTTATAGGGGAAAAGTCTGAAAATGCCGATTATCTTTCTTTCAGAGGAGGGATAGAAGAAGACAACATTCTGAGTAAGGATATTCCTCCAAGAGTATATTTGTATTATGAAACAACAACTTCGTATGAGGAAAGTATTAAAGGTATTATTGTCAATAAAGTACCGGAGCTAAAGAGGCCGTTTAAAAATGGTTCAAAAGAGGAGCTAAATTATCAGCATAATTTGTTTAAAGAACGCTACCCTACACTTGATATAAACTTATGGACACCTGCTGGTTATCTTACTGATAATGACTGTAAAAATGTGCTCGTTACTAAGGGATTAACAGGAACTGTGACTACCAGGTCTGTTTGGATATGGCAGAGTAAAATAGAGGTCGAAAATGGTTTAGTAGTAGATTTTAATGATCAAAATAAAGTGCATCCCGTACGTGAAGTTGGTATTTTAAATGGATACAAAAAACATTCTTCTATTGTAGAGATACCACATACTATTAGAATTATGCCAACAAATCCAAACGATAATTTTGTAGGGATAGTTATAAAAGAGAAATTCCACGGCTTCTTCGACGAGAAACCAAGCAACCTTACATGGCGGAGAAAACCGTATAACGGAGAAAAATAAAGAACTATAAAAAAAGGCACGTTTACCATAACAACAGGTAACGTGCTTTTTTTTATTTTAATTTTACTTTTTAATTCTTTTACAAGCTTTACTGCTCGTGCGCCTTTACATAAAGGGGATTGTTACTTTTTTTCACTGCCAAATTGCTTTTTAATTTCTTCAATTTCATCACGAATGGCGGCAGCTTGCTCATATTGCAAAAGCTCTGCATGCTCGGTCATTTGTTTTTTGAGGGCAGCTAAAAGCTTATTGCGTTGCTTTGGAATAAACAAGTTAAAGCTATTTTTAAGACTTTGCGTTTCAATGCGTACCGCCTCTTTTTTCTCTTCACTTTGGCGAACCAAAATATCCTCAATTGCTTTATTGACCGTTGTAGGAGTAATGCCGTGCTCTTCATTGTAGGCAATTTGAACGGCTCTGCGATGCTCTGTTTCTGCAATCGAGTCTTTCATGGCAGGGCTTATTTTATCCGCATACATGACAACTTTTCCGTTTTGATTACGTGCGGCACGCCCAATAATCTGAATAAGGCTGGTTGCAGAGCGCAAAAATCCGATTTTATCAGCATCTAGGATTGCAATAAAAGACACTTCTGGCAAATCAATTCCTTCACGCAAAAGATTAATGCCAATCAAAACATCAAACTCACCAGTTCGCAATCCTTTAAGGATTTCTACTCGCTCAATGGTTTCAATTTCGCTGTGGATATACTTAACCTTTAAGTCAAGCCCTGTCAAATAATCGGTCAAATCCTCAGCCATTTTTTTTGTCAGCGTTAAAAGAAGACAGCGCTCATTTTGACGAATTCGTTCTTTTATCTCTTTATAAATGTCTTCAATCTGCCCTTCAGAGGGGCGAACTTCAACAAGCGGATCAAGCAATCCTGTGGGACGAATGAGCTGCTCAACAATCTGAGAGCTTTTTTGCACCTCATTTTCTCGCGGTGTTGCCGAAACAAAAATAGTTTGATTCAACAGTGTTTCAAACTCGCCAAATTTTAGCGGCCGATTATCGAGTGCGGAGGGAAGTCGAAAGCCAAAATCAATGAGGTTTTGCTTGCGGCTGCGATCACCTTCATACATTGCACCAATTTGCGAAACCGTAACGTGCGATTCATCAATCATGCAGCAAAAATCTTTGGGAAAATAGTGCAACAAGGTTGCAGGTGGCTCGCCTTTTTTTCGGTTGGCGATAGGCGCTGAGTAGTTTTCGATTCCTGAGCAATACCCCATTTCATTAATCATTTCAAGGTCATAATTGACGCGTGTTTTAAGTCTCTGTGCTTCAAAGCCCTTCCCTGTGCTCTCTAAAAAGGAAAGGCGTTCTTCAAGCTCTAAGCGAATACGCTCGGTTGCAATTTGCAACATGTCCTGCGGAACAACAAAGTGCTTTGCAGGATAAATCGTTGTCTCATCAAGCTCCTCAGAAATCTCACCAGAGACAGGATTAAAACGCCGAATACGTACAATCTCTTCCCAGTCAAGCTCAATGCGATACGCCTCTTCCATGTAAGCGGGAAAAACCTCCAAAACGTCGCCTCGAATGCGAAAGCGTCCCCGCTCCAAAATCGCATCATTTCTCTCATACTGCAAATTGATTAACAGCTGGGCAAATTTGCTCGGAGAAAGATTTTCCCCCCGCTCAAAGTGAATCCGCATATCATGATACATTTCGGGCATTCCCAAGCCGTAAATACAAGAAACGGTGGCAACAACAATAACATCACGGCGCTCCATGAGGCTATACGTCGCTCCCAAACGCAGGCGGTCAATTTCATCATTAATTGAGGCATCTTTTTCAATATATAAATCGCGTGCAGGAACGTAGGCTTCAGGCTGGTAATAATCATAGTAGGAGACAAAGTATTCAACCGCATTGTTAGGAAAAAAGCTTTTAAACTCGCGGTAAAGCTGTGCCGACAAGGTTTTATTATGGCTTATAATCAGCGTGGGTTTTTGAATTGCTTCAATAATCTTTGCCATAGTAAAGGTTTTGCCAGAGCCTGTAACGCCTTTGAGGGTTTGATATTTATCGCCACGCAAAAATCCTTCTATCAAAGAATTAATAGCGGTAGGCTGATCTCCTGCGGGCTGGTACGGTGATACTACTTTGAACGGTCGCATACAAAAAATATAGCACATTTACCCATAAAAAAAAAGGGATTTTTCTGTATAAAGGTAAAATCACGGCGTAATTGCTTTGATATAAAATGGTTTTTTTTCTATAAAAAATTAATTGCTTTTTTAACGGCATTATATGCTCCGTCATAGATGCCACATTTTTTATTCTGTACAATATGCTTGCAATACATTTCCAAAAGATCATTTTCATAAATAAGTAAATTTAATGAACGATAAAGTCCTGTAAGTGTAGCTGTTTCTATAGTGCCATCGCCAATTTCTGATCCCCGAATTGCTCCCCATGCTTCGTGCTTGCCCACACGCTGAATAAAAAGTTTGGGAATAGGATAAAATGAAAGTTCACTTGGTTTAGTAACCATCAGATCGCTAATTCGCATGAGTAAATTAGTTGTGTAAACAGCAGCATAAAAACTGTCATGCAAAAAAATATGTATGCCAGAGACTCGCTTTGTTTCGTGCTCTTTTATAAACAATCGAGTTTTTTGCCAATCTGTGTGGAGAGTATAATTAATAGCACGCTGATCGAGGATTTTTTTCAATTCTGCCCAGCGTCCTTTATGATCGCCCATATTAATAAAATAAGATACTTTTTGCTGTTCAATTGCACTGTTTGTATGATGTAAAATATCTGCAAAACGTTGAACTTGTGCTCCAGCTCCGCCCATAGTTAATAGAAAACGACGATTTTCCTTATTTTTAATTCGCCGCAAACGATTTTCACAGTCAGCTTCTATATTAGCAACAATTTCATGATCAACAAAGTGCCCGCATTCAAAAATAGCATCTTGTGGTAAACAGTGGTCCAGCTTCATCGTTGTTCCCATCGATAAAAAGGCACGATAACCCATGTATGCTGAAGGAGATTGAACCGCATGAATGCTTCCCGGTACAACATGAAAGGCAAGCGGATAATTATCAGGCACAACAGTAATTACACGATTCATGCCACTTGCAACAGCTCCGTGTCCAACCCAAGGATGTGTGGATAAAAAAGGAATGTCTTTCTGAAGCGTTGTAAAAAGAGGAGCATAAATGCGAGCGAGCGAGCGCTCTTGTACTGTAAAAGTCAGACGCCGCCCTGCATCAGAGGTAAAATAATCCCAAATATATTTATTGAACAGTTTTGAACACTGCGAAAGGCGGGAACCAATATTGTAAAATTTTTCAACATGTTTAATAGCTTGACTACCAGCAGTGTCTGGAAAAGAAAGTAAATCCATCCAGTATGGAGTGTAGTCCAAAGATTGTGCAGCTGAGGCAAGTGCTATGGCAATACGACAATGTCCAAAGCCCATTCGAATTGTTCCAATCATCAAAGATTTATCGTTTGTAATATCACGAGCAAGATCAGGATTGAGTTTTTGATCTAAGACAGTCTTTATATTAAAATCGCTAAAACCTGATCCAAAATTATATGCCTTAAGCTGTGGAAAAAAATCTTTTTTATAATTAAATTTTTTAGCATATTTTTGAAAGCGTTTTTCTGCCTTTTTCGTAATAGCATCGGGAACATTATTGCCGTACAATGTTGATAAATCCATACAAAATACTATAGAGAAAAAAAAATCTTT
>JBOFTD010000074.1:0-8763 GCA_051651885.1 Treponemataceae bacterium
GAGGCGAATAATAATTTCATTGACGGCGGCTTCCATCGTCAAAATTTCTGTATTCATTTTTGAAACAAGATGATTGTAAAATATTAGCGAAGGACTGGAAACAAAAAGTCCCGCTGCGGTCGTTATTAAGGCTTGTGCAATGGAGCTTGCTAAAAGTGCAGGATTTGCCATCGTTCCCGTAGAGCCTAGAACGCCGAAAGCTTGAATGTTGCCTAAAACAGTCCCTAAAAGTCCTAATAACGTAGAGATATGAGCAATCGTTCCTAAAGGAGAGACAAATCGTTCAAGAGCAGGAAGTAACCGCTTTCCTTCATTTTCTACGGCTTCACGAATATCTGCGTTTGGATAATTTCTAAACAATAAAGCTTTTTTAATTAACTGTGCGGTTGGAGTTTGTGCACTGTTGCATAAATCAATTGCTTGGTCGAATTCACGATTTTTAATTGGCACGTCAATATTTTCAAAAAGAAAATCATTCTTTCGTTTGTTGATTTTAAAATAAAAAAGCCTTTCAAAAACGATGAACGTTGCAATAATCGCACATAAAAAAATTGGAATCATCAACAATCCACCGCTTTTTATCACTTCAAACATATTTTTCTCCCACTTATTCGAAACACAAGCATAAAATCGTATTTCCTTATTCAATTTTAATAAAAATATTTTAAACAGTACTCTATAATGAAGCATTCGCACTGTATGTTACTTTATTAGATAATTTTTCTCTTTAAGAGCACACGTTTTGTAAATCAGTGATTTAGCATGATCTATTATAAAACACTTCTTTAGCATTAGTTTATCACAAAATAAATCATTATGTAAAGTGAGCAAATTTATTTTTTTAAAACTTCCCTTAGTTTTATTGGTACGATTAGTTTATTTTGCAAAAAGATTTTTTTTATTTTGAGTGTAATTTTTTATCTGCGTAATATCTCAATCAAAAAATCTAATTGCTAACGTACATTTGTTTGTAGGGATTTTTTGCGTTGGGTTTTAGTACATAAAATGAATCTTTTATCAATGTGTCAAAATTAAGGCTGAAGCATTCTGAATATTCACGAAGATGCGGGCTTAAATCACGTAAATCATCATCACTTGCACGAGAGCAAAGCACTTGTTTTGGCAAATATTCTGGCTCTTTATTTGTTCTAAAAAATATTTTTCCGCCGTGTAATCCAGTGCCTGTGCCGTATGGGCAAGCGGTGTCGTTTTTTTCGTTATGCAAGTTAAGCACCGCAATTATTCCGCCTGCTTGATATTCGCCCAAAAAGCTTCCCGCCGTTCCTCCAATGATAATAACAGGGATTTTTTTGTTGTATTCTTTCATGTGAATGCCAGTTCGATAGCCTGAATTATTTTTGATAAAAATTTTTCCGCCTCGCATTGCATAGCCGAGTGCGTCCCCAGATCCACCGTGCACAACAATTTTGCCATCATTCATGGTGTCGCCCACCGCGTCTTGAACATTGCCGTTGACTAAAATTTCTGCACCATTCATGTACGCCGCAAGAGCATTCCCAGGTGTTCCATTAATTTCAATTTGGCAATCACTTAAGCCGCTTCCAATATAGCGATGACCAAGGCAATTAGTAATCACTATTTTTTCTCCTGCCAGAGAGTGATTTTTTATGTGGCTATTTAAATCCTTAAAATGCAAACCGCTTGCATCAATTGTATGATTTGTCATCTAAACTCCTTCAGTCTTTATTCGCCTGCGTGCTTTATTCCCAAAATTGCAAGCTCTTTTTCATTAAGCCCAATCCCACGCAACATTAAGCGATTTCCTTTTAAGCTTTCAATTGAGTTAATGCCCATCGCTCCCATGAGTTCTTGAATTTCATGATCCCATGCCGTAAATAAATTGACCACCCGCTTGTATTCAACATCGGGGTTGAGCCGAGCGATTAATTCTGGGCGTTGCGTTGCAATTCCCCAATTGCATTTTCCTGCATGGCATGAGCGACACAAGTGGCAGCCCATTGCAATGAGTGCCGCCGTTCCCACATAGCAGGCATCGGCTCCCAGTGCGATTGATTTGAAAACATCGGTGCTGCTGCGAATTCCGCCGCCTACAATGAGTGAAACGCTATTGCGAATCCCCTCGTCTCGCAATCGCTGATCAACAGCCGCAAGGGCAAGCTCAATCGGAATGCCAACGGTGTCACGAATCCGTGTTGGAGCTGCACCCGTTCCCCCACGAAATCCATCAATGGCAATGATATCCGCACCACTTTGAGCAATTCCTGAAGCAATGGCAGAAATATTATGCACGGCAGCGATTTTTACAATTACGGGCTTTTGATAGTCTGTCGCCTCTTTGAGTGAAAAAATTAATTGGCGTAAATCTTCTATTGAATAGATATCGTGATGAGGCGCAGGGGAGATCGCGTCGCTTCCTTCGGGAATCATTCGTGTGCGAGAAACGTCACCAACAATTTTTGCTCCAGGAAGATGGCCGCCAATGCCGGGTTTTGCACCCTGTCCCATTTTAATTTCGATTGCACAGCCCGCTTTTAAGTACTCGGAGTGAACACCAAAGCGACCAGAGGCAACTTGCACAATTGTGTTTTTTCCAAATTGGTAAAAATCCTCATGCAATCCGCCCTCTCCCGTGTTGTAAAAAGTGCCGAGCTCCTGTGCCGCCCGAGCGAGCGTTTCATGGGCATGTATATTCAACGAGCCGTAACTCATTCCACCAAAAAGGATTGGAAGTTTTAATTTTAAATGCGGAGAGCGATTATCAATAATGCGACCTTTTTTATCGCGTTCAATTTTTGCAGGTTTTTGCCCAAGATGCACGCGAGTTTCCATCGGTTCACGCAAAGGATCTATCGAAGGATTCGTAACTTGCGAGGCATTTAAAAGCATTTTATCAAAGTAAATGGGATATTTTTCAGGGTTCCCCATGCTTGATAATAAAATTCCTGCACTGCCTGCTTGGCGATAAATTTCAGTGATTGTTTTTGTTGACCAATTATCGTTATGTTTAAATGTATTATCAGACTTAATAATTTTGAGTGCGTTGGTCGGGCATGTTGCAACACAGCGATGGCAGTTTACACATTTTCGCTCGTCAGCTTTCATTGTTTTATTTTTTGTATCAAAGGAATGCACTTCATTTGCACACTCTTTTTCGCAAATACGACACTGGATACAGCGTTCTTTGTTTCGCACAACTTCATATTCAGCAGGGATATATTCAATTTTCATTTACTTCTCCTTTTAAGGTAACGACGACAGCCTCGCCGCCTTTGGGAGACCATACTTTGTCGAGTTCTGGCGACATAACGCGAATGGCACTTTCTTCGCTGGCAACATAAAACATATCGCCTTTTTCGCCGCAGACCATCGAGCGCAATTTTAAGCGATCATTTAAAGCCATTAGACCGCCCTCAAATCCTACAAGAATAGAAAAAGGGCCTGTAATTAATTGATCGGCAAAGGTGTAGCGAAGATATTCGGCTTCTTTTTTTTCGTTAGCATTCATGCGTGAAATTGTTTGCCAAAAGGGAGCTGCCACAACGCTTGCAATTTCTTTATAGGAAAGTCCTTGCTTTCGATTCAAATAGTCAACAATATACGTGATGACCTCGGTATCTGTTTGTAGGGTGCAAGTGTAGCCATACATCTCGATAGCACGGCGATTTGCGTCATACGAAGAAATCTCTCCATTGTGAACGACGGTATAATCAATTAAGCCAAAGGGATGAGCACCACCCCACCAGCCCGGCGTGTTTGTCGGATATCGTCCGTGTGCGGTAAAACAATAGCCCTCATATTCTTCAAGCTTGTAAAATCGCCCCACGTCTTCAGGAAAGCCCACCGCTTTGAACGATCCCATATTTTTGCCACTCGAAAAAATATACGATCCTTTAATATGCGTATTCACTTCGAAAACACGGCGAACAACGTATTCTTTTTCGTCGAGTTGACTTGAGGCAAGCTTTGTTTTTAGCGGAGTTACAAAATATCGCCAAATGAGTGGAGCGTCCGTAATTTCTGGCATTTTTCGGGTAGGGATTTTTGACAAATTGATAATATCAAAATGCTTGTCTAAAAATTCTTCACAGGTTTTTTTTGCTTCGTTGTCATTGTAAAAAACATGGAACGCGTAATATTCTTTGTACTCAGGATAAATTCCATACGCGGCAAATCCGCCTCCGAGTCCATTGCTTCGGTCTCGCATGATGGAAATAGAGTCGATAATTGTTTGGCCGCTAAATCGTTCCCCTGATTTTGAAAACATTCCCGAAATGGCACAGCCAGATGGAATGCGTACTTCACCTTCTAATAACACTAAAACTTCCTTTATAATTCATTTCAAATAAAAAACGCCTTCAAATAGCCATCATCTAAAATTATTAAATAGGATTTAAACCCTTTACACAAGATAATTTTGATAAATAAAATATTTGAAGACGTCTTTGTTTTTTTGCATTATTGCACAACAGGGGAAAAAAGTCAAGCGACAAGGTTTTCTAACTCGCACTATCAACACAGAAGAACAGCAAAATCTCGCAGAGGTTTTGATAGCAAAGGTTTTTTACTTGACAGCATAAAAAATGCCCTCTATACTTAGTACGCTATTTTGTAGAAAATAGTATTTTATAAAGGAGAATTGTTTTAGTTATTTCTAAAACATAAACAAAAATGGCAGGATTTCAATCACCAATTACAATCTATCACGCAATAGACAGCATTCGTAAAACAGAATATTTATTACCAGCATTTCAAAGAGAATTTGTTTGGTCGCCAGCACAAATAGAAAAGTTATTTGATTCTCTTATGAAAGGATATCCTATTAGTTCAATGCTTTTTTGGAAAGTAAAAGGCGAAACTAAAACAGCCTTTCGTTTTTATCAATTTATCACGGATTTCGTTCAGCAACACAAAACGCATAATGAATTAATAAAAACAGATCAAATTAATGATTTTCATGCAATTCTTGATGGGCAACAAAGATTAACCGCATTGTATATTGGCTTATGTGGTAGTTATGCCTACAAAGAACATAGACGCTCTTGGGAGTATAGTGAATGGAGCTTTCCGACAAGGCATTTGTATTTAAATATAACTAAAACCTATTCAGAAGAAGAGAGCGATAAGGAATACATTTTTTCATTCATTAATAAAAGTGCATCAGAAGAAAAAGATTTGTTTACAGATAACGAAGGCTTCAAATGGTTTAGAGTTGGTAAAATATTGTCATTACATCAAGATGAGTATGATTTAGATGATTTTTCAGAAGACAATGCTCTTGGAAAAGAGTCTAAAAAAATGCTTAAACGATTAGACCGAGTAATTCATACAGATTCGAATATCAACTTCTATGAAGAAGATGACCAGAAGCCAGACAAGGCAGTAAATATATTTGTCAGAATCAACTCAGGAGGAACACATTTAAGTTTTTCTGATATTCTAATGTCCATTGCTGTTGCAAATTGGAAAACAAAAGATGCTCGAACTGAAATTAATACACTTGTTGATAACATTCAAAGCAAAGGATTTAATATTTCAAAAGATTTTATTCTTAAATCTTTCTTGTACTTATATCACAAAGATGTTCATTCCAGAATAATTAACTTTAATAATGGATTCATCGAAAAAATTGAAGCAAATTGGGAACAAATTAGAAATTCTATTTTAAGCATGTTTGACTTATTTAAATCATTTGGATTAGTTGACTATACGCTAACGTCATACAATGCAACTCTACCAATTTTGTATTATGTGTATCACAAAAAAATCTTTATTGATTTTGCGACAAAAACTTGTTATAAAGAAGATAGAAATGAAATAAGAAAATGGTTATTCTCTGTTTTACTAAGAAAAACTTTTGGTGGAAGTGCTGATACTGTGTTAAATCAATCAAGAAAAGCATTTACAAGTGATATAGAATCTAGTTTTTTGATGAAAATAGATAGTTTCCCTCGTAAAGAGCTTAACTCCGAAATCAAAGAAATTAATGATCTGGGAGAGGGTTATATTGCAGAGTTACTGACATCACAAAAAGATGATAGGTATAGCTTCTCTATATTAGCGATGTTATATCCTGACTTGGACTATAAGAATAATAATTTTCATAAAGACCATATACACCCAGCAGTTAGCTATGCCGAATTAAAGCAAGAGAGTAAAGATAATTATGGTTGGAAAGTTTATAACTCTATTCTCAACTTGCAAATGCTTGACTCTAATGAAAATATGTCTAAGAATGCAACATCTCTAAAAAATTGGGTAGAAGAACAAACAAAAGAGAAGGATAGAGAAAAATTCTTAGAAAATCACTTGATTCCAAATGTAAATCTTGAGCTAGATAATTTTGAAGATTTTATCGAGAAACGAAAAATAATTCTGATTGAAAAATTGAAGAATGTCTTGAATTAAACGCCAACAATAGGGCAGAATCACTATCCTACTGTTTATTATTCCCCCAAAATTTTTACACGTTAAATTTAAAGAAAATAACATCGCCATCTTGCACAATGTATTCTTTGCCTTCAATGCGATATTTTCCTGCTTCTTTGATTTTTTGCTCGCTGCCATACTCAACAAGGTCTGCATAGGCGTATACTTCTGCCTTGATAAAGCCTCTCTCAAAGTCGCTATGAATAACGCCTGCGGCTTTTGGGGCAGTGTCGCCTGCCTTAATTGTCCACGCTCGGCATTCTTCAACGCCTGCGGTTAAATAGGTGCGAAGTCCCATCAAGTGAAACACGGCACGAGTGAGCGTTTCAAGTCCTGACTCAGTTAAGCCGATTTCTGCAAGAAACTCTTTTCGCTCTTCATCCGATTCCATATCCATAAGCTCTGCTTCAAACTTGCCACAAATCACTACAACATCAGCATTTTCTTCACTCGCTATTTTTTTTACCGCCTCCACATGGGCGTTGCCATTTTTAATTCCATCCTCGTCAACATTGCAAACATACATTTGCGGCTTAAGCGTAATTAAATGACAATCGTAAATTGCCGCTTTCTCATCTTCGCTAAGCTCAATGCTTCGTGCAGGCTTTCCGTTTTCAAGGGCAGGTTTAATTTTATTTAAAACATTTAAAACGATTTCAGCTTTTTTTTGCTCATCTTTTCCCATCACACGACTGGATCGCACTGCCTTGTCCATTCGCTTGTTCACGGTGTCCAAATCAGCAAAGGCAAGCTCCATGTTAATCGTTTCAATGTCGTCAGCAGGGTCAACTTTATTATTTACGTGAATGATATCCGCATTTTCAAAACATCGGACAACCTGCGTAATAACGCTCACTTCACGAATGTGCGACAAAAACTGATTGCCAAGTCCTTCACCCTTTGAAGCACCTTTTACAAGTCCTGCTATATCAACGAATTCAACCGTTGCAGGAACGATTCTTTTTGTGTTAAACTTTTCTGACAAAAATGTGAGGCGAGCATCGGGCAAGTTGACAATGCCTACATTTGGATTGATTGTACAAAATGGATAATTTGCTGCCTCTGCGGGAGCGGAAGTCAACGCCGAAAAAATAGTTGATTTTCCAACATTTGGAAGCCCAACAATACCACAATTTAACGCCATAAAAAGTCCTTAGTGTTTTAATTTGATTTTCAAAATTTGTTGTTATAATAAGGGATAATTTAAAACAAGTCAATGTGAAGGAAAATAGTGCAAAAAAGGTCTTTGTTTTTTCACTCTTGCTTTATTTATTCCCCTGTGTTATACTGCCTTCGTGAATTTTTCTTTTTTATCGCGATATTGGTCGTTTTATGTTGTTGGGGCAAAAAATACTGTTTTGCTCGCTTTTGTTGCTGTTGTCTTTGGGACAATTCTTGGCTTGCTTTTAGCACTATGCAGGATCAGCAAAAATAAAGGGCTACGCATTTTTTCAACGGCTTATGTTGAATTTATACGTGGCACGCCCATTTTGGTACAACTTTTTATTATTTACTACGGCTTGCCAAATCTCGGCATTACTTTTCCTGATATCGAATTTTTATCCGATTTTTTAGGGGTGAATTTTGCTGACTTTATGTCGGCTGCTCTTACGCTGAGTATCAATTCTGCCGCTTACGTGTGTGAAATTTTTCGTGGTGGCATTTTATCGATCGACAAAGGACAAAATGAAGCGGGGCGAAGTTTGGGGCTTTCTCCGTTGCAAACCTTGCGTTTTATCGTTATTCCCCAAGCCCTTCGTAATGCACTTCCTGCATTAGGAAATGAATTTGTTGTCATTATTAAAGAATCCTCCATTGTAATGATTATTGGTATTACTGATTTAATGTATCAAGCAAATACGATTCGTGGAAATACATTTCAACCCTTTGAGCCTTTGATAGTTGTCGCTTGTGTATATTTTTTGTTGACTTTTCCGCTTTCGAAACTTCTTGCTCATTTTGAAAAAAGGATGCGTACCCATGATTAAAGTAGCTGATTTAAAAAAGAATTTTGGTTCGCTTGAAGTGCTTCGTGGCATTGATACGCATATTAAAAAAGGCGAAGTTGTTGTCATTATTGGGCCTTCTGGTTCTGGAAAAAGCACTTTTTTGCGCTGCCTTAATTTGCTTGAACAACCAACAAGTGGTAAGATTTTTTTTACTGGCGAGGAAATTACCTCTCAATTAACAAAAGGCCGTTCAGGGGAAAAAAAGATAGATTATTATCGCAGTGAAATGGGAATGGTTTTTCAGCATTTTAATTTATTTCCGCACATGAGCGTGCTTGATAATATTATTTTGTCGCCGATTCACGTAAAAAAAGAATCGAAGGAAGTTGCTCAAAAACGTGCTATG
>JBOFTD010000075.1:0-3285 GCA_051651885.1 Treponemataceae bacterium
GGTACTTATTTTTCAAAAAGAAAAAATGCTGGTTGATTTTTCAGATAAAGCGGTTGTTGCGGCTTTAAAGACTGAACCTGCGGTATGTATTTCTGTTTCGGCAAATAAATTGGGCAAGGATGAAGAAGCTCTTTCTAAACCTTATCAGTCTGAAAATGGCGTGCATAATAATATTTTTGATTACAACCTTCATGGTAAAAAAAATATGAGGGCTGTGTGGACTCCGGGAATAACGCTTGATATTTTTAATCGCTCTACTTGCATTGATTATAAATTACTTGAAAGTCGTTGTAATCAAATAATTGAAGTGCTAAAAAATGCTTCTCATGTTACAGTAACTGCACCGGCGGGAACAAATATAACAATTCCTATTCAAGGGCGAAAACCAATGGCAGATGATGGATGCTTTACCACGATGGGAAAAGGTGGAAATATTCCTGCAGGCGAAGTTTTTATCAGTCCTGTGGTAGGAGAATCACAAGGCATGATTGTTTTTGATGGTTCGATGGCTTTGCGAAGCGGCACAGTGCTTATTACTCATCCGATTACCGTGCAAGTTGTTGATGGCTATGTTACTACGATTTCTGGTAAAAAAGAGGCAGATCTTTTGCTTGAAACTATTACTGAAGGTGAAAACCAAGCGATACAATTTGAAAAAGAAGGTAAACTTTCACAGGGACAAGGTAAATTTTATAAAAAAAATGCTCGAAATCTTGGAGAGTTGGGAATTGGTTTGAATCCAGAAGCTCAAATTTTGGGAAATATGCTCGAGGATGAAAAAGCATTTAAAACCTGCCATTTTGCTATTGGGTCGAATTATGATGATGATGCAAATTCTCTTATTCATCTTGATGGCGTAGTGCGAAATCCTACGATAACGGTTCATTATGCTGATGGGCGGCAAAGTATCGATATTGAAAGAGATGGAGAAATCGTTTTATAGACGGATAATTGCATTTTTCGTAAATACTTTTACTTGATTTTTCACTACAATTGTGATAATCTTAATTCAGAGTTATTTTATTAACGTGCGAGTATGAAAAAATTATTATTGGTAAATTATTTTTAATTTTTTTATGATTGCTACAGGTGATATTTGTTGTAATTGCAAGTGTAATCAAAATCGCTCATAGTTTCATTTGATAGCAGTTGAAAATTCATTGTATTAAAAAAAAGAGAGGTTGAAAATGAAAGAATTTGCTGGTGAGGTTTTATTTTTGGATAGGAATGATATTACTGTTGATGAGATAATTCCTGAAAAATATTTAACAGAAAATACAAAACAAGCACTTAAGCCTTATCTACTTGAAGATTTGAAGCTTGACGGATTTAATCCTAAAGAAGATATTGAGGGGAAAAAACTTATTGTTACTCGCGAAAACTTTGGCTGTGGTGCTTCCCGCGATCATGCTCCATGGGCTTTAGAGGTTAATGGTATTTACACTGTTATTGCACCGCACTTTTCGCCTATTTTTAGACAAAGTATGTTTAATTGTGGCCTTTTAGCAATTGAAATCAATAAAAAAGATATAAATGATATGTTTGCAACTTTTGGGGTAAAAGATACCGAAGCTGCCATTTCTTTTAACGATGATGGCACGGCAAAGTTCAAGTTGATATCGGGATCTCTTTCAAAAAGTTATTTGTTCCGCCTTGATGGTTTTGAAAAAGCTCTTGTTCAAAACGGCGACTGGCTTGGCTACGCAGATAAGAATTATTAGGAAAACATGATTATAACAACAGAAAAAATGGTCTCACGGGGGATGTGTCTTGCAAAAACTGAAGGTAAAAAGATTTTTGTCCAAGATGCCTTACCAGAGGAAACGCTTGAAATTCAATATATTGCAGAAAAAAAGGATTATAGCATTGCAAGCATTGTTAAGATCCTCAAACCTTCTCCTTTTCGCATTAATCCTAAATGTAAACATTATGGCATTTGTGGTGGATGTAACTTGCAATTTGCAACGTATGATTATCAAAAAGAGTTGAAGCTTGCTATTTTTAATGAAATATTAAAAAGGGCAAAAATTATTGATTATCCTGTAGTTGATTTAGTTTCTTCTGATGAGTGGGAATATCGTAATCGTTTTCAATTGCATGGCAATGGTTTAAAGTCCCGCTCTTCTTTTAAACGTGTGCCGTTATCTGAGTGTAGTATTTCGTGCAAAGAGCTTCAATCATTTTTTTTACAACAATCTGAAAATTCTACGGTTCCTAAAAATCAACGAACACATATTTTTGGTTGTGATGGACGCGTGGTTGTGCAGAGTCTTTTTGAAAGCCAAGCAAACAGTCCAAGTGATGATAAACATTTGTGTAGTGTTGAAATTTTAGATAAAGTGCTTTATTTTGATGTGAGAGGATTTTTTCAGTCGAATATAAAAATGCTAAAAAAAATAATTCCCTATATGCAAGAAGGCGTGCAAAAAGGAACGAGAGTGCTTGATTTGTATTGTGGTGTTGGCACTTTTTCGATTTTTCTTGCAGACTTTTTTGAAGAAATTTATCTTGTTGAACATAATCAAAAAGCATTACTTTTTGCTGCAAAAAATCTTCTGGGCAAAAATTATCGTAGTTATGCAATTGATGCAAAAGATTGGAAAAAACAAAAAGCAAGTCAGCAAATATTTGATATGGTTATAGTTGACCCGCCACGGCAAGGGCTTGATCCACAGCTTTGTGAGTATTTATGCATTTCAAAGCCAAAAGAGATTCGTTATCTTTCATGCGATCCTGCAACATTTGCTCGTGATGCTCTAAAATTTATTCAAGCAGGCTATTACATAAAAAAACTCTATCTTTTAGATTTTTATCCACAAACTACGCATATTGAATGCCTAGGAATTTTTACGTATTAAAAATTATGATAGTTAATAAGACGTTATAAATGATAAATCGCTTGTAATTTGATCTTTTGCCTAAAAGTAAAAATTCTCAAAAAAAATATTCTCATAAGTTTTTTCGATTAAACTCTTTATTTGGAATGTATAATTAGCTTGATAAAACTATTTTCTTGTGTTACACTGATTCAAGGTGGGAGCATCGTAAATTTATGATACAAAAAGAACATTCACAGATTTATATTATTGGAGCAGGAACTGTAGGGCGAATGATTGCTGCAGAGTTGCTTGAAAAAAAAATTTTGGGAAAGGTTGTTGCCTTCATTGATGATAATCCTGAGTTGATAGGAAAGACGCTCGATGGAATTCCCATTTACGGGCCAGTGAGTATGATTCGGCTTTTGAAACATGGTGCGTTTGATGAGGCGATTATTGCAATGCCGAC
>JBOFTD010000076.1:0-10868 GCA_051651885.1 Treponemataceae bacterium
AATTTAATGGTTGTAATTCGGATAGCTTTGTGATACACTTAAAAGAATGCGAGTTCAGATATAATCATCGCAATGATGATTTATTCACAATCATCAAAAAAATGGTAAAGTTTTCCTAATTTTGCTAGTCAAGAACCTACCCTAATACGAAATATTCAATGATTTCTTCCCATTCATCCGCAACTTCTTCCCTGCAATGGGTGAAATAATCTTATTTTTCTCGCTCATTCCACATCTGTTCAAAAAAATCTAAGTGATTTGGCAGTGTTTCGAAGGGTTTTAAGCCATAAGGGCAACGAGTTTCACACAAGCCGCATTTTATACAAGTTCGAATGCTTTGCATTTTATCATACCACTCGCTTGTAAGCCAGCTACTCACGGGCATTCGAGTCAAAAGTTGCGTCATGCGGTTTACATTTTCAATAGGAATGCCTTGTGGGCAGGGCTGGCAATACGCACAATTTCTACAAAAATTGCCCATCAAACTTTTTTTATCAGCGTCAATTGCAGCTTGAATTTCCGCATCAAAGGCAGGGGGATTTTCTTCATAGCGTAAAATTTCTTGTATTTCTTCTTGCTTTTGAATGCCCCAAATCGGAATAACCTGTTCATATTGCCGCAAAAAACTAAAAGCAAGGAGTGCATTACTCAAAAGGCCGCCACAAAGACTTTTCATTGCAATAAACCCAACCCTTTTCTCGGCACAAAGCTCAACCAATTTTTTTTCGTCGTCGATAGCAAGATAGCTAAACGGATATTGAATTGTATCATACAGCCCCGAAAGCGTTGCCTCGTTCGCTCGCTGCACGGAATGATTTGTAAAGCCAATAAAGCGAATTTTTCCTGCTTTTTTTGCTTGCAAAAGCGTGTCATATACCTTGTTTTCTTCGTTTGGCTGCGGAACAAATGAGGGATTATGTAGCTGATATACATCAATATAATCAGTTTTAAGCTGTCGCAAACTTTCTTCTAAATCACTTTGAATTTTTTCAGCTGTTACGCTCATTGTTTTTGAGGCGATAATTATATTTTTTCGAACATCCGCTAAGGCAAGGCCGAGTTTATACTCACTGTCGCCATAAAGTCTTGCCGTATCATAAAAATTAACGCCTGCATCATAGGCACTGCGAATGATAGCCGTTGATGTTTTACTGTCGCCCACACGCTGAATCGGCAGGCATCCAAAACCTGTGCGACTTACAGAAAGTCCCGTTTTCCCAAGTAAAACATATTCCATCACTATTGTCCTCGTTTATACGTTTTGATTGCGTCTCTAATTTTCGAGGAAAGCTCATTCCTTTTGACTCGCTCTTGCTTCATTGAGTCCCGATATCGCAATGTTACGCTGCCATCCTCTTTTGAATCATAATCAATCGTGATACAAAAAGGAGTGCCAATCTCATCTTGACGACGATAACGCTTGCCAATTGCACCTGAAACATCAAAATCCGTAACAAAATCTTCCTTCAATTCGTTTTGAATTTCTTTTGCCAATTCAGCAAGACCATCTTTTTTCATCAATGGCAAAACGCCCACCATAACAGGAGCAACCTTTGGATGAAAACGCAAAACCGTTCGCCAGTCATCATCGTTGCCTTTTTCTGCAATTTTTTCCTCATCATAGGCATCGCATAAAAACATCAAAAGATTTCTCGTCAATCCTGCAGATGTCTCAATAATATACGGAATGTAGCGCTCATTTCCACTATCTTGATCAATATATTGCATGTCTTTGCCAGAAAACTCCGTGTGCTTCGAAAGATCAAAATCCGTACGATTATGAATTCCTTCCAATTCCTGAAAGCCCATGGGGAATTCGTACTCAATGTCGTACGCATCTTTTGCGTAGTGTGCAAGTTTGTCGTGATGGTGCCAGCGAAGTTTTTCCATGCAGATTCCGTGTGCTTCGTAAAATGCCCAACGCTCCGCTCGCCATGCTTCAAAGGCCTCAACGTCGCTACCGGGTTTTACAAAATATTGCATTTCCATTTGCTCAAACTCACAGGTGCGAAAAATAAAATTTTTCGTTACAATTTCGTTACGAAAAGCCTTTCCAACCTGAGCGATCCCAAACGGAATTTTTAATCGATTTGACTGAATAATATTTTTATAATTAACATAAATTCCCTGAGCTGTTTCTGGGCGCAAATACACAACGCTTGCAGTATCTTCTGCCGCCCCAATATGCGTTTTAAACATGAGATTAAACTCTCGTGGTTCAGTAAGTTCCCCACCACACTGAGGGCATTCTCTTTTCTCAAGCTTTTGTTGATCCATGTTATCAGAGCGAAAACGACTCTTGCATTTTTTACAATCAACCAGCGGGTCAGAAAAATTGGCGACATGCCCTGAAGCCTCCCAAACACGCGGGTGCATCAAAATTGCTGCATCGAGTCCCACAATATTATCATGCAGTTGCGTCATTGCCCGCCACCACGCTTTTTGAATATTATTTTTTAGCTCAATGCCCAACGGCCCATAGTCCCACGCACCAGCTTGCCCGCCGTAAATTTCACTTGATTGAAAAACAAACCCACGCCTCTTACATAAACTAACAATTTTTTCCATCGATATTGTATGATCCTGCATAAATATTCCTTAACTTAAAAATTTGAATTATGGGATTCAGGTTATCATGAATGGAGATAAAATTCAAGAGCCACTCTTCTGTACAAAAACAGCCTTTAACGCGAGAATAAATATTAACAGAAGAAAACACGTAATAAAACTTGAACAATAAGAGTTATTCAAAAAGATTGAAAGGATTTCTGTATCTCATAAGAACCTCGAAGGCAAAAGCCTTTTAATTTGTTTACAGCAATGTTTATAGCACCCTATAACTAATTTTAAAATTCTTGATATACAAGAGTTTAGGTCATGATTTTATAGTCCCTACGGGAATCGAACCCGTCTTTGCGCCGTGAGAGGGCACCGTCCTAGCCGATAGACGAAGGGACCAAAAAAGGAGAATAAAATTCTATCATTTTTAAGAGATCATGTCAACGGGAAAAGCAAATAATTAAAAAATTACATCAAGTCATCTTTTACGCAGTCATTTATAGTACAGAATTCGCACTGTTTCCCAGATTATAATAATTAAAAAAAATAAATTCAAACCACAACGCTTCGCTCTCGTTTTGACAATAGAGTATTTATCGTGGTAAGTACAAGTTTTTAATCAACCGCTATTTGACACGAGCATTCAAAATCGAGTATATTTGTAAGCATAACTTTAATTCGAGGAGATCGTATGAGCAAGGGAGCAAAAATTGCATTAATTTCGGTGGCGATGGTTGTAGCAATTATTTTTTCAATTTATCAGTTTTTTGTAGGAACGTACAACCAAATGGTGCGTCTTGACGAGCAAGTAAAAGGGCAATGGGCTCAAGTTGAAAATCAATACCAAAGGCGATTCGATTTAATTCCTAATTTGGTAGAAACGGTAAAAGGCTATGCTTCACATGAAAGCGAAGTTTTTAAGGGCATCGCTGATGCACGATCTCGTGCGGGTGGAGTTTTAAATGTTTCATCTGAAATTTTAGAAAATCCTGAATCTTTTCAACGTTTTCAACAAGCACAAAGTGAACTTGGAGGCGCGTTGCAACGTCTTTTGGCAATTACCGAAAATTACCCTGATTTAAAAGCAAACCAAAATTTTTTGGCTTTACAAGATCAACTTGAAGGCACAGAAAATCGCATTGCCGTAGAGCGCAAACGATTTAACGATGTTTCGCAAATGTTTAACGTATTTATCAAACAATTCCCCAACATTTTTATTGCAAATATGGGCGGATTTCGCGAAAAACAATATTTTAGTGCAACAGATGGTGCAGCTCAAGCTCCACAAGTTTCATTTTAAGCCACCTTTTATCAAAGGATTTTATGACACATAAATATTTTATAAAAAAAATTGCTCTCCAGCCAGAAGACTTTGAAGCTATCAAAACAACGGTGAGTAACATTGAAAAAAAAACAACGGGAGAAATTGCTATCGCACTCATTAGTGAAAGTGATAACTATCTATTACACGAACTTTTGTTCGCATTTTTAGTGGGAGTTATAAGCTTTGTCACAATGGTTACGCAAACTCATATAATTGCATCTTTTTTAGATACAATACTTTGGCATTTTAACCTTTGGCATATTAGTGCATTTTTTGGCCTTGCAACACTCGCTATTATGATTGGAGTATTTTACCTTGCAAATATTCCTTTTATAGATCGCCTGATTATTCCATCAAGTGCAATGAAAAAAAGTGTGTACACTCGAGCTTTGCGACATTTTATCGAAAGTGGCGTTTATCAAACTCGTGAAGATTCTGGCATTTTAATTTTTATTTCGTACCTTGAAAAAGAAGTGCGAATTATTGCAGACAGTGGTGTAATCTTAAAAGTGAGTCAAGCAAAATGGAATGAAATTAGCCAACAGCTTGCTCAAAAAATAGCACAAGGTTTTAAAGAAAAAAAAGTTGCATCGTCTCTTGTTGAGGCCGTAGAGATTTGTGGATCCGTTTTGCAAGAATATTTTCCTGCTAAAGCAGATAATCCGAATGAGCTTTCGGACGGCTTAGTAATTTTGGAGTGTGATTAATGAATAGTAAAAATATTTTTAGCAAAAAAAAAATTGCTCTTCTAAGCTCGCTTTTTTTTATACCCCTCCTTTTTTCTGCCACACCAATTCCAAAACTCAGCGGATATGTCACCGATAATGCAAAAATTTTGTCCGCACAAGACGCTTCAAAAATCACTCAGTTTTTACAATCGGTAGAATCACAAACGGGAATTCAAATTGCGGTTTTGACCGTGCCGTCTCTCCAAGGGGAAACAATCGAAAGTTTTTCAATTCGCACCGCAGATTCATGGAAGCTGGGGCAAAAAGATGCCGACACGGGCGTTTTATTTGTTGTCTCAATGCAAGAGCGCTCAATGCGAATCGAGGTTGGATACGGCCTTGAGGGCAAACTCACGGATATAAAAACAGGTGCAATCATACGCAGCGTTATTACGCCTGCATTCCAAAATAGTCACTATGCACAGGGAATTTACGAGGGCGTACAAAATATTGCAGGCGTTGCAAGCGATAATGCAGAATTTATTTCCCGCCCTGTCCAAAATGCACCGCAACAACAGGCAAGTGAAAAATCAGTCGAAGCAATCATTTCTCTACTTATCATGCTACTCTTTTTATTTGGCAGATTTGGCTTTTTCTTTTTTCCCTTCTCTTTTTTTGGGCGATCACATTATCGCGGTGGTGGATTTCATGGAGGAGGGGGCTTTGGTGGTGGTGGATTTTCTGGAGGCGGTGGAGGGTTTGGCGGTGGCGGTGCCTCTGGACGATGGTAGTCCAGTAAAATATTTTATGAAACAATCATTTCGCACGCAAAGCGTGCGTTATTTACTAACATTTGAAAAAATATCTTTACAATGGTGCTTTTCGGTAAAAAAAAGTTAATTCATGTTTGTTATAATTTAAATGCACAATCTTTGTATTTGGAATTTGCAAAAAAGAATCAATTAAAGCCCAATCCGTTTTTCCTTGCATTTTAATAGTGCAAATCATATTTTTACATAAATCATTTTCAATGCACCACAAAATCCATTTTAAAAGTCGCTCAGGATAACAAATTACATCGGAAAAAATCCAGTCAAATCGTTCAATGCTGGCACAGCGAAAATCTTCGTGCGTCAACGTAAAAGCATCATGTTTTTTAAACTGCACTAAAGGATTTTTCATCAAATCATCGCGTAAAGCACTGCGATCAACGGCAAAAATAGAACAACCGAGCTGCGTTAAAACCCACGTCCACCCACCAGGGCACGCACCTGCATCAAAGCATTTTTCACCTTTTTCAGGAAGGGCTCCGTATTCATACCAAAAATGCGTAATCGCTTCTTGCAGTTTTAAATAGGCTCGACTCGGCGGATTTTCATGATCTTCAATAAAAGCAATTTCTCCGGCAGGCAATGGCGTAGACGTTGTCGGCGACGCAATCATCGTTTTTTCATCAAGAAGCATCCATGCACCCATCGAACTTGTAGGAATTGCAAACGGAAAAATCTTTTCTTTCATATTGATATATGGTAATTTTTCTTGAATTAAAAGTGCTTTTCTAAAATGAGTAAAAGAAATATTTGCCCAATTTCGTTGAATCGATTTTAAACGCTCTGCCGCTTCCCTGATGGAATTAAACGTAATTTTTACGGGATTCATAAAACAGCATTTACACCAATAAGGAATAAAATCGTTTTCTAAATCGTGCGATTCTAAAAAAAATCCATTTCCGTACGGTATTTTTTTTGCGTGTCTAAATCGATAATCAAGTTCTTCGCGAAGGCGTTGTTCGTGTGTTGCAAAGGGAATAAATAGTTTTCCGTTGAGTGCTGTCATGGCATTTTTCTTATCGGAAAAAAATCTTTTGGCGGAAACTCTTTTTCAATTACTCCCGCTCCATCAAAAACATCGTCATATAAAATTGAAAAAACCTCATTTCCATCAGCTAAATCATTAAAAGGAATTTGTACATAAAACACGCTGGCATTGCGATATAAATCATCCATTTTATAAATTTTTAGCAATCCATTTTTGCGACGCAAAATTAAATTCATTTTAAGCTGATCAAGAGAAAATCGCTCCAAAAAAGAAGAATAGTTTTTTTCAATATAAATTTCGAGCTTTTTATCGCCTACTAAAAATTCTTGTTTTTTGACAATAAGTGCTTTTTGAAAATCTTTTTCAAGCTGATTTTTTAAATCTTGCTGCGTATAAACAGAATTTTGTTTTTTAACAATCGGAAAAAAGCTGGTAATTTTTCCAAAGCGATCATCGTTCCACGAAATTTGCCATTGGTGCGTATACGAATTCGTATAATGCGGAGGAGATAAGCGTACCTCAAAAAAACCATCACCTTTATTTTGCGCAGGATATATTTCTGTTTTACCATCGCTTATAATATTACACAAAACCTTATCCAAGTTTTTTACTTCCCGTATATAAATTTGCAAAGAAATAATTTCGTTATAATAAAATTCGTTATATTCCGTTTCGTTTTGAATAAAAGAAAAATATTCTTTTTCTTTTTGTTTTTTTGCTTGTGCGAACGACAAAATCGTAATGCGTGAAATTTTTGACTGAATTGTTTCTTGTTTTGAATTAATAATTTGAGCATAATATTCAAGCGTTCCTATTTGCAACTCATCACCCTTAATCGTATATTCAAAATATTCTCCATTAAAAGACCCTTGAACTTCTTGCCATCGCCCCGCATTAATGCGATAAAAAAAAAAGACCGAAAGAAATTGCTGCTTTTTATCCCACGCACGCACCGTAAGCGTGTACGCACTATTTTCCTGTGCGTTTGATCGTGAAATATGCTGAATTCCAAAAGTAGCACAACTACTTAAGGCAAGAAGCGTTATAAAAGCTATAATAAAAACCCTCATTCTTGCAGTGTAGCAAAATGATAGAACTCTGTATAGATTGATTTATTGTTTATCGAGCGCAATTTTGCTCTTCGTCTTTTTAAAATCAATTTTTCTTGTAATTTTTGCGTTTTGGGTTTATATTATACTAACAAATTAAAAGATAAATGGAGGCTTCATGGCTGTATACAATATGCCCTTTGATTTTTTGAAGGATTTTAAACCAAAATCAATGGTAACGATTCTTGTAGCGGTATTCGTGTTACTTATTGCGTCAACGAGTTTTTTTATTGTTGATGAAACAGAACAGTCTGTTATAACACGATTTGGACGATACTACACAACGGTGGGAGCGGGATTACAATTCAAGTTGCCTTTTGGTATTGATAAAAATTACAACGTTCCTGTGCGAGTTGAGCAAACTCAGCAATTTGGTTTTAAAACCGTAAAATCTTCAGGTGCAAATCAGTATAAAAACAATATAACGCGTGAATCAACTATGCTGACAGGAGATTTAAATATTGTTGATGTTGAGTGGGTTATTCAATATAGAATTGTTGATCCGCGGGCATGGCTTTTTAGCGTGCAAGAGCGAGTGCAAACAATTCGTGATATTTCGCAATCTGTTGTGAATATGCTTGTCGGCGATCGTGCAATTCTTGAAGTTATGGGAAATGAGCGAATATTTATTGAAGTCGCCGCTGCTGAGTTAATGAACGAAAATTTTCGCCAACTTAATTTGGGGATTACGGTTAATACCGTCAAATTGCAAAATATCGTGCCGCCTGCTGGGGTAAAAGACGCCTTTGAGGATGTTAATAAGGCAATCCAAGATATGAATCGTTTTATAAATGAGGGAAAAGAAGCGTACAATGCAGAGATTCCGCGTGCTCAAGGTGAGGCTGAACAGCAAATTCAAATTGCACTCGGTTATGCCACAGAGCGTGTTAATCAGGCAGAAGGGGACGTTGCTCGGTTTAATTCGGTGTACGAAGAATATCGAAAATCGCCACAAGTAACGCGTGATCGATTATATCTCGAAACAATTGAGACAATTTTTACGGCAAAGCCTGACGGAACGTTAATTGACAAAAACCTTGATAACGTTTTGCCATTCAAAAATTTAACAGGAGCCAGATAATGAAAAAGCCTTTATATATTTTAACAGGAATTGCAATTTTTATTGTTCTTTTTTTGATGACTGGTCCTTTGTACATTGTGAATGAAGGCTATCAAGTGGTTGTAACGCGACTTGGAAAAATTGTTAATACTCACGTAGAGGCAGGGCTTTACATTAAAGTTCCCTTTGTCGATATTGTTACAACCTACCCTAAGCGGATTTTGTCGCTTGATGGCGACCCGCAAGAAATTCTTACCCGAGAGAAGCAATACTTAATTGTTGATACGACAAATCGTTGGCGGATTTCAGACCCACGCCTTTTTTATCAATCACTTAAAAATATTGAGCAGGCAAATATTCGCCTTGCAGACATTGTTGACTCTGCGGTGCGAACCGTTATTACGCAAAACCGACTAAGCGAAGTTGTTCGTAGCTCAAACATTATCAATGAGAGAGCAAATGGTATGGGTAGCGAAGATCTTCCTGCTGATGTGGAAGATGAGACAGCAAGCATTGAAGCCTTTGTTAATGTTTCTTCTGACTTAGAGATGGTTTCTAAGGGACGGCGACAGTTGAGCCTTGAAATGGCGGAGCAGGCACGGATGATTCTTCCGAACTTTGGCATTGAGTTGCTTGACGTTGTGCCTCGCCAAATTAAATATTCTGATGAACTAACCGAAAGCATTTACAATCGTATGATTAAAGAGCGAAATCAGGTTGCTCAAGCGTATCGCTCCTTTGGGGAAGGTAAAAAAGCTGAGTGGCTGGGAAAACTCGAAAATGAAAAGCGTGCGGTTCTTTCGGATGCGTATAAAAGAGCTGAAGAGATTAAAGGTAATGCAGATGCGACAGCGACGAATATTTATGCTAAATCCTATTCGCAGGATACCGAATTTTATACATTTTGGAAAAGTATAGAATCGTACCGAAAAACAATTCCGAATTTTGATACAACTTTAAGTACTGACTTACAATACTTTAAGTACTTGTATTCATCAAATGGACGATAAATCTTTTTACGAGCGTTTATTTTCTTTTGCGGGAAATAAACTGAAACTCCATACAGGATTTTCTCAAAAAAGCTTTGCAAAGGAAAAACTTTTTCGCTTGCTTGACTGCAAAGGTTGCGTAATTTCTCATCAAACATATAGCGGCTGGAAATTTAAGCAGATTTTTTCAGAAGATGATACCATGATTTTAGAGGGCGATTTTGCCCTCAGTTTTTCACTTTTTTCGCTTGTAATGGATTTACAAAAAGAAATTGCCGAAGCAAAAAAAACTCATGTTGTTTCAAACCATTTAAGTGAATTGTGGTTGCAGTTTTCTCACTTTTTTGATTGCTATTACAAAGCAATTGCGGAATGCAAAAATATTCCCGCATGTGGATTACCGGGCATTCACTTTTCTGCAAATAATGAAATTTTATTTTTGCCGCACGAAGCCATTGAAAAGCCCTTGCAATGCGACGGGGATGAGCGTTATTCATCCTTGCTTGGGTGCTGGACAACGCCACAAAAACCCTATGAAAACTCGCATTATTTTTTCTTGGCAAATATTCTTTACTTTGTTTTTGCAGGAAAGCTTGCGTATCAAAACAAAAATACGGAACAGCGGCTTGAAGATTACATCGACAGCAACTTTACTCCCATAGAATTTGAAGTGGATATTAACGAAAATATTGCTTTGTGGATAAATTCGGCTCTTGCATATGGGGAAAAAACTCAGTATACTATGGATCAAAATGAACTAGAAAAAATTTTGCATGAAAATCTTTTTTTACAGTGCAATTCTGCCATGAGCAAAAGGAGAGAAAAAATGATTCAAAAAAAGAAAAATACAGTAGAGGCAAAACGCTTTATGAGGCGTAATACGGTTACCGTTGCGATCGTAGTTTGTGTTATTGCTATTGCATGCTTTGTAACTCTCTCAATAAGGCAAACGCAAAAAAATCAACTCACCACAGAAGGATTGTCCATTATAGAAACGGTCAGTGCTTTTTACTATGGTATTCAACATCTACGTCCCGATATCGTATCAATGACGTTAACAAAAGATGCGGGCAAAAAATATAAAGATTTTACGACCAATTTTTATGTGATCACGCAATTACGAAAAGCTTATGAGGGAAATGAAGGTTTTTTTACGCCACAAGAATGGAACAACAATGGGGCAAAAGAAAATGAAGTAGTATATGGAATTGCAAGGCTTTTTATTGCAGGACACAGAATTGAAAGCTTAAAAGTTGCAAAAAAAGAAGAAGCCATAATGGAAGAGCCTTTTGAAAAAAAAATTACGCTAACCACACGTTATTTAATGTTTATTCCTCAAGA
>JBOFTD010000077.1:0-1835 GCA_051651885.1 Treponemataceae bacterium
AAAATCCCACAACGATTAATGATTTAAAAGCGGCAATTAGCAAGTATCAAAATCGTGTTGTTGATATTGTTGCCGCTCATATGCAAATTGGCTTGTGGTATAAAATGCTCGGCTCTCGTTATATTGATAACCAAATGTATGGTGAAGCTTTAAAGGCATATCAAGAGGCAATAAAAATCTATCCCTCAAATCAAAATCTTTTTTATTACATAGGCGTTTGTGCAGGCTATATGGCAAAAGCAAGTCTTGATTATGAAGCTACAGGGTCAACGAATGAAAAAAAGAATTATCTTTTTTTATCATAAAGTGACTACAAAAGGGATCTTGAACTTGAGCCGCTTATGGTGCGATCCTTGTATGGAATTGCTGTTTTATATGCCTTTGAGTTAAATCAGCCGGTACAAGCGATTTCGTACTTGGAAACGCTTTTGAGTATCGATACAAAAAATTTCGATGCAATGATGATTTTAGCACGTTCTTACTATTTAACGTATGATTTTGATCAAGCTGTAATGATATACGATCGTATTATTAAAGATTCAAAATCTGAACAGCGACGATCTGAGGCAGAGTCAAATAAACAGCAGGTGCTTAATGAAGCATTTCAACGCTAGTTATGATGATGAAAATAGAATTAATCTCGATTTAGCGATTGCATCACTTTCATTTTTGAAAACAAAAGAAAAAATTTCTTTACAAAATCAACTTGACAAACTAAGTGACCTTATAGTACTTTCTATAGAAGATATTTCTTTTATAGTTGGTCGCCACATAAATACTAAGTTATGGAAGCCTGATATCTTGCAAAAAAAAATTGAACGAGCACGAAAAATTATGATGGCATATAAAATTAATTTTTGCCGTTATGATAGTAGCAATTACCCTCAAAAATTGAATTCAATGTATAATAAACCGTATATGATTTTTTGGCGCGGATCACTAGAGGCTCTTTTGTTGCCAACGGTTGCTATTGTAGGGACAAGAAATCCTTCGATTACAGGAAGTCAAAATGTTTTTACCTTGTCAAAAGATCTAGCTGAAAAAGTTTGTATTATTTCTGGTCTTGCGTATGGAGTTGATATATCAGCACATAAAGGTGCATTAGCAGGAAAGGGAAAAACCGTGGCTGTTCTTGCAAGTGGAGTTGATACTCTTAGTCCTAGTGGAAATCGTATCGTTGCAGGAAATATTATTCAAAATGGTGGATGTGTCATTAGTGAATATTTGCCGGGAGAGCCTGCTTTTAAGTGGACCTTTGTTGAGCGAAATGCTATTATTTCTGCTCTTGCTCAGATTGTGGTGGTAGGAGAATCACCGGCTAACTCAGGGGCTTTAATTACTGCTGAGTTTGCTTTGGAGCAAAACCGTGAATTAGTTTTTTTACGTTCTGCATACCAAAAAGATTTGCAGGATCAAAAAATTGATAAAAAAGTAAAAAAATGTATTCAATATTATGTCGATGATGGTGCAACACTTGTAGATTCTGCCGATACTGTTATTGAATTATTACATGATATATTATGTTGTGACAAAAATGAATTTTTATTACAGCATAAACTTACATCTTGAGGGAATATATGCCGCAAAAAGCTGGAGAGAAAAAAAAGCCTTTAAAAACATTGGTTGTCGTTGAGTCACCTGCAAAAGCTAAAACAATTGAAAAATATCTTGGTTCAAAGTACAAAGTGCTTGCTTCGATGGGGCATTTAATCGATTTGCCAAAATCTCGGCTTGCCGTTAATGTTGAAAATAATTTTCAGCCAGAATATATTACCGTTCGAGGGCGTGCGAAAATTTTAAAGGAATTGCAAAAAGAGGCTAAAAATTCAAAAGAA
>JBOFTD010000078.1:0-7569 GCA_051651885.1 Treponemataceae bacterium
TAGTCATCCAATTCCAGATCTTACAGGCTACATCACTGAAGGACAAATCGTTCTTGACAGGGAACTTTCGCAAAAGGGAATGTATCCTCCTGTGGCTGTTTTGCCAAGCCTTTCACGGCTTATGAAAGACGGTATTGGCGATGGTATGACTCGAGAAGATCATCCTGCGGTTGCAAGTCAGCTTTTTGCCGCCTATTCAAAGGTGCAGGGAATTAGAAATCTTGCTTCCATTATTGGCGAAGAGGAGCTTTCTGCTACGGACAAGCAGTATTTGCGTTTTGGTGAAAAAATGGAAAGTGACTTTTTAACACAAGGCGAGTTTGAAGATCGAACGATTGAGCAAACGCTTGAAATTGCATGGCGAACGTTGAATTTGCTTCCAACCGAAGAGTTATATAGAATTAAAGAAGAGTTTATCAAAAAATACCTTCCTCGTGATGATGAGGATGAGTAGGATTTGCACAAAAGGACTGTATGGCACGATTAAATATTGCCCCAACAAAATCAAATCTTCTTAACCTGAAAAACCAGCTTGCAATTGCTCAAGATGGCTATGAGCTGCTGGAGCAAAAGAGAGAAATTCTTGTTATGGAATTAATGAATATGGTTGAGCGCGTACGTATTCTTGAGGCAAGCATTGAAAAAGCAATAGAAAAATCGTATAGTGCGTTAAAAAAACTTTTGATCGCGGCAGGTGGTGATCGGGTTGATTTTCTTGCAAAATCAGTTGAATATGATTTTAAATTTCGAGAAAAAGAAGTGACCATTGCTGGTATGCATTTTCCAACTATTGATGTTGAGTTGCCTAAACGCCAACTTTTTTATTCGTTTTTGAATTCATTTGCTTCAAGTGACTTAGTCATGGTTGAGTTTTTTGATCTTTTAAAACTTTTAACAGAAATGGCATCTATTCGAACGATTGTTTGGAAGCTTGCAGGCGAAGTAAAAAAAACGCAACGGCGGGTAAATGCTCTTGATAAAATGGTTATTCCACAGTCAAAAGAGACAAAAATTTATATTGAAAGTATTCTCGAAGAGCGAGAACGTGAAAATATTTTTGTATTAAAAAACTTAAAGGCGAAGCAAAATCAATAGAAATAGGTGATTAATTATGAGATTTTGCATAAATGATATTTATGAGCAAAATTGAGGAGGCAATGAATGATAAAACCATTATTTAAAGATATTCTTGTTTTAGTAAACGGTTCTGAAGGATCAATTAAGGCTGCACAGTATGCAGTGTTGATGGCAAAATTGTACCGTTGCAATGTTAAAGCGTTGTATATTATTGATACTGCTACATTAAAGCAATTAACGTTAAGTAAATTCTTTATAAAAGAAGAAAGTCTTGAGTATGAAGGTGCTCTTGCAGCCGACGGAGATCGTTATCTTGACTATGTAAGCGAACTTGGTAAATCAAAAGGGGTTGAAATCGAAACTATTATTCGTCGGGGAGCTGTGTGGTCAGAAGTGATTTCTGTTGCCGATGAAATGAACATTAGTCTTGTATTGCTTGGTGGTTTTGAGCGTGAGGGCGTCGATCAAAAAGATGTTCTTTCAACTTCGTACAGAAAAATTCTTTTAAACGCACATTGCTCTGTCCTTATGGTAAAAGAAAAAGATCTTGAACAACTTTATAAAATGTGTTGATGAGCTATCATAATAGAATGAAATATTTTATTTTAACGTGCTGTTTGATTTGTTTTTTTATGGGATTATCAGTTTCTTTTTTTACTCTAAAACGAACTGAAATAGTGCCGGTTATTGAGAATCCTGTTGTTGAAGATACAAATACTATTATAGACGACGATACTTTTACGTATAGTCTTGAACAGTTTCCCTCTCTTGAGACAGCTTCTCCATTATTTTTTAATGAAATTTGGGCGTATGTGCTTGATGGTAAAGAGAATACATTTAATACAGCCTTTCCTATTACTGATGTCGGTTATTTTGGTGCAACAATCGGGACTTTTGGCCAACTTGCAGGAGTTCCTGATATAAAAAAATTTGATAAGTATCGAGGTCGAGTACACTTAGTGATTGTCGATACAAATCGCTCTTTAACTCATTTTTCTTTAAATCCTGAGTATCCGGTGCGTGATACATTGATAAATCAAATAATTGAAGCGTCAAAATCTTTTGATGGTTTGCAAATTGATTTTGAGTATGTTCATATAGATGATAAAGATAATTTTATTAATTTCTTGCGTGATTTAAGGCGACGTTTACCGCAAAATAAAATTTTTAGCATTGCCGTTCCGGCTCGAACACGTGCCTTGCAAAAAGATGTGTATGATTATGCTCAAATTGTAAAAATTGTTGATCGCATGTTAATTATGGCTTACGACGAACATTGGTCAGGTGGCATCCCAGGCCCTGTTGCTTCTTTTGCTTGGGGGCGAAATATTGCAAAATATTGTGTCGAAACAATTCCCGAAGAAAAATTAATTATGGGCATACCCTTGTATGGTCGAGCGTGGACAAATGATAAATCTCAAGGGGCTTATCGCATGACTTCTGGAAATCGCATAATGAAAGAGCGTAATATTGCAAATGCTGAACGAAAAGATGGCATTCCTTATTTAAAATATGAAATTTCGGCAACGATTACACTGTATTATGACGATATTCAATCAATTTATGAGCGAAGTATGATGTATCAGGACTTGGGTGTGCGATCAATTGGTTTTTGGCGAATGGGGCTTGAAGATTCAGGTATTTGGGCTTTATTAAAACCTTCTAAATCAAAATAAAATTTAAATGATTATGAGAATAAAGGATCAATTCTTTCAAACGTTACAATTGTTTTAGAGCAAATTCTTTAAAATCAAATAAATATAATTTTTTCTCACTTTCACGATAATAGCAGGTTTTATGATCTGTATTCGTAGTTGCAATGCAGTTTTTTTTATGATATATTTATGGCAGAATGCTTAGCATTGTATAAATCAATATACGCAGTGTTTTACTTAACTTTAGTAAACAACTGGAGGAAAAATGGCTGAAGATTTTTCATTTGAAATTAAAGAGCATATAGGTGTTATTTCTGAGTCAAAAAATGGATGGAAAATGGAGCTTAACTTAGTTTCATGGGGAAAAAGAGAGGCAAAGTATGATATTCGTAGCTGGTCAGCGGATCATAAAAAAATGGGGAAAGGGGTAACTCTTGCCAAAGAAGAACTTGAAGCTTTGGGGAAAATATTATCGACACAATAATTTTTTGTGCATCTGGTAGTATTCAATTTTATATTTTATACCGATAAGTGAATTTGATAAGGGTATTTTTGTCTTCCATGCAAGAAGGCAAAAAGATTTTTTTACTTTCTATTTTTTGGGAGAATAACTCATGATTTTTTTTAAGAAGAAAGCCTTTTTTATTTTTTTCACTTTTTTATGTGGCTTTACTTTCTCGCAAGAAACTCCAATCGAGCTGAATGCTAAAACAAAGCAATCCATTATAAAAGAAAAAGACGCTCTTGAAAAAGCTAAAAATACTCAAAGTGAGGCTCAAAAAAAATTAGAGGATGCGCAAGCTATATTAGATGAAGCACAAGAAAATCTTGCAGAAAATCCTGATGACAAAGCCTTAAAAAAAGAGGTGAGTGATGCTCAAAAGACTTTAAAGGCGTCGCAATCGAGTCTTACAAAAGCAGAAAAAGCGGTTGAAAAGCAAGAAGCTAAATTAAATGCTATTTATCAAAAGGCAGGCTTAGATCCCGATAACCTGCCTGAAGATCTTAATTTAGATTCTCCTGATCAAACTAAATCTGAAAGTGCTGCCCCTGCTGAGGAATCTGATCAAACTTCTGATGATCAGCAGGTGATTAGTGAAAAAACAAAACAATCCATTATAAAAGAAAAAGACGCTCTTGAAAAAGCTAAAAATACTCAAAGTGAGGCTCAAAAAAAATTAGAGGATGTGCAAGCTGCGCTAGATGAAGCACAAGAAAATCTTGCAGAAAATCCTGATGACAAAGCCTTAAAAAAAGAGGTGAGTGATGCTCAAAAGACATTAAAGGCGTCGCAATCGAGTCTTACAAAAGCAGAAAAAGCGGTTGAAAAGCAAGAAACTAAATTAAATGCTATTTATCAAAAGGCAGGCTTAGATCCCGATAACCTGCCTGAAGATTTGTTAACTGCTGAATCGACTACTCCAATGAAAGATGGTGATAAAATTGAATTGACTCGCAAACAAAAGGAAACAATTCTTTCTAGACGTCATTCTGTTGAAACCGCACAAGTTTTACTTGATGATTCAAAAAAGATTCTTGCAGAAAAAGAAGCTACATTGGAAAAAGCAACGCAAGATTTAGCGGATAGTCGCACTGAATCTGAATCTGATTCTGATAAAAAAATTGATGAAAAAACACGGCTTATTCTTGTTTCAAGAAGAGATGCTGCTATTAAAGCAAAAGCTGACTTTGAGGCATCTCAGGGAACTTTAGAGGCAAAGCAAACAGCATTGGATGATGCACAAACAGCGTTGGTTACTAATCCTGAAGATAAGGATGCACAAAAAGCGGTATCGAATGCCGAGAAGGATCTAAAAAATGCACAGGCGGGATCTGAAAAAGCACAAAAAAAACTAGAAAATGAAGAAGAAAAACGTAATGCCCTATATGAAAAAGTGGGATTGGATCCCGATAATCTTCCTGATAATATTAATTTAGATGAACCTATAGAGGCAAACAACGAAGAAGTTTTTGCAAAATTAGTTGCCCGTGCAAGAAAAGAGCTAAAAGTTGCAGAAGCTACTGTTGCAAAAGCAGAGCAAGGACTTCAAAAAAAATCAAAAAGTCTTGCTGATACTTATCGAAAAATAGGATTAGATCCTGATAATATTCCTGAAGACCTTAACTTAGATCTTGGTCAAGACGATGCGGTGTCTACTCTTGATAGAAAATCACGAATTCGACTTCAGGAAAAAATAAAACGAGTAGATGAAAAAATTCTTGCTGTTATTGATTTGAGAGTTGAGAGAAAAGAAAATGTAGATGTAATTAATGAAAATTTATCTGAGGTAAATGTAAGGTTTGAAGAAATGATGGCACGCTTAAATGAAGCAAATGATTTAAAGTTAAATGCGATCAATACAGCGAAAAATGAAAAAGTCGATAGAAAAAATTTACGCAGAAAGCTGAGAATTGAAAAATTGGAAGCAAGTGTGGCTTTCAATAACGAAGAACTAAATGCCATACCTGATTTGTACGAAGAGGAAAGCTCTCGAATAGAGGCTTTAACTGGGGAATTTGATGCACTGCAGGAAAAAATAAATGAAACGTCAGAAAAAATAAAGAGACTCAATGCTGATTCGATTGGCTTAACAAAAGATGAAAGAAAAGATGTTAAGGCTCAAAAAAAGGAAGTTGAAAAAGAATTAAAACTAGTTAAAAAAGAAGCGAGTGAATTTGAAAAACAAATTGCTGCAGCAAAAAAAAATCTGGAACAAAATCAGGAGACAAGAAATAGAATCGAGAGTATTAGTGATGCATCACAGACACTTATTAATGAATTACAAAAAAAACTCATTCTTCCTGAGAATATTTTAGCTGATGTTGAGATTTTACCTATTCCAGATACAAAAAGGCTCGTATCTCTTGCAAAAAAAGATGTACAATTAGTCAAACAAGAAGTTACGAATATACAAAAACAATTATTCAAGGCAACTATTGTACATGAACAAATGCTTGAAAAAGAAGCTGACTTGCAAAGGGAGAAAAAATACTATGAAGATCTTTTGAGTGAAAAAAAGATGAGCACAAAAAATATTTTCCCTCTATTTTCTGGTGATGGATATGCTTTTCTTGCCTCAAACATTGAAATAAACAATATAAAAGATTTTTCAACACTTCTTTTTTATGCCGAGCAAAATATTAAAGGTAGCATTGCTAATTATGACCTTGAATACAAGATAAGTTTTGATTTTTATGCAAACCTTTTTGGTATTGTAAAGGATGATGATATATTTTCTTTTAAACATTCTAATATGGGAGCTTTCTCGCTTCGTTGGAATAATAATAAAGTGGTCGAATTTGATGTGAGTGAATATTGGGTGCAATTTTCACCGAGTATTGTTGATTTATTGTTTGGTAAAAAACGATTAAGATACGGAACTGCAAATGTATATAGCCCTCTTGATATAATTAATCCAGAATATGTTCATTCAAAACATATATTTGATACCGATGATTTAAAACTTGGTAGTTTTATGTTTAGTGTTACTACGCATTATCCTAAGGATCTTGGTTATTTTCAAGCCTTTTTTATACCCGTTCCAAGCACTAATATTTATGGATCGTATTTTGCTAAAAGGGTAGAGGATAATCCGTTGTCATATAAATATTTTGAAGGTGGTTTTCGCTCTCTGTTCAACTTTGGGCCTGTGCAACTTTCTTTTATGGGTTTTTCAATTTTTGATCGAGCCCCAAATGATATTTTTGGATATTATATTTACTCTGCTGAAGATGAAAGTCAACTAACGATTACAGAAGAAGTGTATGGACATGGGCGACGCTATATTGCAGGCTTAGACTTGGCTGCACAAGTTGTCAATTTTTTGAAGATTAATTTTGAAGCTGCTTTTGTCATGACTGATGATTTAATTCTTGATGCAAATGCTGCATTATATCCGTATAGTCCAATTGTGCAAAGCTCTTTTATTGAAGGAGCTTTAGAGTTTCAGTTTGAAACACCACAGCCAACACCTGTGTTTATCGATATTATTTATTCTCCAAAATATATTCTCAATACAAGTATTCCGGAAGTGAGTAATCGCGTATGGCAATTTGATAATATAATTGGTATACGTGTAGCGGCAAAAATTGGATCAAATTATACTACAAAGACAATATTTGAGCCCGAGTTTCAATTCTTAGTTACGGCTCCTTCTTTACAGTGGGAAGGTAAGTTAGCTTTAGGAGTACAATTTTTACCTCAATGGTATGCAAGGGTTTGGACGCAAATATTGGGAACTTTTGATGATGTTAAGTCAGAAAAAAGAAAATACGGCAAGTTTTATGTTGGCGGAGGAAATTCTATAATTGACAATGCCTCAAAAGTGTGTTTGGAATTTAGATTTGCTTGGTAAGATTTTTTAATTTATACATTTTATCTCTTGCGTTTAATTCTCTCCCTTGACCAAAAATACTATCCTCTATACTATAAAGAATTATGGCCTATATTAAACAACTTTTTGACAAGAATTTTTTAGAGTACGCAAGTTATGTTATCCGTGATCGTGCAATTCCTGATTTACAAGACGGCTTAAAACCTGTTCAAAGAAGAATTTTGCATTCACTTTTTGAATTAGATGACGGAAAATTTCATAAAGTTGCAAATGTAGTTGGCTATTGCATGCGATATCATCCACATGGAGATGCATCTATTTATTCAGCACTTGTTGTTCTTGCAAACAAAGAAATTTTTATCGAAAAACAGGGAAATTTTGGAAACCTTTATACAGGCGATGGGGCATCTGCTGCCCGATATATAGAATGTCTTATTTTAAATCTTGCAAAAAATCTTTTGCATAATCCAGAAATTACTAAAACAACTCCTTCCTATGATGGT
>JBOFTD010000079.1:0-5750 GCA_051651885.1 Treponemataceae bacterium
ACAAATAAAAATTACTACTGAAACAACCAAAATGAATATTTTAGTTGGAACGGCAAAAACAGTAACAAGTGCAAGCAAAAAGGCTGCCACTAAAATTACAATCAAGCCTAAAAGACTAATTAATTTTTTCATACCTCACATCCCTTCCATTTTCATGGATAAACTAAGGCTAGTATAAAATAAAAAAGTCTGTATTCACTGCTAACATAAATTAAAAAGCTTTCACAAATATTCAGCAAACGAGTTTCATAACGAAACTTGTTTCAGTATGTGCAACTCAATTACAAAATAAATCCCAATATATCCCGTCAAATCCCACAAAATCCCGCCTTTTCTCCGTTATTCTTAAATCTATTCTCTTGCTTTATCATTATCCATTCTTCTTCTATATGAAAAGGGATGGATAAATAATATTTTTTATAATTAATTTTGTAGATCGGATAAAAATTGTGAATGATGACAGTGTTTAGCATTAAACACTATCATTTTGATTGACAAAGCTTTATATTACATTAAATCTAATTCAAGAAATATATTTTTATAGGTTTCAAAATGTTTTGATTTTGTAAATTTTTTCACTTGATTTTCAGGTAAGTTTTCTAAAATTTTGTCCATATAAATAATAACATCTTTGATATCTTCATAAAGATCGGTTGGAAAAAATAGTGAAAAACGCTGCAGCACTAACTTTTCTTCCCTTGGTCGCAATGTATTTGCATTTTCCTCTTCTTCTTGCTCTTGTAGGTATGCAACGGCAGCCTCAGTAAGAATCTCTTCATTTTTTACATCTTTTTGAAAAGTTACTGTATTCTCTGACTCTATTTTCTTGTTTTCTAAAATCTCCTCGTGAGATTCTATTTTTTCTTCAATATAAGGCTCATCATCTATTAAAATTTCGTCAAATGAAGATTTATTTAAGTTTTCTTGAGATATAGCCGTTGTATTTTCTTTGTTATCTGTAGTAGCGAGCTCATTTGCAGATTGCTCGTCGTTTTCTAAGTTTTCGTTAGCGGCCTTTGCTAGTTTTTCATCATCGCTAAGAGAAGTAGCTGGCTCATTTGCAGATAGCTCTTCATTTTCCAACGTTTCGCTAGTGGAGTTTACAGATTTTTCATCATCGTCAAGTGCAAGATTTAGTTCATTTGCAGATTGCTCATCGTTTTCTAACATTTCGCTAGTGGACTCAGCTGATTTTTCATCATCGTCAAGAGAAGTAGCTGGCTCATTTGTAGATAGCTCTTCACTTTCTGACGTTTTGTTAGTAGACTCTGTTGACTTTTCATCATCGTCAAGAGACGTAGTGAGCTCATTTAGTGATTGCTCCTCACTTCCTAACTTTTCGTTATCAGAATTTGTCGATTTTTCGTCATCGTCAAGAGACGTAGTGAGTTTATTTGCTGATTGCTCGTTACTTTCTAATATTTCGCTAATGGAATGTTCTGAATTTTTACCATCGCTAAGTACAGGAGCGATCTCCTTTGCAGATTGCTCTTTATTTTCTAATGTTTCGCTGATGGAATTTTCTGGTTTTTCATCAGCGTCAAGTGCAGGAGCGATTTCATTTGTAGATTGATCTTCCTTTTCACTAGCGGAATGTTCTGAATTTTTACCATCGCTAAGTGCAGGATCGATCTCATTTGCAGAAGGCTCTTTATTTTCTTCCTTTTCACTAATGGAATTTTCTGATTTTTCATCATCTCCAAGTACAGGAGTGATCTCATTTGTTGATTGCTCGTTACTTTCTAATATTTCGCTAATGGAATGTTCTGAATTTTTACCATCGCTAAGTACAGGAGTGATCTCATTTTCAGATTGCTCTTTATTTTCTAATGTTTCGCTGATGGAATTTTCTATCTTTTCATCATCGCTAAGTGCAGGAGCGATTTCATTTGTTAATTGCTCTTTATTTTCTTCCTTTTCACTAGTGGAATTTTCTGGTTTTTCATCACCGCTAAGAGAGGGATCGATCTCCTTTGTTAATTGCTTTTTATTTTCATTAGCGCTGTTTACTGATTTTTCTTTATCAATATTTTCCGTCGGATTTTTAGATGCTTCATCGTGTTTTGTTATTTGCTTTACAGAATTACATCCATCATCTATGTGAGGAATGTCTAAATAATCAAGTATTACTTTTTCGGTATCAGCTGTCGGTATTTTTTCGCTTTCGCTAGGAATAATATCTTCAAAAAGTGATACGATATATTCATCGAGCTTTTCTTTTTCTGTTTTAGGATGAAGTTGTGTGTACAACTCTTGCAATTCAGATTTTACGTCTATAATTGTTTCTTGTAATTTTTGTAAATCTACCTCGCTACTGGAGTTCTCGCTACCTTCGACATTTAGTGCATGTTCTTGAGGAATATTTGTTTGTTCATTTGTTTTTTTTGCATTCAATAAACTCATTTTCTCGTATCTTACTCTTCTTTTGTTTTTAGAACTGATAAAAAGGCTGATTGTGGCAACTCAACATCCCCAACCATTTTCATTCGTTTTTTACCTTCTTTTTGTTTTTCAAGGAGTTTTCGCTTTCGAGAAATATCGCCGCCGTAACACTTTGCTAAAACGTCTTTTCGTAGTGCGTTAACTGTCTCACGTGCAATGATTTGACTTCCGATTGCTCCTTGTATTGCAATCTTAAATTGCTGGCGAGTAATTTCTTCTTTGAGTTGCGAGCACACATGCCGAGCGCGGTCGTAAGCGTTGCCCTTGAAAGATAGCTGTGCCAACGCATCAACAGGTTTTCCGTTAATCATAATATCGATTTTGACCAATTCGGTATCTCGGTAGCCAATAATATCGTAGTCAAAAGAGGCGTAGCCACGACTATAGCTTTTTAAGCGATCGTAAAAATCAAACAAAACTTCAGAAAGCGGCATTTCATAGGTGATTTCGACGCGTTTTTCATCAAGATATTGCATATTTGTTTGAATTCCGCGTTTTTCACTGCAAAGCGACATAATATTTCCCAAATACGTTGCAGGCGTGATAATTGCCGCTCTAATATAAGGCTCCCGTGCACAGGAGATTTTTCCAAGATCGGGATAGTCAGCAGGATTATCAATAAATTTTTCCTCGCCATTGGAAAGGGTAATGCTATAGCGAACAGACGGTGCGGTAAAAATAACGGATTGATTAAAATCCCTCTCCAGTCGCTCTTGGACCACTTCTAAATGCAAAAGTCCCAAAAAGCCACAGCGAAATCCGTGTCCCAAGGCAAGAGAAGCATCTTTTTCAAAAATTAGGCTTGCGTCATTGAGTTTGAGTTTATCCATGCTATCACGCAATTCTTCGTAATCGTTTGTGTCGATTGGATAAATTGAGGAAAAAACAACGGGTTTGACTTCTTTAAATCCTGCAAGTGCTTCTTGTGACGGATTATCGGCAAGGGTAACGGTGTCGCCAACGCGAACATCGCTGATTGTTTTTATTCCTGCTATAAAATAGCCAACTGCTCCTGCCGTAATTTCTGGTTTTTCTTCGAGTTTTATGCGAAAAATGCCGACGCTTTCGACTTTGTAGTCAGTGTTAGTGCTCATAAAACGGATTGTTTGCCCAACTTTGATTGATCCTGCAAAGATTCGCACGTGTACGACAACGCCGCGGTACGGATCGTAATGGCAGTCAAAAATGAGTGCTTTTGTTTTTCCGCTTGTGTCAATTTTTGGCGGCGGAATTTGGCGTACAATCGCCTCAAGCAATTCATCAATTCCTGTGCCTTGTTTGGCAGAAACCAAAACAGCACTCTCGCCATCCAAGCCTAAATCATGTTCAATTTGATGTTTTGCAGATTTTATATCCGCTGCAGGAAGGTCGATTTTATTAATTACAGGAACAATTTCAAGGTTTTGCTCCAAGGCTAAATACATATTTGAAAGAGTTTGCGATTCAACTCCCTGTGCTGCATCCACAATCAACAAGGCTCCCTCGCACGAAGCAATCGCTCGAGAAACCTCGTAGGAAAAGTCGACATGTCCTGGTGTATCAACAAAGTTTAACTCATACTCTTTGCCTTCTTTGCTCACATACGGAATAGTTACCGCTTGGCTTTTTATTGTAATGCCACGCTCTCTTTCAATATCCATGCTGTCAAGAATTTGATTTTGAAATTGACGCTTGTCAATAATTTGAGCTTTTTGAATTAGGCGGTCAGCCAAGGTCGATTTGCCATGATCAATGTGAGCAACAATACAAAAGTTGCGTATGTGAGATAAATCCATTGTACCAGTATAAAAGAAAAAAATACTCTTGTCTACTAGCAAATCTTTTGAGTCCATATTTAACCATCACGTATTGGACTAAAAAAATATGCTATTTTGCGATTTATTTGTCTTTCGTTATCAGGTTTATTGTAAAAAAAAGATCATTAATCTTCATACGGGATTTCAAACTGCATTCTATCTTTCGTAAGAACAGTGTGTTCATATATTGATTTTGCTTCTGCAAGAAGAGATTTTAATTCGTAATCCGTGTAACGAGGACTATAATGAAAAAGGGCGAGCTGTTTTACCAAAGCGTCCTTTCCAATTTGTGCCGCTTGTTTTGTGGTCATGTGTTTTTTTTCACGAGCCGTTTCTAAAAGGGATGCTTCAAACATGCTTTCGCAAAAAAGTAGGTCAGATCCCATAACTTCTTTATGAATTGATTCATGATACATTGTATCAGTAACATAGCTTACTTTTCTGCCACTACGTGATTTTCCCATAACATCTTCAGGGTTAATTATTTTACCGTCTGTTGATTCAACAGATTCTCCTCGTTGTAGCTCTGACCATAACGGCCCTGCTGGCACATTGCATGCAAGGGCTTTTTCTGGGTGAAATTCTCCGGGGCGATTTAATTCCTCAAGCGTATACCCAACGCACGTTTTTGTATGATAAAGGGGAAAAGCTCGAATATAAAAACCATCACCTTCATGCACAATGCAAGGAGCTGTAATTTCTTTTACCACAATAGGATAGTTGATATACATATCAAGCACTTTACGACTTGATTCAATATAGGCTTCAATTTTTGGCGGCCCATAAATATAGAGTGGCTCATCACGGTCAACCTGCGAGGAAAGCATTAACAAACCGGGCAAGCCCGTTACGTGATCGGCATGAGTATGGCTAATAAAAATGGCGTTAATTTTTTTCCATTTTAGATTGAGGCGACGTAAAGACACTTGTGTGCCTTCTCCTGCATCAAACAAGAATAAATCACCCTCGCGTCGCAGTAAAACAGAAGTTAAGTGACGATACGGCAAAGGCATCATACCACCACAACCCAAAACGAATGCTTCAAGATTCATAGAGGCAAGTATAGCAATAAAAATGAAATTATACAAGAGTTCTCTTACTGGTGAATTAAAAAACTCTTGTCAATCAATTTCATTGAGTTGATTAATCATTGAGTTGATTAATCATCTTTTTTACGATACGATATGTTTCTATGAATGAATATAATTGTGCCTATGACGTGGTGGTCGTTGGGGGAGGGCATGCAGGAATTGAGGCGTCTCTTGCTTCGAGTCGCATGGGCTTAAAAACTTTGTTAGTAACGCAAACGATAGATTCGATTGGGCGAATGTCGTGTAATCCGTCAATTGGGGGGATTGCAAAGGGCAATATAACGCGTGAGGTTGATGCTTTAGGCGGGCAGATGGGAAAGCTCATTGATCAGTCGATGATTCAGTTTAGATTGTTAAATAAAAGCCGTGGTCCTGCAGTGCAAGCTCCGCGCTCTCAGGCTGATAAACTTTTATATGCAAG
>JBOFTD010000080.1:0-3783 GCA_051651885.1 Treponemataceae bacterium
GTTAAAAAAAAAGGGAAAAAATAAAAGAAGCATTATATTTTTTGAAAAGCCTGCAAATTGATTAATTATTAAACCTATTATAAAAAAAATAACGGCAAGCAACAAAAAAAAGTGATGCTGCTCAGCACTTTTTGTATCGTAGATTGAAACGGTTGCCTGCCGCTCCCCATCAAAAAGAAAAAGTGGCTGCATCAATTTAAGAGCTTGCATCGCAGAGCTTTTTTCATACGAGTTGACGTATAAAAATTCGGCCCTTGTTTTCTCTCGTGAATTTTTTTGTACAATTTGATTTTGAATGCTTTTTAGTTTTTCTTCTTGTAAAGCAGACTTTACCGACTTTCCATTTCCCGTAATAATTTCAGTTTCTATTACATCACCAAAGCCAATTACCACAACATTAACGCCATGCTCCAATGTTTTAAGTGTTTCATCAAGAAAATTCTGTGTCGTTTCTTCGCCATCGGTAAAAAACACAATGCAATTTGTAGAAGCTGTTTGCGGGGGAAAAGAATTAAGTGCAATATCCAAACCACTTGCAAGATTTGATCCCTTAGAAGAGATGAGTAAAGGCGAAAGATTTTCGAGTAATGAATAAATTATATTAAAATCGTCTGTAAGCGGAACAGTCAAAATGCTTTCTCCCTTAGTCAAAACGACAGACACCGCACTTCCTTCCAGTTGCGACAACAAATCAACCGCGTACAAGCGTGCCGCTTCGAGTCGAGAAATTTGCTTGTTTTGTAATAGCAAATCTTGCGTCATCATACTATATGAAATATCAAATACAAAAGAGATTGCCTGTGAATTTTTTTGCACGATCATATTTTTTTTACCAAAATAGGGGCCGCTTATCGCAATGCATAAAAAAATCCATGCAAGTGACCACGATAATACTCGCAAAACAATTCTTATTTTTATAGTACGATACGAAAAAGAATGTTTAAAATAATTTTTTTGAGCAAATCCAACAGTTTTAATAATTTTTTTATAATTCGCCATAATAATTAAGGATGCGGGAATAATTAACAAAATAGCATACAAAAAAAGAGGTCTATCAAAGATCATGAGAATACCTCCCTTAAATAAAAACGAGAAAAAATCCATGAAAGAAGAAATAAAATAATACTTGCAAGCGCAAAATAATAATACAAAAAGGTTTGTGTTACTTTATTATAATATTTTTGCACAACACTTTGTTTATCAAAAATAGTTGCTAAAAGAGTTGTTAAGTTTCCAAGTGTCTCAATAGAAAAGTACTCACCATTTCCTGCACGAGCAAGATTATTAAGCTCTCGTTCATCAAAACTTGAACTTAAATATCCTGAGTACATTTTTCCTGTTGCAACGTCAAAATACTCAATAGCAACATCGCCTTTTGTTCCAAGCCCTACAATATATAAAGCAATATTACTTTCAGCAATTAAACGAGCAGCAGTAATAGGACTAATCATGCCAGCATTATTTTCACCATCTGTTAAAAGAATAATTACTTTTTTAGGGGCTTGTGAATTTTCTAAATGATACAAAGCAACGCTTAAACCAGTACCTAATGCGGTGCCATCGCCAAGTCCGCCAAGATAAAGCTCTTCAAGTCGACGAAAAAAATAATTATGATCAAGCGTTAAAGGTACAACAAGAGCCGCTTCCAATGCCATACTCACCAAACCAAAAGCATTTCCTCGTGCTTCAAGCACAATTTTTTGCAAAGCATTTTTTGCCGCATCAATACGACGAAGAGCTCCAATATCCTTTGCCCCCATCGAAGGGCTCGTGTCAAGCACAAAAAGAATATCTGATCCTTTAGAGGTGAAAATCTTTTCGCTGCTTGCAATAATAGGATTTGCAAGAGCCAAAATCAAACAGGCAAAAGCGAAAAAAGCACAAAAGCGTGACAATACTTGCGGAATGTGCAAAAAAGTATTTTTATATTGAAACGCATGCCCATTCCAATCAGAAAATGTGAGCGGAAGTTTAAACGTATCAAAAATTTTTAAAGCTCGCAGTAAAAAATAAAGTGGATACAATAAAAATAATAGCAAAAATGTTGGGTACTCAAAATACATTAAGCGTCCTCCTTTTGCTCATCAAAAAGCTCTGAGGATATTTTTGTATACTCAAAAGTTTCTAGTAAACTACGAATATTTTTAATCATTATTTTTTTTTCTTCTAACGTAAGAGCAACCGCAGCGACCTCATCTCCCGAAAAACGAATATAATCAAGATGAATAAAAATAGTTTGAATAGCAAGAATTTCTGTTTGCAAATTATTCCAATAATCTTTTGAAAATAAAGACGGTATTTTAGAAGTTTCTGCAGATGAAAACGCCTGATTAAAATGATTTTCTAAGTAAAATCGTGTAATCATAGAAATTTGTTGTGAAAAATCTTTAACCGTCAATTTTTTTGCTTTTTTATTCAGTCTTTTTATATTACGCAAAAAACGGGCATAATTTTTTGATTTAAAAAGACTTTTAAATAAATTTTTTATGTGCAAGCGGAGTTTTCCTAGCTTTAAACATAAAAAAATAAGAATTATTACAGCTAAAAAGCCACTCGCAATTGTTCCATATAAAAAATACAAAGTTTTTGGCAAAATAAGCGGAGAAATAGGAGGTTGAATTTCTGTGATACGCAATTCTTCACTTAAGGATTGCACCGTAAAGCGTGGAAATGAAATAGAAAGTTGCTCGCCTGCTAACAAAAAAGATGAAATATCTAGCGGCTCAACAGTAATATCTCCTGTATGCCATGGAGTTACCTTGATTAAAACTTGCAAAAGATTATCAGATAATTGTACCTTTAAATGATTTATCGTATACATATCATTTGAAAAAAGTTGGAGAAAACTATCTATTTCAGAAAGATCAATAACAAAATCATTTATTTTATTATCAGAAAGTGCTGTATCATCATCTAAAGTATTGTGCAACAAGGTATAATACACTTCAACAGAGTCACCAATATAGATTTTATGAGGAAGTATTTTTATGTCTTGCATGAAAGTTTCCTTGCATAAAAAAAATCAGATAACATAGCAAGCGGATCATCTTTTGTTGAAATAACCAGCGGGCGAACCTTATATTTTTTACATACATTTTCCCAGCGATCAGTATGATGAACGTTGTATTTTTTCCATTGTTGTTGTAAATCACTTGAATTAGTGGGTAAAAAGACTCGCTGCTTTGTTTCAGGGTCAAAAAAAGCCATGCTTCCTGCTTGTGGCAAGTCTTCATCTTGAACCCGAATAGCAAGTACATCATGCTGTGAAGCAAGAGCACCTAATTCTTTTTCATATCCGGTGCTTCTAAAATCCGATAATACAATCACTAAAGAGCGATTTTTTAAATGCTTTCGTGCTCCCAATAAACCATTCGACAAAGCCGATCCTTCTACGATTTTACGAGGAAGTGAGTCGAGCTCTTTTATAAGCATCATTACATGACTTTCAGAAGCCTTTGGCTTGCACGAAAATGTAATCTCCCTATCAAAAAAAACGGCTCCAACGGGACTATAATTTTTTTGAGAGGCAAAAATGAGCAAGGCTGCAATTTCGCTTGCGACCTGCAAAGGATTTTTATCAGAAAATCCCGTTTGCATAGAAAGAGATCGATCAAGCACCAAATAAACGATTAATTCCCGCTCTTCATTATAAATTTTAACGTAAGGTTTATTGATACGAGCGGTTACATTCCAGTCGATCGTGCGAACATCGTCCCCGTATAAATAGTCACGCACGCCTGCAAATTCAATACCGTGTCCGCGATAAAGAGAGCGAAAAATGCC
>JBOFTD010000081.1:0-6555 GCA_051651885.1 Treponemataceae bacterium
TTGTCAGAAATCAACTCAAGTCGCACATCAGCAGGAAGCGTTTCTTGCACTTCCTGCATTTTTTTATAGACGGCATCAGCTACCGCAACGGAATTCGTTCCACTTTGCTTGGTAATACTAATGTAGACGCCCGGCTCGCCATTAATATAAACGGCCGTATCTTCATCCTCATAGCCCAAAAAGGCAGTACCCAAATCACTCACCTTAACAGGATAGCTATTTTTTACGCCAACAACTGTATTTGAAACCTCATCAACGTTTGCATACTCGCCCGTTGTCCGAATAAGATAATTTCGTGAGGAATCAGTAATTTTACCACCGCCAAGCTCTAAGTTTTGTGCTGAAATTGACTGAGCAACGCCTGTAAGTGTTTGATTATAGGCATCAAGACGATTTTGTGAAACTTCAACGCGAACAATTTGCTCTCGTCCACCAGAAATACTTGCCTGAGCTACACCAACGGTTTGCTCCATTCGGTCAACAATAAAATCATCTGCAATTTGACGCAAATCATCAGCAGAACGATTTCCCCGAACCGCAATTCTCATAATTGGTCGAGAGTTTGCATCAATTTTAAAAATATTTGGACTGTCAGCCTCATCGGGAAGGTATCGTTTTACACGATCTATTTTATCACGGATTTCATTATTGGCAACGTCTAAGTCAGTGCCATATTCAAACTCCATCATAACACGAGATTGGCCTTCAGAAGAAATCGATTTCATTTGTTTTAAGCCGCTCACACTAACCAAGCCACTTTCTAGGATTTTTGTTACCGATTTTTCAACCGACTCTGGCCCTGCGTTGTCATATTCTGTAGTAACAACGATGTAAGGAAAATCAACGTCTGGATACAAGTCTATTGCAATATTTCCCATAGTCATAACGCCGATAATTGCAAGTAATACAAATATCATTAATATCAGTACAGGATGTTGCACCGTACTTTTTGCTATACTCATATAAACTCCTTAGTTTTCGTAATTTTAGTTTGTGCTATTGCTTGTATTTGTAACAACTTCTTGGACTTTAGCACCATCCGTTAATACTTGTTGCCCTTGCACAATAACCTTATCGCCACTGGTAATTCCTTCAAGAATTTGAATATCGTTTCCAGCCGTTGCACCAATTTTTACCGCTCTTCTCGTTACGGTACTGTCATCATTTGCAACAAAAACATAATTTTCGCCATAGCTAACAACAATTGCCGAGGATGGAATTGTAATTGCGTTTTCAATCGTTTGCGTATACAGTCTAATTTTTGCATACATTCCCGCATTAATCCGTGGGTCTGTCTTATCAAGCTCAAAGTGAATTTGCTTTGTTCGTGACGTTGCATCTACAACAGGAGAAACACGCACAACCGTAATCGCAAACTCTTCATTCGGATATGCCTCAACTTTAAGAATTGCATCCAAGCCTGTTTTTAACACGCCAATATATCTTTCTGGAATATAAGAACTTATTTGTAAGTTATCAGTATCACCAATAGTTACCACAGGATTATTTACGCTAACTGTTGTTCCGATTTGCAGAGGAACAGAGGCAATTGCACCGCTAATTGGAGCATACACAGGACTTCTTGCAAAACGAGCACCAGGTGTTGACGGATCAACTTCAGCAATAACCTGCCCTTTTCGTACACGAGATCCTAATACCACCGACAAACTGATGAGTTTACCACCCATATCAGGATAAACTTCAATTTGCTTTGCAGCCTCAACATTACCATTTGTATCAATGTATGCTCTCAAATCCTTTGTTTCAGCCACAGCTGTTCGAACAGAAAAAATCATCTCATCTGCACTCGCTGCTCCTTTTCCTCGTTTTCCACCACAAGATGTAAAAAGCACAATGGCTACGGTTAGCCCCAAAAATAATCTTAAATATGTTGTTTTCATATTAACTCCTGTAAAATTGATTTTTTCTATTTTCGTAGTTCGCCAAAGGGAACGTTTAATTCATGTTCTAGGTCAAGAATATTTGAAATTAAGGTATAGCCTTCAGAAAGAAGGTTTACTTCCGCCTCTAAAAGCGACTCTGATGATGTTTGTAATGCAAGCAAGTCTTTTGCTCCACGATTGTAAGCATCGAGCGTCATTTGGTAGCTTTTTTTTGCAAGCTCAACATTAGCCTTTTTGCTTTCAATTAATGCTTGAGACTGCAGAATGCTTCGCATATACGAAGAAGTCTTTACTTCAAAATTAATATATTCATCCTCAAGTTGAAGTGTTGTTTTTTTCACCGCATCTTTGGCAGTTCCGACGAGCTCCATTTCAGAAGACCACGGCAAAAGCTTATCAATTGCAAGCGACAAGGAGGCAGACAACTGGCCGTTATCAATCCATTTATCGCTCATTGTATGATTTGTAGCCGCAGGATTATAGCCCCATCCTAAAGAAAGCGTTGGTAAAAAAAGATTAGCCGTTGCAGCACTTCGAGCAAACTTTGCAGTTTTTAATGCTTGCTCTAAAGAAACAATAGTAAGACTTTTTCTACCAACAATCTCTTCTTCGGTAATTTGTCGTAAATCAAAAACGGACTCAAGTCGCCCATTTAACTCTACCTCAGAAGCAAGGGGAACGCCAATTAATTGCTTAAAATTCTGCATATTATTATCGTATTGAATCATTGCAGAAAGAACAGCGGGCTTAAGGTTTTCATAATTAACTTGTGATTGCAACATATCAAGCTCAGAAACGCGACCCTCTCGGTATCGAGCGGTTGCTTGATCATATTGTTTTTTAGAAATATCTAAATTGCGTTTTTGTGTGTCAACATAGCGATCTTGATATAATAGAAGAAAAAAAGCTTTACGCACAGAAAGCTCAATTGATCGAACAGAAGCTGTGTAGGTAATTTTTCCACTTTCATACTCTAGCCGTGTTTGATGAATATTGGTAAATAAGGTTGGGTACAGGCTAAAACCAATATTTCCTGTAAAGTTAGTTGAATAATCATAGGCTACTTTTTCATTTGGAGAGGCAAACCCTGCTCCAATGCTTAAGGTTGGACTTAATCCGCCCCAAGAATTCCTGCTGCTGCGTTTTAATGCATTTAAATCGATTTTTGAGCGCTCAATAGAAAGATTATTCTCAATTGCCATATCAACAGCATCTTGAACCGTAATAATAGCTTTTTCAGGTTCAGGAGTACTCGACATTTCCTCTTGTGCATTTACAGCAAATAACATGCTTATACATATGCTGAAAAAAAAATATTGCTTTTTCATAAAAAGTAAAAACCTCCATAAGTAATATGAAGATTAGTATATCGTGTCAATATTGAAATAACCTTGAAAAATAAAATATTTTAGAAAATTTTAATTTTTTTTAGTAAATTTTAAGGTAAAAAACCACATTTTTTTTTATTTTACATAAAAACTACCTGTTTTATACTAACATTCACAAATAAGTTACAAAAACAAGTATAAAATAGCAACAAAATTTTATATAACAAGATTTATGATTTTAAAAATTTTAAAACATTCTCATAAACAACACAGCCATTTTTTAGAGAATCTTCATAACGAATATCTTCTAACTCACCAGGAACATACATCTTTTTTATATTTGGAGCAGGGCGAAGATTTTTTATTTCTGAATATAATTGATCGGTACGTTGGCGATAAGCATCTAGTCCTCCAAAAATTTCTGGATCGATAACAAGCATAAATGACATGGTATTTCGATTTTTTGACAACTCATGCTCACCATACATAGAAACAATATGAGGCCCAAACGCTCCCGTAAATAACCCGGTAAATCCCTCGATCGCCAAAGCAATTCCTGTTCCTTTAGGCCCAGCCATCGGAGTTACATAAACAACCTTGTGCGGGTCAGTTGTTGGAAGACCCTTTATATCAACGCCCCAAGTAGAAGGAATCATCTCATTTTTTTCACGTGCTGCAATAACTTTGCCTAAAGCAACTTCACTCGTTGCCATATCGATAAGGATTCGGTACTTTTTACCCGGAAGTCCATAAGCAATAGGATTTGTCCCTAAGTACGGTTCTGACGATCCAAAAGGAACAACACATTTATCGGTATTAACCATAATCATTGAAAGCAGATTATTGTTAATCGCCATTTGTACATAATAAGATAAGGCACCACAATGAGAAGAGTTTTGCACAGACACCGCATAAACTCCTGTTTCCTTAACCCGTTTTACAGCCTCATTCATCGCTATAACATTCCCAAAGTGCCCCATTCCGCCATCAACATCTAAAATACCTGCAGCTTTTGCTGTCGAGTTAAACACAAATTGAGAGTCCAAATTAATACCACCCTGCGTAATTCGATTACAATAATGTTCAACTCGAATACTCCCATGAGATCTAACACCCCGTGCATCAGCATGAACAAGCACATCGGCAACGCACTCAGCTTGATTTTGATTCATTTTATACGAGAGCAATTTTTGCTCGATAAGAAATTTTAACTCATCGATCTGCACAATAGCATCTGCCATACATATTCCTCTATAATTATTATTTAATTTTAACCTTTTTCATCCCAAAAGTATAATATAAAAGAATAAGCGTAAGGTTTCAATCTTTTTAGTTTGGTGTTGCAGAAAGTGCGATATTCATTTCGATTTGATTGTTACCTCTCATAATAGTAACGCGAATAACATCCCCAGGTTTTTTACTTTCCAAGGCAGAATAATAATCAGCATACGATCCAATAGGAATATCATTAATCGAAGTAATAATATCGCCTCCGATGTAGATAATTTGACTATTTCTACTTGACCCATAACGAACAGCCTCTGTTCCACCGCGTAATCCTGCTTTTTCAGCATTACCATTTTTCAAAGTCTCTGAAATAAGTAAACCTTGCCGCGTCGGAATTTTTGCATAACTTGCAATTGAAGCGGTCATTTGAACAAAAGTTGCATCAATCACGCCTCGTCGCACAGTCCCAAATTGAATTAATTCAGAAACTACTCGCCGTGCCGTATCGACCGGAACTGCGAACCCAATACCTGCAGATGTTCCCGTGCGAGAATAAATCATCGTATTAATACCGATCATTTTACCTTTGCTATCAAAAAGAGGCCCTCCAGAGTTACCCGGATTAATCGCCGCATCAATTTGAATCATATCACGAATAATGGTATTTCTTGAAGTTTGAATTGGTCGTCCTAAACTAGAAACAACCCCCGTTGTAAGTGTTCGCTCAAAGCCAAAAGGATTTCCTATCGCAATAACTTTCTGACCAACACGCAAACTTGTTGAATCGCCAAATGTAATTGTTTTAAGTTCAATATTTCTTGGTGGATCAAATTTAAGAACGGCAATATCGCTTGCGGTATCAGTGCCAATCAATTTTGCCTCATACTGTGATCCATCGGCTAATGTGATAAAAATTTTATTTGCTTTATCAACAACATGAGTGTTTGTTACAACATATCCACGCGTATCAATAATTGACCCTGATCCTGCCCCGCCCTCTTGCGATATCGGCTCCAAAAACCAATTAATCGCCATAACTTCAGTAGTAATATTAACGACCGCTTCTTGATTTTGTTCATATACTGAAATATTTTGCAGCTCGTCTTGCGTATAATCATCGGAAGAACTATTTTGTGCAAAGGACGTTTGTGTTGTTTGGTGATTCAGCTTTAAATCAAATATTTGGTCTTGTGATGTTGCAGAATTGTTTTGTTGAAAAGCAAAATAATTCAACTTATATAAGGCAGCCGTAAAAATCGTAAGAGAAAATAAAACGGCAATGGCAGAAAAGAAAAAAACTTGACCTTTACTATATAATCGCATACTATATATAATAGTATAAAATCATCATATTTTCAAGCAAAAATACTAAAAAATTATTTTTTTTAGAACAAACTCTTAGTTGAGTTGTTTGCTTTCACTGCTAGTTTTAAAGTGTTATTTAATTTTAATAAGGCTCTACACGCCATCACCTTTGTTTATAAAAATATTTTTGGAAATATGTAAAAATATTGACGATAAGGCATTTTTAAAGTATAATAAAATCGTTTATACAACAACTCTCAAAAAATAATTGTGTCTTTTTGACTTTTATGTCGATAATTATGTTATTATTTATAAATATAATAAGGATTGTTATATCAAGTGCTTGTTAGAAATTTTTAACGATGCACAAGTGTAGAATATGAAGGAGTCATATTATGAAAAAAAACCTGTACAAAATTATTCTTTTTTTACTAACTGGGTTATTAATAACATGTACAAGTCCCTTTGAAAAACAATATCTCGGAACTATTAGTATTGATCCCAATATAATAAATGGGGAAATTCGACCCAGTAAAAACAAAGCAGAAGTAGGGCAAGAAGTTTATTTGTCTGTTATTCCGTATTCAGGGTTTAAACTTAGTGGTGGTTCACTTTATTATACACTTGGGGCAAAAAAAGTCGCTATTTCTGCAAGTAGCTTCAAAATGCCTGCAGGAGATATTGTTCTTCATGCAGAGTTTGTAACTCAATATGAAACAAAAATATCGCTTACCGAGTCAAAAATATCCTTAATAGGAATGATGTCTTTAACAGGAACTTTTGCTACAGAT
>JBOFTD010000082.1:0-5610 GCA_051651885.1 Treponemataceae bacterium
TACTTCTTATAAATAAAGAATACTACTATGGAGTAGCAGGTTCCAGTAAGTGAAGGTATAAGGTATTTCCAATCTCAACAGGCGTCGTTGTTTTGTCGTCATTGAATTGAAGTAAATTAAACCCAGCCTTATATTCGAATATTAGAAATCCTGCTGCTAACTGCGACAGTTCAATCTTACCATCCTCTTTTGCAATACCAAATATTTGAGTAAGTTTGGGGTCGTTAGAAGAAGAGAGCATATAGTTCTTATCGCCATCTTTGACTTGAATAGAAGGAACAGCATAAAAAGGCTCTGGTGTAACAAACATGCCCTCATCTGAGTCTAGCTTAAAATCATTCCAATTGAAGTCTTTAATACTAGCTACATCAAGGGTTAAAACCCCATCTGCATAAGCAAGTTTGATTTCAGGTCCTCCTGCAACAACAAATTTAATCCCTTCAGGAAGTGCACCACCATTTGCAAGCTCGAGTTTAACCGTTTTTGGTGCGGGGTGTTGTTGTTGGTGCAAGGTAGATTGTTGTTGGCATAGTAATAGGCTTTAGATCAGTAGTTGTTGCATTAAAACCTTTTTTTAAGATTATAGGACTTTCTTCATTCATTATAATCGTTACATCATTTTGTACAATTTGAAATCCAATAGAATCGGCTTTACCTATTTTGTCTTTACTCAGATAAAAGGCATATTTACCATCTGATCCTTTATCTGAGAACATCGTTGCGGCTTTAGTATTATCTGGATCAATTACAAGCCCTTCATCAGCTATTAAAGTTCCCCATTCTGTAACCTCAGTCATATCAAGAACTATTTTTCCATCAGTAACAGCAATTGTCCCTGCCTCATTTGCGGTAGCATCATGAAAAGAGAGTGTAAAAATCTGAAATTTAAGACCTTCTGGTACATCGCTACCATCTGCCATTTCAACTGCAACACTGACAGGGGTTGGCGGTGTTGTTGGCACGGGCGGTGTTGTTGGTTCTGCCGATGGTTCTGGCTTTGAAGGCGGATTACTTGCATTATCGCAAGATACAACAAAGACTGCAACTAACGCTAGTAAGAGCGTTAGTATGCTTACTTTTAATTTCATATTACACTTCCTTAAATTATATCACTATTAAAGGCTCTCTTCCTTGTCAAGAAAATTTGTACTGCGTTTGTCAGTACGCTTGTAAGCGTTCGCTCTCTGAAGCGTTACTCCCTTTACTAGTTGTATACTAATAAGGGGGCTTTGTTGATCATGAAAGTTATTTTAGACGATAATTGCTTTAGTGATTAAGATAAAGCGTTTTAGGAGTATCAATGCGAGTTGGAAAATCATCGGTAACACTTAGTGTATTAAAGCCTTTTTTGAGCTGTATCGACTTTGTTTTATCTGCTGATGTTAGTGTTGCCTTTGTATCTACAATTAAAAACATAACGCGATTGGCTTCGATTTTTTCAGCTGTTGTGTAAAGGTATACATCTGCACTGCCTCCCGTAGCAGAACAAACGAACTTTGCTCCTTTTGTTTCTATTGGATTAATGGTGATACCACCTAGATTTGACAGAGGATTCCATAAAGTAACTTCTGCTGGGTTAAGCACAAGTATATCTTCTTCAATAGGAATAGTGCCTGCATCCTGATTGCCACCCGGTGTGGATAGTGGAAAACTAGGCTCATGCATTAAAAAGTTTAGCCCCTCGGGAGGTATTTCAAACCCTTCTCCTAGTTTAATTTTAGCAATTTGAAAACTGTCGGTACTGTCGGTTGGCTGCTCTGGCTCTGGATCCGAATTACTTGCATTATCGCAAGATACAACAAATACTGATACTGCAACTAACGCTAGTAAGAGCGTTAGTATGCTTACAATTGATTTTAATTTCATATTAAAACCTCCGTGTTATTATACTTATCCAAAAAGACAAGTGGTAGCCTTACTATAACAGGGAGTATCTTCTCTGTCAATAATACGTATTACGTACTATTGACAAAGTACGTAATACGTATTAAAAAAAAGGCTTACCGTTAGCATGCTTTTGCAGGGTACAAGTAAGCTTTGATATATTTGTATACAAACAGGTTTATTGTTTGTGAAGATATAAGGTATCTCCAATCGCAAGAGGCTTCATGCCAGTAATATTGCCTTCCCCATCGATAGTCAATGCAAAAAGGTTAAACCCAGCTTTATACTCTACAGTCATGGCAGGATCCTTTATTTCCACTTTAGTATCCACTTTTGCAATACCAAATAGTTCAACAGATTCGGAGGTTTTAGAAGAAGAGATCGTATAGTCCTTACCATCTTTATCTTTAGCTTGAATAGAAGTAATAAGATAAGCAGGGTTTGGAGTAACCGTACCAGAAGCAGATGACTCTTGCTTAAAATCATCCCAATTCAAGTCTTTAATACTACCTACATCAAGGGTTAAAACCCCATCTGCAACAACAAATTTGATTTCTTTAGTAGCATCATCTGCAACAACAAATTTAATCCCTTCAGGAAGCGCACCACCATCTGCAAGCTCAATTTTAACTGTTGCTGGTGCGGGGGGTATTGGCTCAGGGGTTGGCGGTGTTGTTGCTGCAAGGTAGATTGTTGTAGGCATAGTAATAGGTTTCATATTGTTATCAAGTGCATTAATACCTTTTTTCAAATTACTAGTACCAAAACCGGCCATTGTTACCGTTACATCATTTTGCATAAAATAAAAGGAAATAGACTCAGTTTTGTCCGCGTTACGATACAACGTATACTTACCTGTTGTATCAGTGTCTACGCTTACGGCTTTAGTGTTATTTGGCTCAACAGTAATACCTTCTTCCGTTATTAAAGTCCCCCATTTTGTAACCTCCTCCATAGAAAGAAATATTTTTCCATCAGTAACAGCAATTGTCCCTGCCGGTTCGCTATCAGGTAATGTCTCAATCTTAAGAGCAAAATCAGCTGGTACATCGCCACCATCTGCCATTTTAACTTCAATAGTTGCAGTAGTAATACTGCTTCCACTATCTGAATTCGAGTTACTTGCATTGTCGCAAGATACAACAAATACTGATACTGCAACTAACGCAATCAGTATACTTAAAATTGATTTTAATTTCATAATTAAAACCTCCGTGTAATATCACTAATCCTGTAGGATTTATCCTGTAGGAGTATCCTTTTGGACAAGCGATGATTTTGATATACTATCAAAGGCTATTTTCTTTGTCAATAATGTTTGCACGCTAACAAGCGCACGCTTGAAAGCGTAGGCTGTGTATAGTCTTATACATAGCCTAGGTATAACGTTGTACACACCTGTGTATAGTCTTATACATAGCCTAGGTATAACGTTATACACACCTGTGTATAACGTTATACAGAATACTCTATCTTTTTCTATTCTTTAGACTACCTGAATTGGTAGGTGAAACTGTCCTACTTTCAAAATCTTACTAGGGCGTCCACTTGCATTAAGCATTGTACGTATCTCTACTAAGTACTCGCCTTGTTCTATGTCTTTGGGTAGGCGAACGTGTGCAAGGGAGTCGGTGGTGCTTTCGACTTGTTCTATTCGCACGGTTGTTACATTTGGGATGATAAAAAATACGCCTTGTTTGGGGTCGCTGTTGTCAAATTTGAGGTTGCTTCCTTTAATCTTGATAAACTCATCGGGGGTTGCAATGGTGTTCTCTTGTCCGCTTTTGCTATCAATGACAAGGGTTATGTAGGGGTCACTGTTGTTTGCCTTAACCTTGTGGGTTTCAATCTTTGTTAGGCGCTCTCGTATAAGGGAGGTGGGGTGAATATTGCACTTAATGTGGTGTCTTTTGTGATCAAAGATATCATCTTCGCTGTCAAAGGTGCCACTGATACTATAGTTTGCGCTAAACACTTCATGCTCTATGCCAATGCCCTCTTGTATAAGGTCAACAATCACATCGCGGTAGACGTTCATAACGGCGTTGATGTCGGTCTCCGTTACGGTTGTTCCGCGTTTTGCCATAAGCTGAACAATCTTTTCCATTGAATAGCTTTGGTGCTCTACAACTTGTGCTAAGTACTTTTTTTGTGTACTTGACTCGCCTAAGTGGCTTTCTCGTAATGCATACTTTATCATATACGACTCCTTTTTCTTAAGTTTTTGTTTGTATTAAAAAAAGTATAACACGACCTACAGGATCTGGCAAGCTTTTATTTTGTCTTGCTATATCTGTGCTGTTATGATAGACTAGGGGCATGGCAAAGTTTATTTTTATAACAGGTGGGGTTGTCTCTTCGTTAGGAAAGGGGATTGCTGCCGCTTCTTTAGGTTTGATTCTTAAAAGCAGGGGCTATAAGGTTATTATTCAAAAGTTCGACCCTTATTTAAACATAGATCCGGGGACGATGAATCCGTATCAGCATGGGGAAGTGTTTGTCACTGATGATGGTGCTGAAACTGATCTTGATCTTGGTCATTACGAGCGTTTTACTGACGAAAGCCTTTCGCAAAGTAGCAATACTACTGCTGGGCGAGTTTATTTGAGTGTACTAAACCGTGAGCGAGAGGGCGGGTATGCCGGTGGCACGGTGCAAGTTATTCCTAATATTACTGATGAGATTAGAAGTCGTATGCTGTTGTCTTCTAAAGAGACTCATGCGGATATTATTATTACTGAAATTGGTGGAACGGTGGGCGATATTGAGTCCCTTCCTTTTATTGAGGCGTGCCGGCAGGTAAAATACGAGGTGGGTAGCGAAAACTGTTGTTATATTCATTTAACGCTTTTGCCCTATATGAAAAAAGCGCAGGAGCTTAAATCAAAGCCAACGCAGCACAGTGTAAAAGAATTACAAGGGTTGGGTATTCAGCCTGATATTATTATGCTTCGAACCCAAATGAATGTTGATAGTGCTACAAGAGAAAAGCTTGCCTTGTTTTGTAATGTGGCTGCAGACTCAATCATTCAAAATCAAAACGCTTCTTCTATTTATGAAGTGCCTTTAATGATGGAACAAGAGGGGCTGGGGCAGGTGGTGTGTCGTGTGTTAGATTTAAAACATACGAGGGCAGACCTTGATCAGTGGCAAAAGATGGTGTATAAAATGCAACAAGCGACAGCCGTTATAAAGATTGCGCTTGTGGGTAAGTATGTTGAATTGCAAGACGCCTATCTTTCGGTGGTGGAGTCTTTAACCCATGCAGGGATTTATCATGATGTAAAGGTTGATATTGCGTGGATTGACGCACAGATCATAAGCGATAAGGATCAGGCTCAAAAGGTGTTGCAAGGGTTTGATGGTATTATTGTTCCCGGTGGTTTTGGGGATCGTGGTGTCGAGGGAATGATTTTAGCTGCCCAGTATGCTCGAGAAAACAAGGTGCCGTATTTTGGCATTTGTCTTGGTATGCAAGTACAGGTTATTGAACATGCAAGATCCGTGTTAGGGATGCAAGGCGCACACTCTACAGAGATGTGTAAAGACACTGCCTATCCAGTTATTGATTTAATGCCGGATCAAAACGGCGTTATTTTGGGTGGTACACTTCGCCTTGGTAAGTATGATTGTGCTTTAGTTGAGGGTAGTCTTGCAAAAAAGGCGTATGAAGCCCCCGTGATTAGCGAGCGTCATCGTCATCGTTATGAGTTTAATAATACTTAT
>JBOFTD010000083.1:0-6259 GCA_051651885.1 Treponemataceae bacterium
ATTTTCATATTTTGAGCCCCAAATATTTGCAACATCATACTCATTAGGAAGTCCCGTCCCGTAATAATCAATGATCGAATTGTTACCATTTTGTTTTTCTGCATAAATAGTTTCCTTTCCTTGCAAACGAATAATACCATTGTTAGCTACTAAATCTGCCGTTATATCAAAACCGCCAAGATCAAGTTGTGCAGGAGCAACAGCATCATAGTCAATTATGATACTTCCTTCACTGATACCAGCACTTTCATAAAGAATATCAATGGAAGTAGTTAAGATTGGGTAATTTACACATCCAGTAGGAATAGTTATCGTAGCACCTTTTTCTGGAATCGATGCGGGAGTCCAGTTTAAAGGATTTTGCCAATCGGTACTTTCAGTTCCATTCCATTGGTAATCAGTTTTGGTAAGAGAAAAGTTTGTATTTTTCTCGTTGCTAGAAGTATTTTGTGCAAACAGAGGACTTTCTACAGGCCCCAGCACAATAGTTTCAATAAAGCTTGGATACAAGCCAACACACACAAAGAGAAAAAAAATTATGAATAGTTTATTTTGAAAGAAGCCTTTACTCATAGTCCTTGTCGTTCAACAAATAGTATATCATAAAAAAGATAGTTTATCAGAACACACATAAATCTCTTCTTAAAATATCGTAAATTTTTCAAGCAGTCATCACTAAAGTCATACAAGTTATAGGTAATTTTAATTTTTTTTAATACGTCCCGACAATCCAACAGAAAGATAGGGTTGAACGGAAAACAAAGTATATCTTTCATACTTTTCGCCAGCACTCAACATTGTTAAATGAAAACCCCAAACACCCATAACTCCTGCCGAAAGAAAAAAATTTTCTAAAACAGTATAACGAATTCCTGTATGAAAACTCAAGCCTAATACACGCGAATAACGAGGAACCAACAAAATATGATTAACACTAAAGCCCACTGCAACAGGAAGTGAAATTTTTTTTGTAATAACGAATAAATACGCAGGCCCAATTGAAAAATTAATCGACTCAGTGAGCACCGTGCTAAGATCCTGCTTTTCTTTATTCACTTCATACAACAAAGGAACTAAATAGTCAAAATGTAACCAAAAACCAATATTAATTTTAGTAAACACCATCAAATTAAGAGAAAGGCCGCCCGCACTACTTGAAGTTTTAACCTCCTCATCAGGAATATGCTCATAAGAAAAGTTGCCTGCACCACCTACCAGAAATGAAAAATCCAAATAGGCAAAACAAGGAATGCTTACCAGCGTAATCACAACGAGGCCAATGTTTTTTTTCATGAACAATCCTTGTTTCTATGTTAAAAATTCACTACACAAAATGACTCAAAAGACCATAATTTGAATATATTTTAGAACAACACTAACCTTGTGTATCAAGCGGATTTTTTAGGTCAGTATTTTTTGTATTTCCCAGCATTATTGAAATCGGTTTTAAAATACTAATGCTATCACAAATAATTTTCAAAATTGCCATAAGAGGAACCGCCAAAAGCATTCCGACAAAACCCCAAAGCCAGCCCCAAACAGAAAGTGAAACTAAAATCATAAAAGAAGACAGCCCTAAATTTTTACCTTGAATACGTGGTTCGATAATATTTCCCAAAAAGAAATTAACGCCAAGCATGAGCGTGATAGTCAAGCCAAGCTGATTAAATGACGGCCAAAACTGTAATAAAGCAAAAAGAATCGTTGTCCCACACGATATTATTGAACCAAAATTAGGAATAAAGTTAAGAATAAAGGCCAAAAAACCCCATATTATCGGAAAATCAAGTCCAATAAGCAATGTTCCAATAAAAACTAAAACTCCCGTTAAAAGCGAAATCATAAATTTAATAAAAATGTAGCGCGTAACTTGACGAATAATAGTCGCCAATATCAAGCGGATCTTTGATGGCACTACATCGGCAAAGGCAGATTCGATATGTTTTTGAAACATAAGCATTTCTGTTAGCAAAAAATAAATAAATAATAAAACAATGACCGTTCCCTTGCCAAAACTAAAAACATAACTTGACGCATTAAACGCTAAACTTTGCACAAATTGGCGAATAGCACCTTGCTCCCAAATATTATAAAAAAGAGAGGCTTCCTCATCATAATGAAAATTAAACGTATGTGCAATTGCTTGATAAATTGTTGTCATACGACTTTCATACTTGGGATACTGCTCGATAATTGAGCGAACACTTGAAAGTAAAAGATTGCTTAGACCAACAATTAAGAGCAAAACCATGCTAAGCAAAATAATTATCATTAAAGCTCTGGGGATTTTAAGCTTTTTCCAGCCAACTAAAACAACAGGCTCAAAAGCAAACGATAACAACATGGCAACCGTTAGAGGAATAAAAACCGATGATGCTATTTTCAAAACAGCCCCCATCATCAAAACTGCAATAAATGCATTAACAAAAAAAACTGCGCTTCCCAATCGTTTTGGTGGCTTCATTTCCCCTCCTTGCCTGTAAAAAATGCAATTCTGTCACATTTTTAATTTCTCCCTGCTACCGCTTTATGAGCTCAAATCCACAAAAAGGAATTAAAACCTTTGGCACGGTAACCGATCCGTCTTCATTTTGGTAGTTTTCTAAAATTGCAACCAAGGCTCTCGAAACAGCAACTGCTGTTCCATTAAGCATGTGGACAAATTTATTTTTTCCATTTTCGTCTTTGTAGCGAACATTAAGTCGGCGTGCTTGGAAGTCCGTGCAATTTGAGGTTGAAGTAACCTCGCCCCACTCGCCACCGTTTCGCCCTGGCATCCATGCCTCTAAGTCCCATTTGCGATAAGCGGGTGCCCCTAAATCCCCTTTGCACGTATCAACGACACGGAAAGGAATTTCAAGTCCCACAAAAATCTCTTCTTCAATTGCACGTATTTGCTCATGAATTGCATCAGAATCCTCAGGCAAACAGTAAACAAACATTTCTAGCTTAGTAAATTGATGCACGCGATACAGCCCCTTACTAAACTGGCCTGCAGCTCCCGCCTCTTTTCTAAAACAGTGCGAAAGACCTGCATATTTTAATGGTAATTTTTCTTTATCAAGAATTTCATTTGAGTGATAGCCGCCCAGCGTGATTTCCGCTGTTGCAACAAGACACGTCCCATCACCTTCAAGGGCATACACATTCGACTCATTCCCGCGAGGATTAAAGCCAATACCCGTAAGGATTTCTTCACGGGCAACATCAGGTGTCGTAAAAGGCGTAAAACCGTGTTTTCGCACAACGTTAAGGGCGTACATTATAAGTGCCTGCTCTAAAAAAACAGCTTCATTTTTTAGGTAATAAAATTTGCTGCCAGAAACCTTTGTTGCCGCATCAAAATCAACTAAATCAAGCGACTGGCCAATTTCTACATGATCTTTTGGCTCAAAATTAAATTTTTTCGGCATGCCTACCTGCTTAACTTCAATATTTTCAGTGTCAAGAACGCCATTTGGTGCATCAGGATGAGCCATATTGGGAATTTTTCGCCCTTCATTCTCAAGATCCCGTTCTGCAACGCTCAAGGTTTCTTCAAGGGCTGCAATATCCGCCTTAATTTTTTTGCCCTCTTCAATTAAACGATTTCTAGCCTCAGCATCAAGTTTACCCTTCATTCCTGCAGCGTTTTCGTTTCTTTTTTGCTGAAATTCTTGCAAATCGGTAACCAATTGCACCCTCTTATCAAAAAGCTGAACAACCCTATCTGCATCGCAGCTCATATTTCGCTCAGCAATATTCTTTTTTACGTCAGTAAGATTTTCTTTAATAAATTTATAATCAAGCATGCCTCGAGTGTAGCAAAATTTTTGTATAATGTCAGTAAAAACTATGCGAATATTTTATTTTTTGATTCGACTTTCTTCTTTATATTATCACTTTATGAAAAATTTCATTTCTATTTTAAAATACATTTTTTTTGCAAAACAAAAAAACAATTAGAATAATTTCACTTTTGTTTTAATTACAATATTGACTTTTTTTAAATACCATGTTATTATAAGAACATCATAAAAAATTAATTGTCAATGGAGGAAACTATGGCAAATTTTAAGGGAACAAAAACGGAAAAAAATCTTCAGGCAGCATTTGCTGGTGAAAGTCAAGCTCGAAACAAGTATACTTATTTTGCTTCAGTTGCAAAAAAAGAAGGCTATGAGCAAATCGCTGAGTTGTTTTCAAAAACAGCTGACAACGAAAAAGAGCATGCAAAATTGTGGTTCAAAGCACTTGGTGAATTAGGCGACACAAAGCAAAACCTCTTGCACGCAGCAGAAGGTGAGCATTACGAATGGACTGACATGTATGCAACTTTTGCAAAAGATGCTGACGAAGAAGGATTTACCGAACTTGCTGCCCAATTTAGAGCTGTTATAGCAATCGAAAAATCACATGAAGAGCGATATCGTGCATTGCTAAACAACGTCGAAATGAAAAAAGTATTTGAAAAAGCAGGCGAAGAAATGTGGGAATGCAGAAACTGCGGTCACCTTATAATTGGAAAAAAAGCTCCAGAGGTATGCCCCGTTTGTAAACATCCACAAAGCTACTTTGAGGTTCGCAAAGAAAACTACTAAATCTTATCAACTAAAGGAGAAAGTTCGGCTTTCTCCTTTTTTATTAAAATGCTTATTTTTCCCACAAGATTTCAGGGTAATACGAGCTTTCAATTTTCTTTGCAATTTCAGCTTTTACTAATTCGCAGTCTTCTGGGTACGTCATACCAAACCAGCGTTCTTTTGAAGTAAAAACCTTGATTTTTCCTTTGCCATTTGTAACAACTTGACTTGCACCGTTTGGCAAAAGGCATTCAGTTTTTTCGCTCGATGCATTTTTTGTAATAAAATCATTCCAATACGCATCAAAGGTTTCAAAAATATTCGCAGTAAAGCCAAAAAAATTCATTGAGACCGTTTCTTTTCCCGTAAGCTCAACCGTGCCTGTCTCAAGCTCGCTCATAATTTTACTGCCTTCATAGCCAATTTTTGTATTTTCAGTCATGGAAACAAGAAAATCGTCCTTAACCTCACAAATTCCACGAGAAACCGTTCCATTCAAACTCATTGTATTATCAAGCTGATATCCAATCATTGCATGCAGCGTATCAGTATTTTGCAACCCCGATAGATGACTGCCCATGGTTTGAAAACCGTCTCTGCCATAATAATCGTCCGCATTGATTACCGCAAACGGCTCATTAATCGCTTGCTTTGCACAAAGAACGGCATGAATTGTTCCCCACGGCTTTTTACGATTTTTTGACTGACTGAGCTGATCCGCAGTTAAAAGCGAATCAAGACTTTGAAAAACATAGTCTGCATTAAAGTTTCTGGCAACCCTATCAAAAAGTCGCTCTCGAAAATCCTTTTCTATGTCTTTTCTAATAATATAGACAACTTTTCCAAAACCGCTTTTTTTTGCATCAAAGGTTGCATAATCAAGCAAAGTCTCGTTGTGTTTGCCTACCGCATCAATTTGTTTTACGCCACCATAACGACTGCCCATACCTGCCGCAAGAACCAAAAGTGTTGGCTTCATCATTTTTTCCCTCCATTTGTATAAAATACAATTTTTTCTTTTACCCAAACTATCATATTGAATGAAGAAAATCAATTGCATTTTTCAAAAAGCTACAATTTAGCGTGCGTAAAAAATCTACAAAAAAATTATAATTTTGCTTGATTAAAGGGAATCAATACGCTATGCTTTGCAACACATAAAATGAATGCAATTAATCAATCAACTATCGAAAGTTTTTTTTTACCACAAAATACTTTCCTAAAAAAAAGAAACTTATTCTCAACCTCTGCTTGTTTTATTACAGAAAATCTTGAACTTGCCATCGACGAGCCAATAATAGAGCATGATGATGGAATTTTCACAATCAACAAAAATCTTTCGTTAAATAACATTTCACAAGATGATGATTTAAAAAAACTGATCAATTCACTTCTATGACTTTTTTTTCAAAAAAAAATATAAATACGCATTTGATAAGCACCTTAGGAGCATTGTGTTTTTTTTTGTCGACCATCGAATATGTTATACCAAAGCCCGTTCCGTTTTTTCGGCTCGGCTTAGCAAATCTTCCTTTGTTACTCGCCGTAGAAATTCTTTGTTTACCCGAATTTTTAATTTTAGTACTCATAAAAATTGTGGGACAAAATTTGCTGGCAGGAACATTATTTTCATATGTTTTTTTACTTTCCGCAATAGGAACGCTTGGTTCTGCCCTTGCCATGGTGATACTCGTTTG
>JBOFTD010000084.1:0-3728 GCA_051651885.1 Treponemataceae bacterium
AAGTATTGCAACCATGCCACCGCACTTGGCAGTGTTTTCAAGGTAGCTTGCAATAAAACGTGTGTCATCGTTTAAGTAAACATCATCAGAACTTTGGATATCCCCTGTAAAAGGGTCTTGTACTAGGTTAAATTTTCTCATTGCGTTTAAGGTAATCATAAGTAATTCCTTATTTTTAGTTTAAGTTCGCTCAAGCAAACTTTGCGACGCTCGTGCCTGCGTTATATTCAAAGGCAAGATCATCTATAATTTTTAATGTCACCCCTTGTGGGTATTCTTTTTTTAGCCACACCATAAAACCCTCGGGCAGGATTCCTGCACGTGCTTTAAACTTTTTACATGCCTCAACATAGCTGATATAAACTTCTGTTACGGCAATAGTGTTTGCCGTTAGTTTAACTTGCTCTCCCGTGCGTTGAGTAATAAACGGTTGCGTTGCATCAATCAATGAGTGGGCTTTAAGCTTTTTAAGATCTCCATCATCCCCACTTATTTTTGTTTCAATCATAGCCGCATTATCTTCTCTCACGGTATCTGCATGTTTTTTGTATTCGCTACCAATTAAGGCAGCATTTACTTCAAAGCCTGCATCATCATACGGAATAGGCTCAACCTCATAACTTGCAACCTCGCCGTCAACCGTAAGGCTAACCTTAACTCGGGCAACATCATCAACAAGGATTGGCTGAACGTTTACCTCCTGCCCAACAATCACGCCATATAATCCGCTCAAAGAATATCGCAATGGACGTTTGACTTTTGGGTGGCTTATGGTAATGCTCAAGTCGCCACAAACCTTTCGCACCTGTATGCCTGTAGTAAATATTTGACGGCAAATATCAGCACTCGGAAGCTCCCTCAGTTGAGCCGTTTTAATACGCTCCCATAAAAAGGTTCGACTGCCAATTCTTACACCGCCTCGGTTAAGCCTGCTATCAAAGCCCTCAATAAGATTTGCATTCCATGCAGCAGCCCAATTCTCTGCACTCGCATTGAGCTCTTCTATAGAAGAAACACTCTCTAGTTTGAGTAGGCATTCAAAGTGGGTTTCTACAATATTGTTTGCACACTCAACTTGTCCCTTAGCACGTGGATTTCCAGGGAGATGCGCCTTTGTCTCAACTCGCAAGGCTTTTAATGCTGTGGTAACGGCTCGTGAGGTGTTTGCACTTCCTGCATCCCACACCAATAGTTCAGGCAATCCATGAAAGCTAAAACTAGGCGTTTGTTTTTGCCCCCAGCAATACAAAAGAAAATCATACAAGTGAGCAGAGTTCTCTCCCTTTGATGCGTAGTAGCGAACACAAATACTTGATGAATAGTGGTCGGTTAAAACGTATCGCCAGCATTTCTCTTTACCCTCAAGAAAATTCTTGTTTTTATACTGCTGATCATCACGGATTATTTTTTGCTCGCCATTTGGGGCAAACCATAAAAGACTGACCGAGGGATCAACAAGATGCACTTGATTTGGATACTCGGTACGTTGCTTTTGATAAGGGCTTGCAACCTTAGTATCTTTAAGGCTCAACGCCGCCTGCGACAAAAGCTCTCGCAAGCGTGAAGTTGACAAGGTGCAATCAAAGCCGTTTTGCACAAGAATTTGCCGTGCAACCGTTACAGGCATGGTCGCCTTACCATTTTTACGCAAGCCATTTTTCAAAAGGGCAGCAATTAAATGCAAGTCGTCAGTTTCAAGGGTGCTTTCCCCTGCATCTACTCGTTTTTTACGTCCGCTTTGCCAGCCATTTTCGCCAAGCACCTTGTACGCTTTTGCAAAGCTAAATCCAAAGAGCTTGCACATCTCGGCAACAACGGCGTTGCGTTCGGCTGCGGTTTTTGAACTTTGCATTTTCTCTACAAAATCTTGATACATGTTATGCCTCGTTCTTTACGGGATACAGATTTTCAATCACTTTGGAATACTCATCAAAGCGATTAACAATTAACTCAAGCTCTCCTTGATAGCGATTAATAATCTCATCATCAAGAATATCTTTTGTTATTTCTTTTATTCTCATAGCCGCATCAAGCTGTTCAGTTGCATTTGCCAAGTGATAGCTAACCATGTTAAGCTGTCTGAAAAGCTCTTTAGTAATAGGCTCAAGCTCAGCCTTTGCCAACTGCTCTTTGGTGGGCGGCTCTTGGTATCGCAACTGGGTTTCAAGTTGATTAAGCTTAACCTCTTTTTGGGCAATTGCCTTTTCTTGATTTTCCCTGTCTTTTTTGCGTGCCTCTTGCTCATCTTTAACTCGCTGGCGTTCAGCTCTGATAGCTTCTTTTAACTCTCGAACCGTCATTTTTTCCACATCGTCAAGTGTACCAATGCCTGCGATTTCTCCACCGTCTTCAAGCTTCTTAATGTTGTTATCATCAAGCACTGTTAAAACTTGAATTTTTGAACTTGTCAAATTTCCAAACGTTTGGAAGTTTGCAAATTTTTTTGCCGCCGCCATTGCGTAACAGGCAGATGATTTTGTTATATCAAGTTTTTCACATGATGCCATAAAATTACCGTGTCCCTCAAAAACCTTGATTAAACAAAGTTGTTTACCCAACTCAATCATGCCACCAGCCATTTGCTCTTGTGCTGTTTTTGCACGGCTAATTGCAATATGCAAGTTGTAAACTTCACCTTCTTCAAGAAAGGCTTTCGCTAATTCTTGCTTGGTCAGCTCCTGCTCTTTCATCTTATCCGCAACCAAGTCCATCGCTTGCGTTCCCTCATCTTGGTTTATATCACTCATTTTAACCCTCCTAAAATAAAACCGTATGTGGTTTCATTACTGCATAGCAGAGGCATAATTTGCCTCATCCTCACTCAAGTGCAGACGTGCCACTTGATAGCTTTTCATTATGCTATTGGCAATCTGCCCAAACCGTACCGACAAGCGATTTCTCCCTGCATTATTTTTAGAAACCAAATCATACTTTTCAAGTACTGCAAGGTCTCGGCAAATATTGACAGGCGTTGTTCCAATCAAGTCGGTAAGCTCTTTGTTTGTTAAACCAAAAGCATGATTTTTCTCAAGACATAAAAGTATGGTTATAATCCGCTCTTGTGAACTCAAACTCATTTCAATGCCTCCGTTTGCTTTTTTAAGCCCAAGCGTACCAACCACGCCCAGCCTAAAAATTTTCCCATGTGTTCTAAGTGAACCCCAAACATATACCGTCTTCCTTGACTCATTTGCAACCTCCCAAAAAACTACCTGCGGTATCGCTTATAAAGCACATACATCAAGGTTTTGTAATTGATATTTGCCGTCTGTATCTTTTTTATAAAAACGCAAATACTTGCGACTAGAGGCAACCTTGATTGAGTCCGTAATGGCAGACATTGCTTTTTGCCATGTAGAGTCGCCAATATTAAGCTGACGCAAACCCAATATACGGCTGGTGCTTACCATGCCTTGCTTGTCAACCTTAAAAGCATTATCAATTAAAACCTTAATTTCACTGCGGCTTTCTTTTGTCCAGTTTTTAACGCATTCATTAATCAGCTCTCGCGCCGTTTGAAGCTCCTCAGTAAACTCATACACATCATTGTTTGAAATTTGGATTTTATACACGCCATCAAAACTGGTTAAGGTTACGCCGCCTTTAATACCGCCACTTTTAACGCCATATTGTTCTGCTGACGTTTCTAAAAAAGCCTGCAAATCCTTAACAATCTCTTCTCTAAAAGAAGAAAGCTCTTGAGCCTTCGAGTCAAAGCGTTCAAATAA
>JBOFTD010000085.1:0-12634 GCA_051651885.1 Treponemataceae bacterium
AGCAAGCAATTCTCGTCTAAAAAGATTCCGATCGGTTACAGAGATGAGAATATTTTCATATTTTTGGAGTCGTTCAAGGCTTATTTTTTTTTCATTTATACTTTTGCTAATAAATTCCTCAATTGTTACTTGTGTAAGCCAATGGTCTTCTAAATTTTGAAAAATTTCTTCAAGTTTATCTCTGTTTTCTGCATGATCACGAAGACATTCAAGTTTTATTTTCTCTTCTTTTTCAAGAAGTTTAGGCGATTGCAATAAATCTATGGGGTCTTTACAATTCTTGCTTGCAATAGTAAGAACGTATTTAAAAGCTTGGCTTTTTTGGTTAAAAGCAATAGTATAGAAAAATCGCACCCAATGTTTATCTATTTTTGCTTGTAAGTGTTCTGAATAATAAGCTAACAGCGGCAACAAAAACATCTTCCCTCGTTCTCCGATTTCGCCAGCAAGGTTGTTTTCAAAGTTATTTTTGCCATCTTCATTAATAAGCTTTGGTGCTATAGTATTAAAAATTTCTCCTTTAAGAGCGCTTGTTATGTTTTCAAGAGCAGTAAAGTAGGGGATAATTTTTTCAACAGTGAGTTTTATTTCTTGTGCCTCATTAAGAAGATTTTTTTCGCTACATGTACTATTTATTTCGCTGTATTTTAGATCTTGTGGGGAATTTTTATGAAATTCAAGAATAATTACCCAAGATAAAAAAGCATTTAATCCCTTGTCAGCATTGGGGTTACTGCCTCTATATTTCCAGAAAAATTCTTGCCAGTTGTCAAATTCTTTTCCAGCTTTTTGCTTATCCTTAACTGTTTCCAATAAATACGGACGGATATTTTCATTGGCAGAAAGTTGCTCTCCACGGGAATTCATTTTAATGTACAATTCTTCACCTTGACCTGCTTGATCAATATTAAAATTCCAAAATTCTGTTTTTAGAATTTTATCTACCATTTCTGGCGGTGATTTATAATTTCTTAGCCATTGTAATAAATTTAAAATTCCTGTAATGGAAGGATCTTTTTTATAATGGCTTAAAAACCATGTTTGTTCTTTTATTTTACCAAAATCACTTACATTTTCAATTAATCTTTGGATAAATTCTTCCGTCGATGTACGTACGCGATATGAAAATTGCGCTGCGTATTCCTTTTTTGTAAATTGTTTGGTAAATTTTCCAGTTGATGTACATACTTCATAGGAGAATTTATCGTTATGGGAGAACTCTTTCTTGCCTTCTACAATACTAAAATAAAACAAAGCAAGGTATAGGGTAGTGAAGCGTTGTTGCCCATCAATAAGATACACAATAGAATTTTTTTGATCTTGTGCATGGCTGGGAGTGTAGGAATAAAGAAATCCTATATTATGCGCGTTATTCTTGCTAATATCATTAAAAAAATGTTCCAATAAACTTTCATTATTTCCCCACACATATTCTCTCTGTATTTCTGGAACTTGCCATTTATTCTTACCAAGAAGATCTGAAAACGAAATAGGTGTTATTGTTGTGTTGTTCATTATTTTACTCCCCTTAAAAATTCACCAATTGTAGTGCTAATATATTTTTTATTTTGATCAATGTCTGTTAATCTCCATGTGTTAAGATTTACATCTGTTGCTGAATTGAAATTTTTTGTAAAGATCGTCCATGTATGCGGACGAATATACTTGCCTTCTTGGTATTCTTTGATAATTCGCTCTCGCTTTCTTGTATATTCATCATTACCACAGGAGCGATTAACGCCAGAATTTAATAAAAGCAAATTACCGATAGAGTTACGATTAGGAACTTTCTCTAAAATGCTTGTATAAATTTCAAAAATCTCTTCCTTGGTGGCTTTTTCCAGAGACTTTTTGTCCTCCTCTCCAAGAGTAAACCCTTCTATTGAATTAAGATCTCTACTGAGTGAAGTTATATCTACTTCAATTATTTTTTCAATATCTGCCTTGCTAGGGGTTTGGCAGAAAATATGTTCAATATCCTCCCCGTGTTGTTTAAAATAGCTAATAGGTAGTCGGCGTTCTTCTCGTTCCCCTTTAATTATTTTCAAATTTTTCAATAATGTAATAATATCCATTAAAATAAGAATTCTTCTCAAAAAAGATTGATTTTCGTGATAGAGATTATTGTCTTCTTCAAGTGCGGTCTTTATTAAAGACAACTTCTCTGTATCATTGCTGGCTTTCTCTTCTGTAGGGATATCCTTATCAATAGCACCTACAATGTTTTCTTTTAATTTCTCTATAAATTTCTGGCGAGTTGTACCTTTTTTCCAAAGTTCATAAATAGTTTTAATCGTGGTATCTTTATCTTGGGCGGCAAGGAATCCTAAATAGTGATATATTTCAATATCGCTAAACCAATCCTGCATTGTGTGATGAAAATCTAAAATCTCTCCATAGGTTTTTTCAACGTCCTCTGTTTTAGACTCTAGCGTATCTTTTATTTCATCAATGGAGAGCCATTTTTTCTTATCTCCGTTATTAAAGTGTAATAAATATAAGGTCTCTATTCCTGATAGATTTTCATTTTTTTCTTTGAGTAAGCCTTTAAAAAGTTCAGACGGATTACCATCCCACCATTGATGTGCTTGATCAATCTCCCAGCCAAGTTTGACTCGCTTTTCATTGATTCGCACAAAATCTATTTTGGAATCTAAAGAGCCAGTAATTCGGGTAATTAAAATGGCTCGAATCAAGTCCACAGCAGAGAGTGGTACTTTATTTGCATTGAGGTTTGCAAAAATTTTTTCTTTATTATTATCTTTCTTACTATCGCCTTCCTCTCTATTGCCTTTCACACAGTTAATAATCAGACGCACATGATTTTTTATTTTTTCTGCAAAATTTTCTTTCGCAATATTCTTTTTACTTATCCAGTCATTTATTGTATGAGCCGCCTGTACAAAATGGAAAATATCTTGGCGGTCAAATTTTTCGGCAGGAAGATTCTTAAACTTTTTTTCTTTCTCATTGTAATATTCATGAGCAGTTTGTTTTTCAATAATGTATTCCTTAAAAAACTCCTTGCTTTCGGGTCGAATTTCATAGGCAATTTTATTTTGAACAAGATCAGAATCACCTAAATAGCAAAGAATAATCGCCAATGTTGTAAGTCTTTGTTGTCCATCGATTACTTCGTAGTCTTCATCTTTTTTAATAATTGTAATATTTTGCAGGCAGTAAAAATTACTCTCAGATTTTTCGTTTAGGCTTTTGAACGCTTCAATGTCATCCAGTAGCTTTGTTACATTATCTTTTGTCCATTTATACCCTCTTTGATACTCAGGGATTATATATCCTTTCTTATTAAAAACCTCTTCTACCGTTTGTAGCAAGTTTTCTTTTTCGTCACTCATTTTTTCTCCTTTCTTTTTTATAATTACAGTATATGCGTCTTTTTTATTTTAGCAATAGTAGTTTTAAAATTCATACTATTTTTGTAATTTAAAGCTATTTTGTTATGCTTTTATACTGGCGTGTTACAATTTATTTTTCTGCTTTAAAAAGTTTACTACCTTTGTGTGTCTATTTTTTAGAGCATAGTCAATAGCACTCAAACCTTTTTTGTCAATACCATTTGTATCAGCACCGTTTGCAACTAAAATTTTTACAACGCTTGGATATCCCCACCGTGCAGCAATGATTAAAGCTGTTTTTCCTTCTTTGTCTGCAGCATTAATATTAGCACCATTCGACATTAAAATTTTTGCAGTTGTTGGATATCCATATTTCGAAGCCATCATTAAAGCTGTTCCTCCTTTTTTATCAGCGGCGTTAACATTTGCATTATTCGTCGCTAAAAATTCTGTAATTTCTGAACTTCCCCTACGTGCAGCCATCATTAAAGCTGTTTTTCCTTCTTTGTCTGCAGCATTAATATTAGCACCTTTCGATAGTAAAAATTCTGTAGTCGTTGGATATTTCCAATATACAGCTCTTATTAAGGCAGTCTTCCCTTCTTTGTCTGCAATATTAACATCAGCACCATTTTCTACTAAAAGTATACTGATTGATAAATATCCGTTCGCTGCAGATAGCATTAACGCCGTTTCTCCCCTTTTATTTACAGCGTTAATAGACGCCTTGTTTTCAATTAAAAGTTCTACAGCGTATAAGTTGCCATGGTAAGACGCATTCATTAAAGTTGTTCCTGCACATCTGTCGAGTGCATGAATACTCACACCTTTTTCGAATAAAAGTTTGATAATATCAAACTTTCTGTTCCATGCAATAGCAGCTGTTAAAGCTGCAGTAAGCTCATCTGTCGTAGCTCCCTTTTCTAACAGAAACTTGACAACTTCTAAATTCTTTCCCAGAACGGCAGCAAGTGTTAAAGCGTTTTCCCCATATTTATTAATCGCATGAATATCTGCCCCTTCTTTTACTAAACGCTTAACGATTGGCAAGTATCCATTTTCCGCCGCAATCATTAAATCCGTTTTGCTTGTTGAAGTTTTTTTATTCAAAAATTTGCGAAAGGCTAAATATTTTTCTTTAATAGCAAGAAGTATGGCTTTTATTTTACCTTTGGCAATAAGATGAATACTCTTCTTTTTTAAGTTGCTCATTACGTTCTCCGCATTTTATGTGTAAACGTAGTGTAACACGGGAGCTCTAGCATATAATGACAGAGTGAAAAAAAATTATTTTTTTAACTGTACGATTTAGAGAAAAATATATAAAATAAAACGTGCAAAAAATTAATTAAAAGGTGAAAAATTATGAATGAAAAAAGAATTTCTGCAAAGATGATTAAGAGCCTTAAAAAAAATGAAGTTTTTGTTTTTGGCAGTAATCCTGAGGGAATACACGCTGGTGGTGCTGCAAAGCAAGCGATAAAATGGGGTGCTGTTTGGGGTTGCGGTGTTGGTTTACAGGGGCAAACGTACGCCATTCCGACTACGTACGGTAGTGTTGAAGCAATAAAACCTTACGTAGAAGAGTTTTTAGTTTTTGCAAAAGCCCACCCTGAGTTGCATTTTCTTGTAACTGAAATTGGTTGTGGCATTGCAGGTTTTACAATAAAAGAAATCGCTCCTTTGTTTAGAAAAGTTATTGCTGAAAACGTAGAAAATGTTTATTTACCAGAAAGCTTTTATAAAGAGCTCAATTCCACTGCATAAATATTTTGATTTTCATTTTAAATGTGTTATACTATTCAAAAGGAGGGTGCTATGAAAATTGCTATTCACAAAGGTAGCCACGAAATTGGAGGGGCATGTCTTGAAATAAAGACAGATTCTAAAATATGGATAGACTTAGGAAGTCCTCTCGATGATAGCATCGTTATCGTGCCAAATGCTCCCGATGCCTTGCTTATTACTCATCCCCACATGGATCATTATGGATTGATTGATCAGATTCCGCCTGAAGTGCCTGTTTATGCGATTGACATTACTCAAAATCTTATTCAAGGGATCTGTCCTTTCTTGAAAAAAGAACCTTATCCCAATCATTTTCAAAATTTTGAGGCATGGAAGACTTTTTCTATTGGAGAAACTTCTGTTCATCCTTATTTAGTAGATCACTCCGCCCCAGAAGCTTTTGCCTTTTTGATTGAATATCAAGGAAAGAGGATTTTTATTAGTGGAGATTTCCGCAATGGAGGAGCAAAGAAAAAAGTATTTGAAAATCTTTGCAAGCATCCTCCAAAAGATATTGATATCCTTTTTATCGAGGGCACAACAATAAATCGCCATGATCCCCAGTACCCTGATGAAAAATCGGTTGAAGAAGCTCTCCTTTCTATTTTCAAAAAACAGCAAAACATTTCTTTTGTATTAGGAGCAGGGCAAAATATTGATCGCATTGTTAGCGTTTATCGTGCCTGTAAGCAGGCGGGCAAAAAACTCTTAATTAATCCCTATACGGCGTATATGCTTCATTTGGTAGGAGCAAAATTAGAACATTTACCCCAGTGGCATTGGAACGATATATTTATTGTTGATCCTAATGATAAATACGACACTTGTCTTCGAAAAATGGGAAAAAATGAATTTGCCGACCAACTCAAAACGAAGCATGTAGGTAATAGCATTTTTCAAAATCCATCTTATTATGTACAGTATGGAAACCCCAATGGTAAATTTTTAGAACATCTTTATAAAACGCACCACCAAAAAATTAATCTTGTTTATTCTATGTGGTCAGGATATTTAGATCAAGAAAAAATGGGGAATATCAATACTCTTAAAGAAAAAGAATACGTAACTTTTTACGCTATCCATACAAGTGGGCATGCCCATAAAGATGATGTGCTTCGTTTAGTGCAAGCATTAAAGGCCAAAAAGGTCGTCCCTATTCACACTGAGGATCCTGAGGCTGTAAAGAAATTTTTAGAAAATAATAGCATTCCCAATGTCGAAGTTTGGACAGACGGCAACGAAAAAGAGCTATAAGATGAGTCAAGCAACTGACAAGAGAATGTTATCTGACGAATTTATGAAAGCCCTATTAACAGGTTCTTTAAATGATATTTTAAAGCGTGTAAAAGAAGATGACACCCTGCTTTTACAAATTAGAAAAAACTATATCAATATTTACTACCGAGGTTGTAGTGCTTTGAAGCTAGATGCCCCTACGACAAAATCGGAAAACTACATGGCAACGATTGATAAAGCATATCTGAAAGAAGGTTCAGCACCGACTTTTGAATTTAATCCTGATACTTGGCTTGCAGACTTGCCAACTATTAAGAATAATATTGATTGCAATCTTGGAGCAAAACGACGAAGCGAGAGAGAATTTCAGCAGCTCGTAGCAAGAGAAAACAGTTTTTCAGAAATTGCCAACAGCACAGATTATTTTATTGTAGATATCGAAAGAACGGATCATATCGGACGTTTTGATATGGTTGCTATCAAGTGGCTTGCAACTTCTCATGATAGAAAAAATCCCACTGATTGCCAATTAGTTTTTATTGAAATGAAATACGGACATAAATCTTTTGACAATTTGGAAAAACATTATGAAGATATTAACAAGTTTTTATTTAATAATGACTTAAGAGAAGAGGCTCTTTCTATTTTCAAACAGTTGCGAGAGTTAGGCTTAGTAGAATTATCCGAAAAGAATAAAAATGAAGTTGTCCACCTCAATGATAAAGTTGAATTTATCTTGCTTTGTGCTAACCTTAGCCCGAATAGCACGAAGAATACGGATATTCAAGAAATAGTTAATAAATTTGATCAATCTAAGCCAAAAAACCTTGATTATCGTTTTGCTACAGCAAGTTTTATGGGTTATGCTCTTTATGATAAATTTATGCTTAATAAAGATGATTTTTTCACCTTATTAATAAGCAATCATACTCAAAAATGAGATGAATAAATAAATATCTTCTTTCTTTGTTTAGAAAAGTTATTGCTGAAAACGTAGAAAATATTTATTTGCCAGAAAGTTTTTATAAAGAGCTCAATTCTAGTGCATAAATATTTTGACAAATGTGTTATAAGAGTGTGTTCATTTCTTTGATAGTCTGTTTCCAATAGAGGACTAATTTTTTTGGCTGCAGTGGTTTTGCCAAAGATCCTTTCGATAAAACCCATTCAAATATTTTTTGATGCTGGGGCGATGAAAACTGCAATAGCGTTGTATCCTCGTCATCAATTTCTTGGATTTTTTGATCTTTTGCCCAAATTACTTCTTTTATATTTTTGCGTGCCATTCCAAAAAATGCAATTTCGTAAAACTCAATTTTTTCACTAATATAGGCCCCAAAATAGCTTTCTCCGCAATAAGTGTTAAAATTATAATCTGTGGGGAGCGTAAAGTGTTCTTCCGTTATGCTTGGGTTTTCAATGCGATTAAAGGCAAAAAAACGCTTTCCCTTTGCTTTTTGACAAAATCCAAATAATCCGCAGGTATTATCGCCAATGACGATTTGATACGGCGCAACGAGGCGAGTTTTTTTTTCTTGGTTGTAAATTCCGTGATAATCGAACTTTAAAATGCGATTTGTTAAAAGCGCTTTGGTAATAATCTTCCAAAGTTCCTCGTCAACAATAATTTTTGGCAAGGGCGGCGAGGTGATTCTTTGTAATAAATCTTTTGAAAAGGGGAGTTGGCTTTTTAAAATCGAGCTGATGGCAGTTTCAATTTCGGTATAAAGCGGCGTATCTTGGCAGGTGTTGAGTAAATTTTTTACATAGCTGAGTGCCAATAAATCTTGCTGAGAAATGCTATTGAGGGCAAAATCATAATCCGTTGTGTAATAATAGCCATTTTTATTTTTGTCAAATTCAATGGGAGCGTTCATTCTTGTGCGTAAATATTCAATATGCCGATTAATCGTAGAAATAGAAACCTCAAAATCATCTGCAAGCGTTGAGCAGTTGGGATAAAGCTTTTTTTCAATTTTTTGGTGAATGAGCATGAGGCGCTCTAATATCGGATGGTTGATTTCTGTGGTTTTTTGCTTCACGATTTGATTATGAAAAAAAAGTGATAAAAAATCAATATTTTTTACTCTTTTTGCGTTAGATAATGTACATATATTATATAATGAAAAAAATATTTTAGGAGTAAAAAAATGGCTCAAAATTTTTATTGCGAATACTGTGGGACAAAGTATCCTTCATTAATATCGCTGACGAGTGGAAGCTGTAATCGCCATCCGTCTGGTATTTATCGGGGCAAGCATAAGTTTTACGAGGGCGGAGAAAAACCTGAATACTCTTGCAAGTATTGTGGTGAAAAACATTCCTCAATCGCATCGCTGACAAGTGCAAGCTGTAATCGCCATCCTGCTGGTATTTATCGGGGTAAGCATGCACCCGCTTTGTAAATGATTGTGAATTAGCTTTTTATGCTGAGTTTGTTGTGCAACCTCAGCTTTTTTATTTTAAACGTTTTCCCAAAAATGCATGAAAAAAACTTCTTTTCTTCTATATAAAAAGTATGAAGATTTGTATAATCTTAAAGACAATTTTTTTTATCCATTGTATACTTCGTCCGTAGCAAGGAGAATTATAAATGTTGTTTAAGGAATTTCTGCATAATCAGATAGGCTTAGGGCTGCCTATTTTTTTTGATGGTAGCATGGAAACAATGATTCACGCTTATGAGGCTGATCATCCTAATAATATTCTTCATTATGAGCGGCTAGAGGATTTGAATTTTTCTCATCCTGATATTATTGAACATATTCATCGTCGTTACATGCAAGCGGGTTGTCATGTTATTACTACGAATACTTTTGAAGGCAATCCCATAAAACTGCGGGATTGTAAATTTTGTGCAGTAGACTTAATAACTCAAGCACACCAGATTATCAAAAAAATGCTTCAAGGTGCAAGTGATATTCCGCCCGAGAATCGCCCCTTTATTGCTCTTGATATGGGACCTTCGGGCAAACGCATGAAACCCGCTGGCGATTTGTCTTTTGAGCAAGCTTATGAAGCGTTTAAAACTTGTGCAATAACCGCCGAAAAAGTCGGAATTGATCTTGTTATTATCAAAAATATAACTGATTTAGATGAATTAAAAGCCGCTATTTGCGCTATAAAAGAAAATACTGCATTGCCAATAATTGTGAGCCTTCCTTTTCAATATGCAGGCAAGACTTTTGCCGAAAATGATGTGCAGACAATGGTTTCTTATCTTGAAAAACTTGCCGTTGATGCTTTGGGTTTTAATTGTGGGAATAGTCTTTCTGAAGCAGAAACATTGACGAATCAACTTGTTTCGATTACTTCGCTTCCGGTGATTGTTCAGTTAAATACAGATATTCCTCTTGCGAAGCAGGAAAAAACTGTTTTTGCACTCAGTCCAGAGGAATTTGCCCAAGCTCAATACAATCATTTTTTGAGTGGAGCAAGTATTGTTGGTGGCTGTTATGGGACTACGTCTTTTCATCTTGCAGAGCTTACTCAATTTTTTCGCACACATTTAAATGAAGAAATAATTTCTGCTCGATTATCTGCATTAAAGGAAAAAAAAGCAATTAAAAAGTGAGTCATCGTAAAAATTAGCAAAAATCATTGCTTTTCATCGATATTTTATAGTTAATCAATTCTTCTGACACGCTTGTAGAGTTCTTCTTTTGTTATGATTGTCCATAAGGGGCGACCGTGCGGGCATGTTGTATCGTTAAGGGCAAATATATCTTCTATTAAACGTGACGCGATTGCGTCATCAAGAACTGAGCCATCTTTAATCGCTCCACGGCATGCAGTTTTTGCGGCAAGTTTGTACATGAGTTCTTTCGGCTGGATCGTTTTTTCGAGTAAATCCTCTCTCAGATTTTCTTCATTGCCAATCCAGCGAATCGGTACTGTGAAAAATTCCCAGCGGCCATTTCCATCAAAAGTCATTTCAAAACCTGAATTTTTAAGCTCAGTTTCAAGGGAGTGCAAATAATTATCTTCTTCTTTGCTTTGCGTTTCAACAATATAGGGAAATAAAAGTTTTTGTTTTTGACCGGCTTCATTCATAAATTGATTAAAAAGAATTCGCTCATGACACGCATGCTGATCGAGCAAAAAAATGGTATTATCTTTTTCAACAAGTAAAAAAACGCCTAAAATTGTTCCTTTATAAATAAATCCCTTGCTCAGCGGGTGAACGACTGTGTGATTTTCGGGCTTTTTTTCAACGGAGTGCGTGGAAGTAGAAAAAGATGCGTGCGAGGTGTTTGCAGAAAAGGAACTTTTTTCAAATGTTTTTGGTAGAGTGAAGGAATTGTGAGTAAAAGATTTTTCAGAAAAACTTCGAGGCGTATGTGCTTTGTACTCAAACGCTTCTTTTACGGCATTTTCTGATTCTTTTTGCGGATCATCAAAATCGTATTGAAATTCGTTTGATGAATCCATGTCCTTTATCAAGTGTTGCACCGCATGATTTTTATAAAAATTACGCACTGCACCACTTACCGCACGATACACGGAAGAACTATCTTTAAATCGAACTTCTTTTTTTGCAGGATGAATATTAAAATCAACGAGGGATGAATCAATTGTAAGATACAGTGACGCAATGGGATGGCAGCCATTTGGAAAATAACCTTGAGCACCATATTCGATGGCCTGAATGAGGCTAAATTCCCAAACACGTCGTCCGTTTACAAAAACATAGAGATTTTTTTTGTCTGATCTGTGCATATTTGGGTGACTCAACACAATTGAGAAAGAAAATCCTTCGGCTTGGCCGGTAATTTCGGAAAAAAAATATTCTTTTTCGGATAGCTCGAGGGCGGATAAAAATCGCTCTGTCAGTGTTTGATTGGCAGGAAAATCAAGTTTGACTTTCCCGTCCATACTTAAGCGAAAGGCAATGGTATTCCATGGAAGTGCTTTTTCAATAAAAGTTTGGCGGCAAAGATTTCCTTCTGTTGTGGGGCGTTTCAAAAAAATACGGCGGGCTGGAAAATTTTCAAAAAGTGCTTGCGACTGCACAATCGTACCTTTTGCAAGTTGGGCCGATGTTACAGAATATTCCGAGCCTAAGGAGGCAGTCAATTTGTAGGCAATTTCTTTTCGAATACTGACAATTTCAAGGCGGCTAACTGCGGCAATAGACGCTAAAGCCTCGCCACGAAATCCTAATGTTGAAAGCGTGAGCAAATCTTTTTCGGAATAAATTTTACTGGTGGTGTGCGGAAAAGCACATGTTTCTAAATCTTCTTTAGTCATTCCGTAGCCGTCATCAACAATACGGATTTTCTCGATTCCGCCACCTTCAATTTCTACAATGACTTGAGTTGCCCCTGCATCAATGCAATTGTCAAGCAACTCTCTTATAATCGCATTGGGGCGATCGATAACTTCGCCAGCTGCAATTTTTCGAGCAGCCTCGTCTGGTAGTTTTTTTATTGGCTTTGGATCGTTATGCAAAGTTTTGTTTTTAGTCATGTTGCGGAAATAATTCTAACTCTGGCTTATCATCTTTTGTTGTTTCAGGCTGGTTCATTAAAATTTGAATTTTGCCTTCAATTTTGTCAATTTCTTTTTCAAGATTTTTTGCAAGCTGAATGCCTTCTTCAAAAATTTTTAACGCATCTTCAAGTGGAAGTTCAGGATTTTTTATAGAGTCGCCGAGTTGTTCAAGGCGAGATAATCGTTGTTCAAAATTTTTCATACCATAAAATTGTATAAAATAGCAAGCTTTTGTCAAGCTTATTTTAGCTAAAGTGCTGGAATTATTATAGTATCTAAAATGAGTTTTTTATTACTGAGTAAAATTTGATAAAAAACAATAATTTTCTTAAAAAAATATTGACATAAATACAAATATGATTTATTGTCTTTTTATGTAATAAATACAATTTTTATTGCATAATCAAAAAAAACTAGGAGATCATTATGAAACAATGGGTATGTACTGTATGTGGTTATGTTCATTCAGGTGCGGAAGCTCCAGATAGCTGTCCTCAATGTAAAGTTGGAAAAGACAAATTTAAAGAAAAATCTAATGCTGCAGGTTATGCTTGTGAGCACGAGATTGGTATTGCTTCTGGCGTTGATGCTGAGGTTTTACAAGGTTTACGTGACCATTTTAACGGCGAGTGCTGTGAAGTTGGCATGTATCTTGCAATGAGTCGTCAAGCTATTCGTGAAGGCTATCCTGAAATTGGTGCTTTTTACCAACAAGCTGCTTTAGAAGAAGCAGAGCATGCTGCAAAGTTTGCTGAACTTTT
>JBOFTD010000086.1:0-16064 GCA_051651885.1 Treponemataceae bacterium
CCTAGCTACGACCGAGTGTGCGCCCAAGCTACGACCGAGTGTGCGCCCAAGCTACGACCAAGTGCGCGCCCTTACTACGACCAAGTGCGCGCCCTTACTACGACCAAGTGTGCGCCCTAGCTACGACCGAGTGTGCGCCCTTACTATGACCAAGTGAGCGCTGAAGGTTCGACGGGGTGAGCGCTGAAGCTTCGACGAGAGATGCGCTGAAGCTTCGACGGGGTATGCGCTGAAGCTTCGACGGGGTGAGCGCCCTAGCTACGAATGCAACAAGTTGCATATAAGTTTTTACTTGTCGATAAGGCTCGACAATAGCTCGCTACAAATAAAAGCCCAGTGACGCTATACGTAAAAACTCACAGGATTTATTCTGAGTTGGAAGAGCAACAAAGGTTCGAATGCAACACGTTGCAAGGGATTTATTGATCATACAAGGTAGTACCGAGTATGCGCCCTAGCTACGAATGCAACACGTTGCATATAAGTTTTTACTTGTCGATAAGGCTCGACAATAGCTTGCTACAAATAGAAGCATAATGACGCTATACGTAAAAACTCAAGGGGTTTGTTCTGAGATGGAAGAGCAATAAAGCTTCGACGGGGTGGGTGCTGAAGGTTCTACATTTTCAGTAAAAATGCTTAAAACTAGATGATTTTTTTTTAGCATGATGATATAATCGCAGCTATGTTAGAGAAGATTACAAACACTTTTAGTTCGGTTATTCGTACGGTTTCTGGAAAGGCGACCATAACTGAAAAAAATATCGAAGACTATGTTGAACAGATCAAGATGGCACTTCTTGAGGCGGATGTTAACTTTCGTGTCGTTCGCCGCTTTGTTAATAGTACTATTGAAGAAGCAAAGGGTGAGAAGGTCTTGCGCTCGGTTAATCCTGGGCAACAATTCGTAAAGATTATTCACGACAAAATTATTGCTTTGTTAGGTGATGAAAAGCAAGATTTGAAGCTCAAAGGGCCTGATACGCAGTCGGTCATTCTCTTTTTGGGTTTGCAAGGTTCAGGTAAGACGACGTCGGCTGCTAAGTTAGCGGCGCGGCTTTTGAAAAGTGGTCGTAAGCCAATTCTTGCCGCCTGTGATTTAGTGCGTCCTGCTGCGGTGGAGCAGCTTTGTGTGCTTGGCCAAAAAATTGGCGTTCCTGTGTATAAAGAGGATTCAAAGGATGCGATCAAGAATGCTAAAAGTGCGCTCAGCTATGCAAAAAAGAATAATTTTGACACGCTTATTATAGATACTGCAGGGCGTTTGCAGGTTGATGAGCCTATGATGGATGAGATAAAGTCTATCAAAAAGGCGGTTAGTCCTGATGAGATTTTACTTGTTGCCGACTCCATGACGGGGCAAAGTGCGGTGGATGTTGCAAAGGCGTTTGATGAGGCACTTAATCTTACAGGGGTGATTCTTACAAAGTTTGACTCTGATGCTCGTGGAGGTGCAGCGCTTTCGTTAAAGTCAATTACGGGCAAGCCCATTTTGTTTATTGGTACGGGCGAGAAAATAGATGACTTTGAGCAGTTCTTTCCTGAGCGGATTGCCAGTCGAATTTTGGGCATGGGCGACATTGTTTCGTTGGTTGAAAAAGCCCAACAAACTATGGACGAAAAGGAAGCGCAGCTTCTTCAAAAGAAGATTTCAAATGAAACGTTTACCTTACAAGACATGCTTGATCAGTTACAGCGAGTAAAGCAAATGGGGCCAATGGAAAGTTTGCTTGAGATGATGCCAGGGCTTGCAGGGCAAATTGATGAAAGTCAAATTGACACGAGTGGTTTAAAGTATCAAGAGGCAATCATTCAATCGATGACTAAAAAAGAAAGAGCAAACCATCTAATCATAGGCCCAAGTCGGCGAAAGAGAATTGCTCGTGGTTCGGGTACTTCCGTTGCTGAGGTGAACCGACTGCTCAAGCAATTTGAAAAGACCCGTCTTGCCATGAAAAAGATGAGCCGCAAAGGTATGCAAGAAAAGATGATGAAGCAATTCGGCGGCGGTTTTCCTTCTATGATGTAATCGCTCGAATACAAAGAATACACTCTCTTGCCTGTGGCTATGCACATCTCATAGGCGTTTCAGGGGTAAGTACACAGAGGTTCTCAGAGTTGCAATTTTACCTATGGTATGCTATACTAATGACATACGATTTATACTAAAAAGAGTTGATAGCCTTTGCTGAAGCTTACACCTCCGTATGAGGTAAAATCATACGATCCTTCGAGCAAAAACGTATCAAGCCATGCACACCTTAGGTATAAGCGGATTTTAAAGGACATCATATAATGGCAAACACAAAGCGACAGCATGAAATTATTCGACTTTTACAAATTAAAAATATAATGCGTGTTTCTGATATTGCCGATCACCTGAAAGTTACGCAAACAAGTATTAGGCGTGATCTTATGCAACTTGAGCAGGATAATGTTATTAGCCGATCACATGGGCAAGCAAAACTCACTTATTTTCAAGAAGCACAAAAGCTTTCCGTTCGCTATGAACTTAATATCCAAGAAAAAAAAGAAATTGCACGTGCAGCATATCAATTAATAAAACCGAATGACTCCGTTATTTTAGACTCAGGAACATCAACACTTGCTTTAGCAGAAGTTTTATCACAAAAGCCACTACCCCTATCACTTATCACAAATTCAATTCCTGTTGCAACGGCGCTTGCAAGTGAACAAAAAATGCATATAACCGTCTCTGGGGGCTTACTTCATCCTGAAACAATGTCGCTACTCGGCCCCGACTGTGATACTTTCTATGAAAAAATTGTTGCCGATACAGCCTTTATTGGAAGCACTGGTATCCATCCTATTGCAGGACTGACTTCTTCCTCGCCTTTTCAAGTAAGCTTAAAAAGAAAAATTATCCAATCAGCATCAAAGGTGATTGCACTTGTTGACTCTTCCAAATTTCTATCTTCTGGGATTAATATTTTCTGTGGCTTTGATCGGCTTTTCTGTATAATTACGAGTAAAACAAAAGAAAATAAAGCCATCCTTGCAAACTTAAAAGAAAAAGGTGTAAAAATTATTCTTGTATAAAAGATTATCTATAAAAGCAATCTTTTTTAATTGCACATACCATTTAAAGATATCGCATATTTAAAGAACAATCGCTAAAAAGAGACTTCTTCCCATTGCATTATTTTTTTGATAACGACGATATTTGTTGCAGTGTTATTATTTTTTATACCAATTTTTTCTGCTGCAGTTGGCGATAAAGCGATCAATGGTTTTATGCGATTATTATCCTCTGGCAAAGAGCCAACAACCTTTAGTGCTATTTCTTGATTTGTAATCTTATTTTTAACCGTAATAATTTCTCCTTGTAGAAATTTATCACTTAAAGCAACTAGCAAATTTTTTTGAGAAAAGTTCTCTTCTTTACAAAAACTGACTTGCCCTTCCCAAAAAATCCCATTATCAATATTGCGAAGATGATAATATTTATTTTCTTTTTCTTTTAAAACAAATTCCGTACGAAGCTCTGCACTATTCGACTTAAAAAGCAAAGAATATTCACCTTGAGAAAAATTGTGAAGCGTATATTTTTTTCCTGCCCGAACATTTAACATAAACTCACCATTCAAGTAAATTTTTCCATTAAAATCGGACTTAAAATATATATTATTGAGTTTTTGCTTATTTCTGCTTCCTTTTTCGAATATCGGCAAGTCATGAATTGCAATATCCTGCGAAAGTGTATTATAAACCTGAATATTTTGCGATCCTTTAGTTTGCAGTTGAACTTTTTTTTGCAAACTTTCTACAAGAGATGAGGCAACAGCGTTTTCTTTTAATGCGGAAAGAAAACTAGAAACAAACACTCCTGAGCGGGCTATTGTACCGGATAAAGCGGAGTAAATGACTAAAAAATTATTGTTTACCTCCTGCAACGGAGCTAGACCTTTATTAGCGTTTGAAAACATGAACGGAATATCACGCGAGGCATCAATCAATGCAATATTTGAATCCGCTTCCATGTAAGATAAAATTTCAGAAAAATCAAAAAGCATTTCTACGTTTATGTCATTGATATCTTCAACATCAATGGGAAGCAAAAAATTATTATCGACAATTTGCATTGCATAACCGCTGAAGAAAAAAAGGGCAAGTCCGCCCTGCTCTTTGATTGTTGCATAAAATGATTCAAGTGTATTTTTCATTGTTATGGCATTAGCATTTTCGACATGCACCACATCAAAACCAATTAATTCTAAATCTCTTCGTAAATCACGTGCTTCTGCTACCAGATGTGGAAGCAACGAAAAAGAACGGTATCCGCCGTTCGCAATTATCAATGCATTCTTGCTTTCTGTTTGCGAAAAAATACTATTTTGATTGAGCACTCCACAAAGAAGGAGGCAAATAACTATTATTAACTTCATACTAGAATTCCAGTCAGTCTACTTAAAAAAATAAAAAAAAGCAACCTTTTGAAAGAGATTATTAAAAATAATTTGCGTTATCAAGGTAGGCAGGGAGACTTAAAAAAAGTCCAAGATAACCGCCCTTTCGTTTTTTTATAAAGATATCTGCAACCATGACTTGGTTTTCTTGAAAAAAAGATATTTTGTTTATTTCAATGGGATCTTGAACCGAAAAACCTGATTCATCGGCGATACTTGATTTCAATATACTATTAATATAAAATTTCTTTGTGCCACTAGTAGATACAAGCTCCATACCAAAAACAGGTAAAAAAGCATTTGCAAGAGTATCTCGCTGATAAATCTCGTATCCGGGCTGTTCAGGTCGTGTATCAAAATACACCGAATAATCGCTTACTTGATTATTTTCATTTCGTGCCGTAATTTTCAAAATAGTTTGGTTTGATTTTGATATTAATACATTTTGCAATTCTTCCAAAGACGCAACAGGCATATTATCAACAAATAAAATGACGCTTCCCTTCTTCAAGCCCGATCGAAAAGCTGTTCCTCCCGGCATTGCATATAAAATCTCAACACCCGATCCCTTTCCCGCAAAATCGCGAAAAGTTTTTCCGTAAACACCAAGCCAGCCGTGATCAACTTTTTCTGCAACGTACAATCGAGGTAAAATAAGTTTTAAGTATTCAATTGGAATAGCAAAGTTTAAACCCTCAAACTGCTCAATGCCAGCAAAAACAACGGCTTGCACTGATCCGCTTTTATCAACAATAGGGCCACCAGAATTTCCAGAATTAATAGCAGCATCAATTTGCATCACTTGCCCCATAGAGAATAACTTGCGATCTTTACTTGAGACAATACCTGAAGTAATCGTGCTTTCTAAGCCAACGGGAGAGCCAATCGCGTAAATTGAGTCCCCAACATCCAAGTCCTTTGAAGACCCAAGAGGAAAAACATGCGGAGCATCCACTTCAATTTTAAGAAGTGCCAAATCCAAAGATTTATCCCAGCCAACAACCTTTGCAGGAATGCGAGTTTCAATATCGTGCGAAAGTTTAACATACACGCGAGAGTAGCCTTCGTACTTTGGATCAACTTCAGAAGCAATGACATGATAATTAGTAATTATATAACCGCGCTTATCAATAAAAAATCCAGAGCCAAGCGAGCGATCAACAAAACCGCGTCCACGATTTATTTTAAATCCCATGTCAACAAGAACAGTTACCGTTCCAGTAATCATTTGTGCAATACGAACTTCAGACACAGGTTTTTCAACCATATAAGGCAAAAAATGATTTCGAAGCATGCTGAGCAATCGTGATTTCGAAGTCGACAAAAGAGAAATTTTTTGTGCATCACACACTTCTATCGAATTATAAATATCAAGTGCCCTCTGATAATTTTGCTTTTTTATCGCCTCATCAAAATCCTTTCCAAGACTTTCATAAATCTCATTGATGAGCAAGTCAATATCATCATCTTTTTCAGTATAAGCATCTTTAAGGAGATTTGCTCGCCACAAAGATTCAATATTATTATGAGAGATTTTTTTGCGTATCGCCATGATTTCATATTGGCGTGCATTAACATCAAAATAATTAGGAGAGGTATAAATTTCTTTTTTAGTCGCACAAGCAGTTAACAACAAGAGAACAAGAGAAAAAAACACAAGTTTTTTCAAAATCATACTACTCGGCGAAATGTTCAATAAAATAATATTCCTCTGTTTTTAAAACCAAAAACCTCATGTCAGACACGGAAATAAGCAAAACGCCTAAATTTGTCTCAAAAAAAACTTTTTCAATAATTTGTGCCGCAATCGTAGAATCAAATTGCTTCCCTATCCAATAAATTTTCTGCAAACTATCGTAAAAAACATCCTGCTTGCCTCGTGATGTGATAACTTCCTTTGGCACATCATCGATTAGCACGACAGAAACCATATCATTAGTTACAGGATGAATAAAATCGGTTTGCTCCGTTACAACAGGAATGGCCGTTGCCCCCTCTTGTTCGGGATAATCAACTTTTTTTATCTGTCGGATTTTTCCTACGCCATTTTCATCTAAATCCCATTGTTTGATACTTCCACCATTTGGCAAAACTTCTTCGATGTAGTCAGGCTCACCAGTTTGATTCAAGTCAAGCGTAATTTTTGAAATATAATAACCCGCTGCTGAATTAATTGTCGCAAAAAGTTCTTTTCTTAAAGCAAGAGCATCTTCTTCACTCTGATATATATTATTTTCTTCTGGCGAAAATGTATAAAATTCGGTTACTTCAAAGTAGCCATCATTATTTTTGTCGACCGAGCGTGTTTGCAAAATGCCATTTTCAAATATAGATTGTGCATACCATACATCATTTTTATAATATTCTGCACTATAAGGCTTTCCATCGGACATATGAAAGATTTTTTTTTCATCATCAACCGTGACCATGACACTATTTGAATGAATCACTAAGGCATATTGCGTAAGCTGATCTACAAAAAGTTTTGGCTCCGGAATAAAAAAAGATTCTTCAAGTGGATAAATATTAGCAGCTACGATATTTACAGGCGTCCAAAAAAATTCCTGCGTAGCAAGTTTATATTGTTCAAAACTGGTAGACGTTTTTACTTCAACGGCAGCAACTGATGGATAATGATCATAAATAACGGTCTTGCCCATTTTTTCAAGCATGATTTTTGAAGGAAGACCAAAATCACAGTCAATAATCCACGAACACTCGCCATCCTGATTACGATCAAAGGAGATTTTCTGAGGCCTACCAGCCTTATATTCGCCTGCTAAGTCGACAATGCCGTCCGTATTTGTATCAAAAAGAAATATTCCGTTAAAATGAGAGAGCCACTGCTGAATATTTTTTTTCATTGCGTCACTATGAATAAGAGAAACAAAACTCGAAAAATAATTAAAATCGATTCCTTCATCCGCGTAGGATTTTAGCAATTCAAAAGCTTCCTCTTCCAAAATTACGCCGTAATTCAAAGCAAAGGGAGCAAAGGCTTGGACAGGTTTTTCAACCACGGCCTTATATGCCTGCAAAAATCGTCGCCGTTCCTCGGATGAATTAGAAAAAGGCGTTGCATAGAGCACAATTTCTGGCTCGGTATCAATCCATTTAAAAATATTTGACAAAATTCCAGAAATAAATTCTAAAACTTCTAAATCTGTATCATTTTTATATTCTTGCTTGAGAAATAAAAGTGTAAAGCGCGGATCATCGGGAAAAAAGGATCGTGCAGCACGAATTTTAGCTCGAGCCTGCGGAATCTTTTCTTGACGATAATAAGTTAAAGCTCTGATATACTCAGCATCGGCGGAAAAAACAATCGGTTTTTCATCAAGCACTTCAAGGGCTTTTTGCCAGTCAAGCGTTTGCGTCAAAAACTGAGCATATAAAACGCGAGCTTTTTCTTTTTGCAAGTGAACCCACTTACTGCCATCAAGCGATCGTGCAAGCAGTTGTAAAATGTCTTGTACAGGCATATTAAGATGAGTTGCAGCAAGGGCTTTCAAAAAATACAAATCAGCAATGCTCGAATCATACTGAATGCCTAACTGGGCACTGCTATACGCCTGCTCCCACGAATCATTTTCCGTCATTGTTTTTGCTTGCATTAATAATTTGACAGCCGCAATACGATTGCTTTGATCAATTGAATACGGTTGCCCAAAAAATCTTGCTGAGAAAAAGAGTAACAAAATAAACGGCAATAATCGTATAGTAATTTTCATAGTTTTTGTAATTATGCTTTACTGACCGCAGGCAAATTAAGCAAAGTGCGAATTTCACTATCGCTCATAGTTTCTTTTTCGAGCAAAGCACTCGAAAGCATATCAAGTTTTTCGCGGTGTTCCTTTAAAATTGCAATAGCTTTTTCTTTAGCTTCGCTTAAAATTGTTTTTACGGCAACATCAATATTTTTTGCGGTGAACTCTGAATAGTCTTTATGGCGAGCAATTTCTTTCCCCATAAAAATCGGTGCATCTTCTTGCCCATAGGAAACAGCCCCAAGATCAGACATTCCCCAATCGCAAACCATCTTGTGTGCAAGCTCTGTCGCCTGCATAATATCATTTTGAGTTCCTGTAGTCGTGTCATTAAAAACGATTGTTTCTGCAGCGTAACCACCAAACATAACAACCAATTTATCCAACAGCATCGAACGCGTTGCACAATGCACAACATCCTCATCAGGTAAGCCCCACGTAACGCCAAGAGCCCGCCCGCGAGGAATAATCGTAACCTTATGCAGAGCAGAAACATTCTTTAAAAAATAATACGGCAAGGTGTGACCTGCTTCATGATAGGCGGTAAGCTTTTTTTCCTTTTCAGAAATAACAAGCGATTTTCGCTCAATGCCCATAAATTGCTTATCACGAGCATCTTCTAAATCATCAAAGTCAACTTGCTCTTTTTCTTTTCGTGCAGCAAACAAAGCCGATTCATTAATCATATTTGCCAAGTCGGAACCACTCAACCCTGGAGTTGCTTTTGCAAGGTGATTTAAATCCACTTCCATATTCAACTTAATTTTTTTTGCATGAATTTTAAGAATTGCTTCCCGCTCCCGCACATCAGGCAGTGGCACAACAACTTGTCGGTCAAAACGGCCAGGTCGAAGCAATGCTGGATCCAAAACATCAGGACGATTAGTAGCGGCAAGAATAATAATGCTGTCTTTTGTTTCAAAGCCGTCCATTTCAACAAGCAACTGGTTCAAAGTTTGCTCACGCTCATCATGACCGCCACCAAAACCTGCCCCTCTTGCCCGCCCAACAGCGTCAATTTCATCAATAAAAATAATACACGGAGAAAGTTTTCGCCCTTGCTCAAATAAATCGCGCACACGGCTTGCACCAACGCCCACAAACATTTCAACAAAATCACTTCCTGAAATATGCAAAAAATTTACTCCAGCCTCTCCTGCAACTGCCCGTGCCAGCAAGGTTTTTCCCGTTCCAGGATTGCCAACCAAAAGCACGCCTGTAGGAATTTTTGCACCAATAGCGACGTATTTAGTCGGATTTTTCAAAAAATCAACAACTTCAGCAAGCTCACGTTTTGGCTCCTCATGCCCTGCAACATCAGAAAACGTTACTTTTTTGGCTGTGCTATCATACTGGCGCGCGCGACTTTTACCAAACTGCATACCACGAGAACTTTGTTGCATATTTTGCCGCATAATGAGCATAAAAAATACAAACATCAAAATCCACGGCAAAAAATTGAGAGCATAATCGAGTACACTTGGCGTAGAAATCCGCCCTGTCACCGAAACGCCATATTGCTCTAACAACGGGATCAAAGTTGTGTCATTGTACGGAATAATTGTTTTAAAAGATCTATTTTTAACACTCGCTTTATATTCACCATAAATTTGTCGCTCATCAACAATTTCAATACGATCAACTTGATTATTAATTACTGCCTCAATAAATTGTGTATATGAAACTTTTACTTGATTTTCATTTGGAAGACCAAAAAAAATATACATACTAACAATAACTAAAAGCAAAACAAAAAACAAAAAAGTAAACCGACGAGGTTTTTGCGGTGGCATACTTTTACTCCTATTCATTATAACTCCTATTTAAAAAATAGCTAATTTTCGTATTTTGTATGAATTTTTACCATCACACACGGACTATCAAAGTTCGGATTCCGTACAATCCAATTTGGCTTTTCGTAAAACTCTCCAAGAATTGCCTGCACTTCGCCTGCATATTCTATTATCGGAATATTTTTCGTTTCATAGCAATTAACTTTCCAATCACAGAAGATTTTTTTGATTTTTTTTGATTTTCCATCAGAGCAACAAATAAAATCTTCACTTTTTGCACACCTTACAATAAACGGAAATTTCACTTTTGGCAATATAAGAGCATCATTATCAAAATTTTTTTTAGTCATTTTTATGTCTATATAAAAATCGCCAAAGTCAATTAACTGATTTTCTTCTATTATATAGTTTTTTTTTAACGATTCATTCTGCTTTTCATAGACAATCGTAAGACTTTCACCGCGATTTTCAAAAAGGAGATTTTTACAGTGAACCTTCACCGTAGCATTTGAAACACTTTCAAAAACAGCAAATGAAACCCTATCAGGATAGTGCAAAGTTTTTAGTGCCTGTTTTAAAACTTCAATTCTCAGTGCAATCGGTTTTTCAAAAAATACCTTTCTCTCAATTTTAACTTGATTTCCCATTTTTTTTATGGGAATTTCATTCGCTAACATTGTAATTGCTTCTGTAAGATGATGATTTTTTTTTACACCATTCAGAATGGCGGTATCCCAGCCACAAAAAGATTTGTTCAAAACGGGAATCAAAATATTTCGCATTTTATTACGCAAAAAATTATTCTCAGCGTTGGAAGAATCGGTTACAAAAGAAAGATTATGATGTTTTAGAAAATCAATAATTTCCCGCTTTGAAACTTCAAGCAAAGGACGAATAATATAGGATCGAGTCATCGGAATTCCGCTTGAAGCTTCGCCTTGAAAAAATCGCAGCAACAATGTTTCAAGCTGATCATCTCGATTGTGAGCCATGCATAAAATTTCTGACTTTGAATCGCTCATAAATTGGTCAAAAAATTGATACCGTAAAAACCGTGCAGCCTCTTCCACCCCACGATTTCTTTTTTTTGCAAGATTTTTTACTTCATTTTCTAAAGCCGTGTACGTAAAACATTCAATATTGATCGTGTTACAAAAATTCTGTACAAACAGAGCATCATTTTTACTTTCATCAATGCCACGAACATTATGATTAACCGTTACAACCGCTAAATTAATATGATTTTTTTTATGCACAAGAAACAGTGCATACAATAACGCAATGGAATCCGATCCACCTGAAACGGCAACGCCAATTTTGTGATGGGTATGATTGCTCGCAAAATCCTCAATAGCCTGAATAATCAATTTGTTCAAAATTTATCCGTGTAAAAAAAAAGACTGGAAAAATCCAGTCTTCATTATTTCAAAACTAGCAATTATGATCGAGGATCTTTTATATGAGCCACAACAGCATTTTGATCGCTAAGAATTGTAACGCCCTTTGCAAAAGGAAGATCTTTTACGCAAACACACTCTCCTAAACCAAGATTATTTACATCTGCCGTGATACGCACAGGCAAATCTTTTGGCAAGCATTGAATTGTTGCACAAACTTGACTTTTTTCAAAAATACCGCCTTCACGCACACCAACAGGATTTCCTGAAACCAAAATCTTCATTTTAATTTTTAATGGTTTATCTTCATCAATTAAATGAAAATCTGCGTGCAAATCTCTGTCTGAAATAATATCATAGTGAGTGTCTTTAATAAATGCAATTTTTTTCTTTCCGTCTACTTCAAGATTTATTAAAGTTGTTGGGGTTGCTTGCTTTCTTACTTTTATAAAATCAGCCTCATTTACGCTCAGCATTTGTGCTTCGCCTTTTGAATTATACATTACCGCAGGCAATCTTCCTTGCTTGCGAAGTGCTTTTGCAAATACTTTGCCTGTTTCTTTCCTTGTTTCTGCAGTTAATACCAATCGATCCATTTTATGGAACTCCTTCTTAAACTATTCTCATTTGAAATAAATGACCTACGTTTTGTAATTTGATTATCATTTGAAATTGCATCAAAATTATGCACGTATCAAAAAAGTATACTGGGACGGCAGGATTCGAACCTGCGGGATGACGGGATCAAAACCCGTTGTCTTACCACTTGACGACGTCCCAAAAATTATATGTGAAAAACGTACAATTTTAATCCTCGTCGCGAGAATATTCATCAAAATTACCAGCTTCATACTCAGCTAGAATTTTTTCTTGTAGTTCATTTCTGAACAACGGACTAATAGGATGTGCAACATCTTTATAATCGCCCGTACGTGTTTTTCTACTCGGCATTGCGATAAATAATGAAGAAGAACCTTCGATAATCTTTACATTATGAACCACAAAACAATCGTCAAAGGTAATAGTAACATAAGCCTTTAACTTGCCTTCAGACGTAACCTTCCTAATACGAATTTCAGTAATTTGCATAGCAACTCCTCTTGAATAAACGTCTTTTCTTATTATAACAGAACACAAAAAAAAAGGCAATAAGTTTTCATAAATATTATCCATCAAATTTGCGATTTTGCTAAAAAACAGTTTTCCCAGTGATTTGACAAAGCTTGATAGGCCGTATTTGCATCACTGAAGGAAGAAAATACACCAAAAACGGCAGAGCCAGAACCCGTAAGATTAGCATACGAAGCACCACAATCTTTAATATCGCAAATTGCTTTCCTTATTATGGAATAGAAATCGCACAAAGGATCCGTAAAGCTATTCGTAAATTGCCATTTTTCAGGAATTTCAAAATAGTTTTTTTTAAGATCTTCCCTGCTTGGCCACTGAGTGGTATCAGAATGAATTTTCATCCAATTATCGAGCAACTGATAAGCCTGTGGCGTTGCACTAAAAACGGATGGAAAAATAATTAAAAAATATAAATCCCTCCGCATTTTAATCGGTGTAAGCCTCTCTCCATAGCCTTCCACAAGTGCAGAATTCTTACACAAAAAAAAAGGAACATCCGATCCTATTTTACCTGCAATCTCATACATTTTCTTCTCGCTAAGTTTTGCTTCAAAAAATGCATCAAGCCCCATTAAAACACTCGCCCCATCAGAAGATCCTCCCCCTAAACCCGCACCAACCATTATTTTTTTTGTTAAGTCAATTTGAATACTCTGAGTAATTCCTGTTTCTTGACAAAAAAGTGAATATGCCTTCGTAATTGTATTTTGATCGGGTAAAATCATTTGTTCACAAAGAATTTTGCAGGTATTTTTCCCCTCAATTTGCGAAATAACAATATCATCACACAAATCAATTGGATGAAAAATACTTTCAATCGGATGAAAACCCGTTGAATCTTTCGGAAAAACACGTAAATGCAAATTAAGTTTTGCAGGAGCCTTTATTTGAAGCATATCTCATTGTAAAAGTTTTTTTTTCTTTTGTCAAAGGGAAGGGTTTAAGGCGACAAAACTATAAGACTTCTCAATATTTTACAATTCAAGATTTTTTGGGAAAGCACCATATCGATACTGAGTTTTTATAACTCACTGCAAATCACAGAAAAGACAAAGAAAAAATGTCATCATAAAGATGTAATATTTTTTAAATCTATACTTGACTAATAGTTATCTTTCTGCTAATATGCTAAGAAGTTTTTGTTTGGAGGTTTCCACTTGGCAGTAAAAAAATCATCTGCAGAAAAAAGACATAAGCAGAGCGAAGTTCGTCGATTAAAAAATAAGGCTGTAAAAAGTTCTGTAAGAACCTGTGCAAAAAAATTTGTTGCAGCAGTACATCATAAAGATGAACCAATGTCTTCAGAAAAATTAAAACAGCTTACAAAAGAGCTTGATACCGCAGGAAGAAAAGGTATTATTTCTCGCAATGCTGTTTCTCGAAAAAAATCACGAATGATGAGACTTTACAATAAAGTTTTTGCTACGGCACAATAATTCGTGACTTAAAATTACTGCTAGAATATAAAATATGTACAGAAATATCTTATATTTTAGCAGTTTTAGTCATAATAAGACGGGTGTTCTACTTTCAAAATAAACTCGCCGTCCTTAATTTTACACTAGAGAGGTATATTCATGAAAAAAATGACAAAAAATGATATCATCAATGATATTTTTGAAAAAACATCGCACAAAAAAAAGTCTATTCAGGAAATTGTAGATGCAACTTTTGCCTGTATCAAAGAATCTCTTATCGGCGGATCAAATATTGAGCTTCGTGGTTTTGGAATTTTTGAAGTGCGTGAGCGAAAAGGACGATCAGGATTACGAAACCCAAAAACAGGAGAGCTTTTCAAACTAGAACCTCATTCCGTTGTTATTTTTAGACCAGGTAAAGAAGTCAAAACCGCAGTACGAAAAAACCATCCAGTAAAATTATAATATAGTATTCATGACTATATTGAAGTCCAATCTCTTTTTTAATTTCTTAAAAAATGCAAATTTGTTTGTGGGAGCAATTTTTTTATTCGCTCTTTCACAACCAAATTTTTTTTCTGTCAATGGATTTCCCTTTTTAGCCTATTTTACACTCGTCCCTCTTTTTTTACTTGTTCGCAGGGTTTCATGGAAATCTGTTTTTTTTTGGGGAATTGCTTATGGTGTCGGGTGTTACAGTCTCTATTCTTATTGGCTTGCAACATTCCATCCATTAGGCTTAACAATTATTACAGGACTCTATGCAACCTATCTTTTTTTTGTTCTTCCACTTTTAAAATTATCAACAAGCATTTTTCCAAACTTTGGCTGGATTGTTCAATGGATTGTGTGGTGCGGATATGAGTACGTAAAAACACTCGGCTTTACGGGCTTTCATTACGGAATAATCGGATACTCACAGTGGCAATTTTTACCACTAATTCAAATCGCACAAGTTACTGGAATTTGGGGGCTTAGTGCTCTAGTCTGTTTTCCTTCTGCATGGATTTCTGAACTTTTTGCAAATACTAATTTCATTAAAAAAGAATCTGTTCCAAAATTTTGGCTTAAAAGAAATGGATTTTTTGCCATAGCATGGATTTTACTTTTTATTTCATGCATCGGAGCAGGATTTTTCTTACAACAAGATTTTTCTAACGTAGAAAAAAAAACTGTTGCATTAATACAAACAAATTCTGATCCATGGATTGGCGGAATACAGAAATACCGAAAAGATCTTAACTTGCTTAAGGATTTATCAACACAAGCACTTACATCAAATCCAGATATCGATTTTGTTGTATGGCCAGAAACCGCCTTTGTTCCATCAATCGACTATCACTACCGAGTACGAGCCCAACGTGACCGATATGAACTCGTTAATGACTTGCTCGTTTTTATTGATTCGATGAATGTGCCTTTCATTATTGGGAATGGAACACGTGTTCAAGGATACAATCACTTAGGGGTTCAAAGTTTACTTGACTACAATTCTGTTTTAGTTTTCAAACCCAAAAAAAATGTTTTACCACCTCAACCTGATACCTATTTCAAAATGAAATTAGTACCATTTACGGAATCTTTTCCGTATGAAAAGCAGTTTCCGCAATTTTATAAATTTCTTATGAAGAATGACACTCACCTTTGGGAAAAAGGAACGCAAGCAACCGTTTTTACCATCGATAACTTTCAGTTCTCTACGCCCATTTGTTTTGAAGATACATTTGGCTTTGTTGGGAGACGCTTTGTTAATGCCGGAGCACAAGCCTTTATAAATCTTTCCAATGACGCATGGTCAAAAAGTCTTGCCTGCCAATACCAACATTTATCAATGGCCATTTTTCGAAGTATTGAAAATCGTGTTTCATCAGTGCGATCGACTTCATCAGGGCAAACAGCAGTTATCGATCCCAATGGAAAAATAATTGCAATGGCAGAACCTTTTAGTGCAACGTATTTGATTTCCCAATTTCCTATTCCTTCACCTGAAAAAAAAACATTTTACTCAAAATATGGTGATTATTTAGGAATTATTTTTGCTCTACTCGCCTTTCTGATACTTTTTTTCGGATCAGTTTTTTCAGTTATTACGCGTATAAAAAATAAAACTTTGGTCTCAGCAATTCCAAAA
>JBOFTD010000087.1:0-7282 GCA_051651885.1 Treponemataceae bacterium
AAAAAAGATTATGATCAGTTAAAAAAAAGAAGTTAGTTTATTTTATCGCAGACTATTTTGATTATTTTAACTTTTTTTGAAGGCTTTCTTTTCTTTTTCTTATTTTTTATTTATAATACCAAATGCATTTACAAACTAATTTTCACAATTTATTTGAAACAATCAAATCTCTTCGTGGTGCAAATGGTTGCCCGTGGGATATTGCTCAAACTCCGACAACGATGAAAGCGTTCTTATTTGAAGAAACATGTGAAGCCCTCGATGCAATAACGGAAAATGATACTCAGCATATAAAAGAAGAACTCGGTGATATGCTTCTCAATGTGTTGATGACGGCCTATATGTATGAACAGCAAGAAGATTTTACTGTTAGCGACATGCTTCATGAAGTGAATAATAAGCTAATTCGCCGCCATCCTCACGTGTTTTCGCAGTCCGAAGGAAAAAACGAATTAAGGCAAGACACATCAACACCCGAAAAAGTGCTTGAGCAATGGGTAGCAATCAAAGAAAATGTTGAAGGGCGAAAAAAGCACTCCATACTCGATGAGGTTTCGAATGGATTTCCGCCACTTTTGAGAGCATATAAAATGCAAAAAAAGGCGGCAAAAAAAGGATTTGACTGGACAAATATTGATGACGTAAAAGCAAAGATTTTTGAAGAAATGCAAGAAATTGAGCAAGCCGTTGTGATTTCAGAAGATATGCAAAATACAAAACAGTCGCTTGACGATGTAGAGCTTGAAGTTGGGGATTTACTTTTTGCAGTTGTAAATTATGCCCGCCACCTTAAAGTAGATCCTTCAATTGCACTGCAGAGAACAAATAGCAAATTTTATAATCGGTTTTGCTACATTGAAAAAAAAATGAAAGAATTACATATTCCTTTGTCAAAAGAGAACTTTGCCCTTATGGATGAACTTTGGGACGAAGCAAAAAAGCACGATAAGTAAAATTAAAGACACTCTATTTAAAAAAGAGGATGCTCTAACAATGGGATTTTAGCGATGAAATACTCTTGTAATTGTCAAAAAATTGTGTTTTACTTACTTAATTTTACGAATAAGATTAAATCCGACTAAATAAGAAAAAATATTTCTTGCGGAATCAATCATTTTTATCACAAAAAAAAATAAAAGAGTAAATAAATTACGACAATGACAGAAAATAAATCCTTTTATACATCGCAACTTATCACATACTTGGGGAACAAACGACTTTTAATACCGCACATCGAAACACAAATCGAGCATATAAAACTAATTTTAGGTAAAAAAAAAATAGTATGTGCAGATATATTTTCAGGTTCAGGAATTGTTGCACGAATGCTAAAAAAACATTCAAACCATCTAATTGTTAATGATTTAGAGCTGTATTCAGCGGCAATAAATAGTTGCTATCTAGCGAACAAAAAGGATCATCCTGCAAAGCAATGCACTTTATATCGCAATGCGATTATTCGCTCGTGTGAAAAAGCAAAAATTGAGGGTGTCATCTGTGCGAACTATGCTCCGAAAGATGACGAAAATATTAAACGCGGTGAGCGAGTTTTTTATTCGAGAGAAAATGCTCTTTTAATTGACACCTATCGTTCCTTAATTGATACAATCGTTACCGAAAATGAATTACGCAATTTTTTTTTAGCACCATTAATTACAGAAGCCTCCGTTCACGTGAACACCAGCGGGGTTTTTAAGGGATTTTACAAGAACAAGGAAGGAATTGGCTGTTTTGGCGGCCATGCAAAAAATGCACTTACTCGTATTTTGGGAAAAGTAGAGCTTAAAGAGCCAGTTTTAAGCAATTTTGATTCGGACGTGGATATTTTTACACAAGATGCATTATCTTTATCAAAAAAACTACAAAATATTGATATTGCGTATCTTGATCCGCCGTATAATCAACACCCCTATGGTTCAAACTACTTTATGCTGAATGTTATTCTCAAAAATAATATTGATTCTGCCATAAGTGCCGTCAGTGGAATTACTCAGAATTGGAATCGCTCTGCATTCAATAAAAAAAAATACGCACTGAGCACTTTAGAGCAAGTGATTCAGTCTCTTGATGCAAAATTCTTGATTATTTCATACAACTCCGAAGGATTTATTCCATTCAAACAAATGACCGAAATGCTTACAAAATATGGCACACTCAAAATAATCGACATCAACTACAATACATTTCGAGGGTGCAGAAATTTATCGCAAAGAAATATTCATGTAAGCGAGTATCTCTTTGTGTTGGAAAAAGTTTAAAATTTTGGAGGAACAATGACAGATTGCAAGATTTTTTACCAAGAGCTTAAAAATCAGTATGAAAAAAATAATTCTTTTTTTTTGATCACGTGCTGCGATGAACCTCTATTGGCTGAAAAAATTATCATAAATCCGATAAGTATGAAGGATAGCTACTTTTCAAGCAACGAAATAAAAGAATTGTATCAAAAAAACAAAGATTTATTTATTCTTGATTATGGAACACAAAAAATTAATAATCAGCATTTTCTAGTAGAAAAAATTTCGCAAAAACCGCAGTTAGTTTTATGTGGGGCAGGACATATTTCGCAAAGTCTTTGCCCGCTTGGTCAAATGCTAGATTTTGACACCGTTGTTATCGATGAAAGACAGGAATTTGCCAATAAAAATATTTTTCCAACAGCAACACAAATTATTTGCGATGATTTTGAGCAAGCAATACGCAAACTCGCTAATAAAGAAAATTCTTACTTTGTTGTGGTAACACAAGGACATATTGCTGATAGAATTTGCCTTACAGAGATTTTAAAGCACGAAGTTTCATACGTAGGCATGATAGGCAGCCACAAAAAAAAGCTACTTGTTTTTGATTATATACAATCATTAAATGTGAGCGAAAAAAAACTCCAAAGTGTTCACTCTCCCATCGGACTTCCCATTAAAGCAAAAACGCCGACAGAAATTGCAATAAGTATTTTAGCACAAATTATTAAGGTAAAAAATACGAACAAAGAAACTCATTATTTTTCTCCAGATTTTTTTGATAATCTTTTATGTCCGACGAAAGAAAGTTGCGTTTTAGTGACAGTGATAAAAAAAATAGGATCCGTGCCGTCAATATTAGGGGGGCGAATGATTATTTCTCCTGCGGGGCGAATTTTTGGAACAGTTGGAGGTGGAATGGCTGAGCATGAGGCAATTGTTGAAGGACAAAAAATGATAATGACAAAGACACCGCATAAAAAAATTCTTTATTTTAAAATGACTAATAACGATGCAAAACGCACTGCTATGTCATGTGGTGGCGAGATAGAATTATTATTAGAACTGTCAGCAGAAGAATAATCTATGATTCATAAAAATTAATACGCAAGAAATTTTTTTTAAGAACAATTATTTTACTGTTATTTTTAATGAATTTTCAATTTCTCGAAAATACTTTTCGTTTGCAATAAAAATAGGATTTGTAACGGCCAAAACAAACAAGGCATAAGTATTTTTATTTAGCTGCGTTATAACTTTTATGTCACGTGTTGTTGTATAGTTTTCCATTGAAAGCGAAATATTTTCTACACGAAGATTTTTTTCCGTTTTACTCATTCGCAACTGCGGAATATTAATAGTAACACTTCGATTATTTGACAAAAATGTTTTCAAAAAATAATCAAACTCGGTAAACTTTTTGCCAACAAAATGACTCTCGTCAATAGCAACAATTTCTAAAACTAAAACAGCACTATTTTCCAAAACCCACACAGAATCAGTTTTTTGTTCCCAATATTCAGGCAGTTTTACACTCATTGCTTCATTTGAAACCATTTTAAATGTCGTTTTTGGTGGCAAAGAAAAAATAGTGTCGGGCTCCATATCAAAAGTTGGCAAGCCTGCAAAAATAGCAAAAGAGAGGTCGTCATTATCCTCAAGGCTGCCCATTGCAACCATATCTAAAACGGCATTTCCGTTTGGGGCCAAAATACGACGAATATTAAAAATCGGCACATAGGAGTCATACAAAATTGTAACTTTTCCACCGAATTGATGAAAATCATCTTCGGTTCGCAGTGTTTTTGCAAGATTTTTTCCGTTTATATTTTTCCGTCGAATGCCAAATTCATACAGCATATCGTGTAAATAATTGAGTTTTTCTACATCATCTGCCGTTGTTGGCGTGGTAACTTTTTCTGCGGCAATTTCAACAAACTCGCTTTCAGGCTTGAGCGAAATAAGAATTTCGATATTTTTTGAGCCAAACGTTGTGTTGGGCGAATAGTAGCGTAAGCCGATCGTTGTGTCATCAAAAAGCAAAAAGCCGACATAGGTTTCATCGTGAAAGGTGGTGTCGCGGTAAAAAACGTAGTCTCCTGATTCAGATGGCATAAAATCGACAATGCCGGGAAGGGCAAAAATGCGGACGGTCGTGCAAAGCACGGCGAAAATAAATTGTAATTTCATATAATCCTTAAGTCTCTAAATTGCAATAATTTCTTCTGATATTTTTTGAATAATAAAAGATGATGCGTCATTCATATCAACGAGATCGGCGGTATCATTTTTGCGCATTTTAATTTCAACAAGAGGCAGATTTTTCTCTCCAATGACAACGCGAAGTGGAATACCAATTAAATCCATGTCTTTGAATTTTACACCAGGGCGCTCATCACGATCATCAAGCAAAACCTCAACGCCATGACTTGCAAGGTCGGCGTACAAATTATCTGCAATTTCTTTCATTGTGCCGTCGTACTTAATCGGAACAATCGCCACTTGGAATGGAGCAATACTCATTGGCCAAATAATCCCGTTTTCATCGTTATGCTCTTCGATAATGGAGGCAAGCGTGCGGTCAAGCCCAATGCCATAGCAGCCCATCGTGGGAATTTGTTGCGTTCCGTTTTCGTCTAAAAACGTTACGTTCATTGACTTTGTATATTTATTTCCAAGTTTAAAAATATGGCCAAGCTCGTTGCCTTTTTTTGTATAAAATGTTCCTCCACAGTGAGGGCAGGTATCGCCTTCTTTTACGGTGCGAATATCGCTTGTCATAAACGGCGTAAAATCACGATTTAGCTCAACATGGGCAAAGTGTTTATCTTTTTGCAAGGCTCCTGTTATCGCGTCGTGCATTGTGCTTACCGACTCATCAATGATAATGGGAACGCTTTTTAGATGCACAGGCCCTGCAAATCCGACGGGAGCATTGGTGATTTTTTCAACATCGGCATCGCTGGCAAGTTCAACCTCGCTCGCTTTTAGTGCGGAGGCAAGCTTTACCTCGTTGACTTCAAGGTCGCCTCGAATGCAAACGGCAAAAAATACTTCTTTATATGCGCCATGATTTTCTTTTTTTAGATTTTTACAAGACTCAACGCCGTCTAATGAAAGTTCGCAATTAAGGGCTTTGTAAATGAGCGTTTTGATAAAACTTTTTGAGCTCGTTTTAAGAAAAGCACTTAATTCTTCAATTGTTTTGACATTTGGTGTATCAATAATTTCAACAGACTTTTCAGTTTTTGCTTGTTCTGGCGTATCATTTGCACAGGCAGCTTTTTCGTCATTGGCTGCATAATCGCACTTTTTGCATAAAATCAGGGTGTTATCGCCAATCGTACTTTCGACCATAAATTCTTCTGATCCATTTCCGCCCATTGCACCGCTGTCTGCACTCACAGGAATTACCGAAAGTCCACAGCGTTTAAAAATATTTCGGTACGCTTTTGCAAAATCAGAATAAACGGCATCCAAACTTTCTTGCGTTGCGTGAAAAGAATAGGCGTCTTTCATGACAAATTCGCGTCCGCGCATAACGCCGTATCGAGGACGAATTTCATCACGATATTTTGTATTAATTTGATATGCGATAATAGGAAGTTGTTTGTATGAATCAAGCTCATCACGAATAAGGGCGGTGAACGCTTCCTCTGCGGTAGGACTGATAACTAATTGCTGATCAACACGATTTGTTGCACGAAGCAAGCCTTGTCCCATTGTTTCAAAGCGTCCACTTTCTTGCCATAACTCAGCTGGCACCACCACAGGAGGCTTAAACTCAAGAGAGCCGATTGCATCCATTTCTTGGCGAATAATATTTTCGATTTTTCTAAAAGAGCGAAGCCCCAACGGAAGGTAGGCAAAAAGCCCATTTCCCAGCTTGCGAATAATCCCTGCTCGAAGCATTAATTGATGACTGGTAATCACTGCCTCTGAAGGCACTTCCCGTAAGGTTGAAATCATGGTTTGTGTTGCTTTCATGCCTCAACTATACACAAAAAATAAAAAGTATACAAGATTATGCATTTTAAATTTTATTACGGGAAAAACTTTGATTCTTGACAAGTAAAAACATTACCAATCAAGAATCAATTTTATTTAAAAATAATTTTTTTTATTATTCCATTATAAAAGTGTCAGATGCAAATTGTTCTGAAAAATCCATTCCATTAGGAATTCGTTGCCAAACAGGATGCACAGGATTTTTTGGCAAGTACAAAATACTTTTAAAAAATTCCCCATTTTTTTTATAAACACTTACATACGGCTGCATTTTATTATCCGTACGAACAAGCTCTGATCGTTTCTCATTAAAATGAAACCAACGAGCAGGCAAATAAAGTTGAGACTGCTCTGTGGTGCTATTTTTTTGAAAAACAACAACAATTCCATCTCGGTTTCTGTAAACTCTCGTTACAGGGTAGCTTAATACCGTATAATCAGAGATTTGAGTAACCGCAAAAACTGACAATGTTGATACCAGTAACGCCGCAAGCATAATAATTTTTTTCATAGAATACTCCTTATTCAAAAATTCTATCCTTAGTTTTTATATGTCATCAATTTACTTAGCAAAGTAAATTGACAAAACCAAATTTACAAAATAATTCATCTTTTTATTGCAAAAAATTCTTCGAGCAATACTGAAAATCAATAATTAGTCCACTATCACACTCTTTTACTTTTATAACTTTTTAAAAAAGTTATTTCGTGTTCTTATTATCGGATGAGCACGCAAATTTCGACAGAAATAATTTTTACTTTAGTGATTTTTTTCTTTTTTAATAAATTTGCTCTTTGTTACAATTATTGATTATGCAAATCGAATATGGTACACTCAAATATCACATGAAAAAAATATTTATCGTTGGATCTTTTATTCTCATAATATTTCAAATGAATGCACAAGCTTCTTTTTCATCATTATTTACAAAAAACCGAGAACTTTTTGTCATAAAAACGCAGTATTTTGATTTGATTTTTCCCGAAGAATCGCGCGAGACGGCTTTATTGCTTGCAAACGTGGCAGATGAAAT
>JBOFTD010000088.1:0-7940 GCA_051651885.1 Treponemataceae bacterium
GTAAGTTTCCTGCACGTCGTGTGATAAAAAGACTTGAAGGATCATCTACGGGAATTAAACCTTTTTCCTCCATAGCAAAAATGCCCAGCTCATCAACAGAACCAAAACGATTTTTTTGTGAACGCAAAAAGCGAATTTCATCAGAGCTTCGCTCAAAAGAAATGACCGTGTCAACCATGTGTTCAAGTGCTTTTGGCCCTGCAATATTTCCATCTTTAGTAATATGAGCGGTAAAAAAAAGCACCGCTTCATGCTCTTTTACCCACGTAATAAGTTCCTGTCCGCAAAGTTTTAGCTGATTTATAGACCCTGGAATATTTCCTGCGTGAGCAGAGTACACGGTTTGAATTGAGTCAATGACAACAAAGGTTGGCTTTAAGTCTCGCAAAGCTTCTTCAATGTCGTCAAAGCGCGTGGTCGAAAGTACGTGAATGTTTTCAAAGGAGATGCATAATCGATCTGCTCGATTTCGTATTTGGGAGGAAGATTCTTCGCCACTGACATAAAGCACGGGAGCATTTTTTGCAACGGATGAGGCAGTTTGCAAAAGTAATGTTGATTTTCCAATGCCAGGCTCGCCACCAATTAAAATTGCTGATTTCATCATCGCTCCGCCGCCAAGAACACGGTCAAGTTCGCTAATGCCCGTTAGTAAGCGTTTTCCTTCTAGGGGATTAACATTGGCTAAAAGGCAGGGTTTTGATCGCGTATTTGATTGCACTCCGACATTTGCGGTATTGAGCGTGCTTATTTCTTCGATGCATTCTTCAAAAGTGTTCCATTCGCCACATTCGGGGCATCTTCCAAGCCATCGTGGTTGAATGTAGCTACAATTTGAACATTTAAAAATACTTGCACCTGTTTTCTTTTTTGCCATACCCTCATTTTAGTAAAAAAAGAAAGTTTTTACCATGATTTTTAAAAAGATTTACACGGATTTTAAAATAAAAAAGCTACTCGTAATGAGTAGCCTTTTGTGTTAGACATTAAGAAAATTATTTTTGAATGACTGCAATAAGATCTGAATTGCGCAAAACAAGGCAATCATCGCCATCAATTTTCTTCATTATAATAAATTACTTTATGAATTCTGTAGCCTTTTGTCCTGCGATACGGCCAAAAATAATAATGTCGGCAACGGCATTTCCCCCTAAGCGATTTGCACCATGTATCCCACCTGTCACTTCTCCAGCTGCAAATAATCCTTGAATAACAAAATCATTTTTATCAAGCACTTGTGCGTTTGTATTTATTTTGATTCCTCCCATTGTATGGTGAACGCCGGGAGCAATTTTGATCGCATAAAAAGGAGCTTGTGATAAATCGTTTTTCATACCAATTCTACCAAATTCTGTATCTTTATTTAATCGCACTGCATCATTCCATGTATCCATTGTTTGACTAAATACTTGAGGATCTGCTTTGATTGTCGCCGCAAGATCTTTATAGGTATCTGCACTAATAGTATAGCCATTTGCAATATAATTTTTGATAATATTTGATTTATCTGCCATTGCTTGATCAATTATGAGGTATGCGTAACCGCCCGTTTGCGCAATTTCAGCGGCAGATACAACATCTCGGGTATCAAGTTCATTTATAAAACGTTTTCCTTTGTAATAATAATAGCCTTTGCATTAATAGTATAATTTTTGTTTGTATCTTTTGCTTTTATGCCTGCAATAACGCCATCATTCATAATGATTTCTGTTGCTGTGGTGTTAAATAAAACTTTGATATTTGCATCTTTAATATTTTTTTCAAAAATCGGCACCATATACGAGCCAACGGCAAGAACTTTTCCCTTGTCATCTAAAGGACGGTGAATTCGTTTTTGGCTTGCACCACCAAAAAGTCCTACATCGGTAAGCTTAATACCAATTGTTTTGAGCCATTCAATTGCATCTGCAGAATTTTTTGCCATTGTCATTACTAAATCACGATTATTTATATTTTTTCCACTGGTCATAGTATCGTTTACAAAGATTTCTATAGAATCTGCAATGTCATCGCGAGCTTGCTCTTGTGTGTCGGTCGCGTTCATTCCACCTGTTGCACGAACCGTATTTCCACCAAGCATACTTGTTTTTTCTACAATTAATACTTTTTTTCCTGCAGCATGTGCTTCAAGTGCAGCACTCATTCCTGCACCACCACCACCAATTACTACAATATCTGTAGTTTCTTCTACATCTATAATAGAAGAATTTACGTTCTTTTGTGAAATAGCCTTTAAGTCAGAAGGTTTTAAACCTGCCATTTTCAAAGCTTCTGTGATTGCCTTTTTAATCGCATTACTTGTCAGTGTTGCACCACTTATTGCATCTACATTTAAAGATTGTCTTTCTATTATCTGTGCTGGCAATTTTTCAATAGCGACAGATCCAATACCGTTTGTTTCATCATGATCGACAATAGTGATAGATTCAATTTTATCAGTTGACAAAACAATTTCTACAGAAACATCGCTTTTAAATCCTCGTGCTGATCCTTGATAAGTTCCTTGTTCAAAAGACTTTGCCGTACAACCGACAAATAAAATAATAGATATAATTGAAAAATATCCCCATAAACGTTTCATATAAACTCCTCTAAAACTTAAGTTTTCTTGATATAAAATGAGCTTTAATTATTTTAAATAAAAATTGTGATTTGCTCTATTTTTTAAGAAAATTACACTTACGCAAATAATCTAATATGTTATTTGTAAAAAAGCAATTTATCACACTCTTTTAAGCCCTTTTTCATTAAAAGATGGCACCATTTTTGTATTTTATTAGATTTGTCGTCTTTACCCAAGTGAACAATAGCAATCAAGTAACTAAAAAATGGGCAAAATAAAATCTTAAAACCACTATACATCTGTATAGCTACAAATAAATTTTTTTAGTAATTTTTAATCTTTTTTTTTGTTTTGCATTGACAGAAAAATTCTATCTGTTAAAATGGAAGAAAGTGGTAATTAGTGGGAGAAAGTGGTAAAAAATGAATTTGCTAACAGGCGAATACCGTAATACGCTTGATGAAAAGGGTCGTATTCTTTTTCCATCACGATTGCGAAATGAACTGAGTGAAAATATTCTCATAGCAACACGAGGCATTGATAAGTGTCTGTGGTTGTTTTTACCTGAAGAGTGGAAAGTCCTTTGTTCAAAAGTAATGGAAAGTGCATCCTTGTTTAACAAGCAAGATCGTTCAGTGCAAAGGCGTTTTATTGCTCCTGCACAAGAGGTTGAGTTTGACAAAACTGGACGAATTTCTGTACCACAAAGCTTGCGTGAATATGCAAGCCTGTCAAAAGATTGCGTAATTCTTGGCGTCAATAAATATATTGAGCTGTGGGATGCAAACTTGTATGAGGCAGAATTACTAGATAGTGAAGAAAGTTTTCTTGAAGCAACTGAAAAATTATCTTCAATTCATTTTTAAGGATTTGAGGAAGATAGTGTGGAAATTGTTCATAGTTCGGTTTTGTTACAAGAATGCTTGCAGTATTTATCCCCAGAGAATGAGGATTTTGCTGATAAACCTTTAATGGTTGATTCGACTTTGGGTGAGGGTGGGCACTCACAGTCTTTTTTACACAATTTTAAGAATTTGCGTATTATAGGATTAGACGCGGATAAAAAAATTCAGGCTCGAGCACAAGAACGTTTGGCTTTTTTTGGTGATCGGATGACTTTTGTTTCTGCGTGGTTTGACGAGTTTTACGCAGCTTACCCCGACCAATTTGAAAGGCCGCATATCATTTTATTTGATTTAGGAATTTCAGTTTTTCATTATGAAAAATCTGGTCGGGGGTTTTCTTTTCGTCAGGATGAGGCACTTGATATGCGCCTAAATCCTTTGACTGAAGAAAGTGCAGAAGATTTAGTTAATTCTTTGAATGAAGAAGATTTAGCTAATTTGATTTATATTAACGGAGAAGAGCGGTACAGCAGGCGAATTGCTCGATCGATTGTAGCGGAGAGAAAACTCTCTCGCATTACAACGACAAAACGACTCAGCGATATAATTTATCATGCCGTTCCTTCAGAGTATCGACGAAAGAAAATCAATCCTGCAACAAAGACCTTTCAGGCTTTGCGCATTGCAGTAAACAAAGAATTTGATCGCCTTGAACGTGCATTAGAAAATGCGTTTAAGGTTTTACAAATGGGCGGCAAAATGGGAGTTATCACCTTTCATTCGCTTGAGGACAGAATGGTAAAAAACTTTTTTCGCAATAAGGCGAAAGACTGTATTTGTCCGCCACAACAACCGATATGTATATGTAGAGGAACAAAAGAGGCTCTTCTTTTAACAAGAAAGGCTGTTTGTCCCACGAGCGAGGAGATTGAAGAAAATCATCCTTCTCGCAGTGCAAAATTACGTGTGGTAAGGAAGATTTATGAAGTGGGAACAAATCCGTAAGAGCGGAAAAATTGCGTTTAAAAAAATGTGGATTTATCTGGTAGTCATTTGCATTCCGTGCTTATTGATTTTAGATAGTATTCAGGCAAAGCGATTTTCAAAAATTGAGCGCGAGGTTAAAAAAATTGAATCAAGTCAGTATGAACTGATTGAAGCAAATAAGCGTTTAATAGCAGGCATTTCTGTTTTATCAAGCCCTGAGCGAATTGAGCAACTTGCAAAAGGCTCGTTGCAAATGCGAAAGGCAAGTCCTGATGAAATTATTCGCGTGCAAGTTAAAAGATAGATAGAAAAATATTACAAGGATGAAAAGTGGCAAACACGGAGAGTTTACTAACATTTAATTTACTCGTTCAAAGCGTTTCAGGCGATGTGCTGTTCAAGGCAGATTCTGTCGTCTTTACAAGCGTTGCCACTGACAGCCGCCTTGTGCAAAAAAATACACTTTTTATTCCTCTTATGGGATCAAATCAAGACGGCCATCTTTACATAGAACAATCTTTGCAAAATAGTGCGTCGATTATTTTTGTTGATAAAATCCATGCAAAAACTGACGCAAATCTCTATGCTGAGTGGGCTAAAAAATATAACGTAACGTTTATTGCCGTTGAGCATACGCTGTATGCCTTGCAAAATCTTGCAAAAAAGTATGTGCAACAATTTCCATTATTAAAAAAAATTGGGATTACGGGCTCTTCTGGAAAGACAACCGTAAAAGAGATTATCGCACAACTTTTGGCACAAAAATATTCCGTTGTTTGTAATGAAGGGAATTTTAATTCTGAAACAGGATTGCCCTTGTCGGTTTTTAAAATTAGGTCACACCATGAAATTGGCGTTTTTGAGCTTGGCATGAATCGAGTAGGGGAGATTGCAGAAATAACGGACGTTTTAAATCCTGATGTTGCCGTGATTACCAATATTGGCACCGCTCATATAGGGCTTTTAGATTCAAAAGAGGTGATTGCCGCTGAAAAAAAACAGATTTTTAAAAATTTTAGTGAAAAATCAGTTGGCTTTATTTATGAAAATGATGACTATGCAGATTTTTTACAAAAAAATGTTCAAGGAACTATTAAAACATTTGGGGAAAAATCCTGCAAAAATGTGTCAGGCGTTGTACAAAATAATAATTTTGGAACAGATTTTTTGTATCAGGGAACTGCCTGCACACTCAATGTAGCGGGAACTCATAATTTTTTAAACGCTCTTGCAGGAATTGCGATTGCTGAGCTTTTTGATCTTTGTACAAAAGAAATTCAAGAGGGATTTCAAAAAATCAAGCCACTTTTTGGCCGCTGTGAAATTTTGCATGGGGATTACACGATTATGCAAGATTGTTATAACGCAAATCCTGAATCTATGCTTAGTGCAATTGATTTTTGCGATGATTTATTGCTTGAAGCAAAAAGCGCAAAGAAAATTTATATTTTAGGCGATATGCTTGAACTTGGAGCAAAATCACTTGAACTACATCAAGAAATTGGCAAGCGATTACTACACAGCAATGCCGATAGTATTATTTTTTATGGCGAACAAATGAGTTTTGTGTATGAAATTTGCAAAAATTTTCTTGGCAAGGTTTTTCATTCAACAACAATGGATGAGCTGACGAAAATAGTCCATCAAAATGCTAAAAAAGGTGATTTTATTTTACTTAAGGGGTCAAAAGGGATGAAACTGTGGGAAGTAACACGATGTTTGCAAGTTAATGGAGCGTGTCATGAGAAGTAATACTATTTTAGTAAATCGTAATGATAGCAATAATCTTGCGCACACCGGTTTTGTTATATCAATTCTCCTTCTTTGCGGGCTTGGTTTTATTACTCTTTATTTAAGCTCGGGAAATTCTGCCCTTCGTCTTTTTCAAGATGAGTTGTATTATATTAAGCGACAGCTTTCAATTGGTATTATTGGCGTGTTACTTTTTATTTTTTTTGCATTTATTAATTTAGAAATGTTGCGAAAAACTTTTTTTCCTATGGTTATTTTTGTCTTTTTTTTGTGTGTTTTAACCGCTATTCCTGGTATTGGTATTGAAAAAAATGGTGCACGACGTTGGATTGGCATTGGCAGTTTTACTTTTCAACCGGCAGAAATTGTAAAGTTTATTATTGTCTGTTATCTGGCACATATTTTTGACAAGAAAAAAGATCGGATGGATGAAGTTATGGTTTCGATTGTTCCTGCAATGGTTGTACTTGGTAGCTTTGTTTTTTTTGTGTATTTGCAAGATGATTTTTCTACAACGCTTTTTATTTTTTTTAATGGCCTTGTTATTTTCTTTTTTGCGGGAATAAAAATTCACTTATTTATAACGCTCCTTGTTTTTGGCGTTCCCATTGCTTTTTTGTTTATTTTTACTGAAGCATATCGAGTATATCGTGTTATTTCATACTTAAAACCGGGACTCGATCCGTATGGCATGAGTTATCAGCTGTTAGCCGCACAAAATGCAATTCGCTCTGGTGGTTTTTGGGGAAAAGGCGTTGGCGGAGCGTACCGTAAAACCTCAATTATTCCCGAGGTGCAATCAGATTTTATTTTTGCAGGCTGGACAGAAGAAATGGGGTTTTTTGGCGTACTTATTTATTTAATAATCCTTGTTTATATGTTGTGGACTGGATTAAAAATTGCCTTCGAGTGCAAAGATTTGTTTAGAAGCTTGCTTGCAATTGGGGCAATTTCGTCAATATTTTTTCAGTCAATTTTGAACTGCGGAGTTGTATCAGGACTTTTTCCCTCTACGGGAATTCCCTTGCCCTTTTTTTCATCTGGAGGAACTTCTTTAGCTATCACATTAGCATTTTGCGGTTTAATTATAAATGTTTCGCGATACAATTCATATATGGAGAAAAAAAATGGGTGACAATCCAATTTATCAAGAACTGGATCAGTATTATGTTCCGAATGATCAAAAACCATTAGTTCAAAAATCACAAAAAAACCAAAAGACAAAAATTGTATCTATTTTACTCATTATTATTTTTACCGTGCTTGGCCTTGAATTATTTTTATATTTTTTTGTTTATCCCCTTGCAACGGCAGCAGAAGTCAAATTTGAGGGATTAAATCGCCTTGAAGAAGAAGATCTTCTAAAAAAATCATCAGCCCTTTTTTCTCAGCCATGGGCAAAACTCGATGAAGAGACTGTTACCGCTTTTTTTTATGATAATCCGCTAATTGACACTGTTGTTGTCAAAAAAAAGTTTCCTAATTATATTACAGTTATTATTGAAGAGAGAGTTCCTGTTGTAGTGGCAATTGCACAGACCAATGATAAGTCAATTCCTATTTCAATTGATAAAAAGGGTGTGGTTTTTCAAATTGGTGGTGCACTTACCGAAGGCTTGCCATTGCTAAGTGGGCTTAATTTTGAATCGGTACAAATTGGTATGAGAGTGCATGCAAATATTCGACCGCTCCTTGAAAAGCTTGCAACCGTTTTAGAAAAAAATCCTGCTTTTCTCAAAGGAATTTCTGAAATTCAAATTTTACCCAAAGATTATGGTGATTACGATCTTGCT
>JBOFTD010000089.1:0-16530 GCA_051651885.1 Treponemataceae bacterium
ATATTTTGTTGTAAACCCCAATCCACGAGACTTGCAAAGCTTGGCTGAACGCTATAAGCAAAAATCGTTTATATACGCACATAAAGGCTGGGGTACAAATTTTTCAGGAAGTTTTATGCGGATCGAGTGTTTTAAAAAAAGGTCGAGGAAAGATGCTAAATATACCAAAACAAATACTTCGCCTGAAGTCAGAACAGACGAGGAGTTTCTCAATTATTTTAATAATTTAAAGGATTATAGATTTTTACCCTCTTTTTCTTTATTTAAACTTTTTCAGGCAGCTGATGATTTTTTACTTGCAAAATTTGGCTACGACAATATGAAAAATTTTAACTATTTAAATATTGCAAAGCTAAAAGCAAATATCAAGGAATCAATCCGTGCAGATGAAACGCCTAGCTCTCGCTGGAGAAGGCGATGCTTTCTCTTTGAAACAAATGAAGCTCGAGAAAAACGAATTACACGCTTAAAAGAAACTTTTTCTAAAAATATAGATGTGTTAATTGATGACGGTAGTTACTAAAAAAAGCTATTTTAGCTTACGTGGTACAGCTCCAAATATTAAAAAGAAAGGTCTTGTTTATCGTATTCTTCTTTTTCAAGAGGTTTATATAGTGTCTTACTATCCCACTGTTTGTTTGATAATCTTGAACCATCCGCTTTTAAAGACACAATTCCATTGAGTAAAGTTTCACTAAAGTGTTCTTTTAACTGAGCATCTTGTTTTAAATGGATATTTAGCAGATTTTTGCCATTATCTGCTTCCTCAAGACAGTATACAAGGGGACCGCCCTCATGACTGCAATTTTATCAACATCTTGACGAATGAGAGGATTAGCATGATAAATTCTTGCTTCTAAAGGAATATTTATTTTTAATGTATACATAGCCTTTATCCATATTAAGGGAAACTTTTTTGTCATTAAGCTCTATTGTCGCATTTGAGCACCAGTCGGGAATACGGATAGCAAGAGAAAATTCAGCCTCTTGTTCGCAATTAACATCAACTTTTATTTGTGAATTCCATGGGTACTCTGAGGTGACGGTGATTGTCACTGGTATTGAATTAAATTCTGTTTCAATTTTTGCACCAATATATAAATTCATAAAAAGGGTTTAATTTTATCGAATTAAGTCATCAGAAATTTAAATAGTTTGCAACACAAAGCTTTTTATGGTACACTGCAAAACATATTTTTGCTATTCAATACAACAAAAAAAGGAAAATTAACAATGGTAGATACAAAAAAAGAAAGAGAGCGTGATGAGCTACACAGAGCAATCTGGTCAATTGCAGATGAACTTCGAGGTGCTGTTGACGGCTGGGATTTTAAAAATTATGTACTTGGCACAATGTTTTATCGCTATATTTCAGAAAACCTTACTGCACATATCAATAAAACTGAACACGAGGCAGGTGATACTCAATTTGATTTTAGCAAAATGCCTGATGACGGAATAGAAAATATAAAAGACGGACTTGTTGATGAAAAAGGATTTTTCATTCTTCCAAGTGAGCTTTTTTGTAATGTACATGCAAAAGCTACAAACGACGAGAATCTAAACGAGACCCTCGAGAATGTTTTTAGAAATATTGAAAACTCTGCAAAGGGAAGTGCTTCAGAGAATAATTTTGTAGGACTTTTTGATGACTTTGATGTAAATAGCAATAAGCTTGGATCCACTGTTGCTAAAAGAAATGAAAAACTGGTAAAATTGCTAGACGGCGTTGCACAAATGAATTTAGGAAACGTTCAAGACCATTCAATTGATGCCTTTGGCGACGCCTATGAATATCTGATGACCATGTACGCTTCGAATGCAGGGAAATCAGGAGGGGAATTTTTTACCCCTGCTGATGTATCGGAGCTTTTAACACGGCTTGGCATTGTTGGCAAAAAAGAATTAAATAAAGTCTACGATCCTGCTTGTGGCTCTGGCTCGTTACTTTTACAAGCAGTAAAAATCTTAGGAAAAGGTGCAATTCGTAATGGTTTTTATGGGCAAGAAATTAATATTACTACATATAACCTGTGCCGAATCAATATGTTTTTGCACGATATTGGCTTTAACAGATTCAACCTTGCCTGCGAAGATACACTTATAACCCCTCGACACTGGGACGATGAGCCCTTTGAATTAATTGTTTCTAATCCCCCTTATTCAATCAAATGGGCTGGAGATGACAATCCCCTTTTAATAAACGATCCACGTTTTTCACCAGCGGGCGTTCTTGCTCCAAAGAGTAAAGCAGACCTTGCCTTCATTATGCATTCGCTTTCATGGCTTGCGAGTAACGGAAGTGCAGCCATTGTATGCTTTCCTGGTATTATGTATCGTAGCGGTGCTGAGCAAAAAATCCGCAAGTATCTAGTTGACAACAACTATGTCGATGCAATCATTCAATTACCAAGCAATCTTTTTTTTGGAACAAGCATTGCCACTTGCATTATGGTAATGAAAAAAAACAAAATTGACACCAAAATAATGTTCATTGATGCAAGCAATGAATGCGTTAAAGTTACAAATAACAACAAGCTTACTCCGACAAATATTGAAAATATTGTTACCACCTTTGCAAACAGAGAAGAAAAAGCACATTTTTCTCACCTTGCAAGCTATGATGAAATTTTAGAAAATGAGTATAACTTATCGGTGTCTACCTATGTGGAACAAGAAGATACAAGGGAAAAGATTAATATAAAGGAATTAAATGCAAAAATAGAGCAAATTGTTGCAAGAGAAGATGTTTTACGGTCTGAGATTGCTAAGATAATTGAAGAAATTGAGTGTGCTTAATGAGTTGCAATTTTTAGTATACAACACCCCAGAAAAAATATATCAATTAATCCAGTCGTAAGAGACGAAAGCATTTGGCTTACACAAAAGGCTTTGCAATGGATGATGATCGCTTTGGTATTGAAAACCTTACATGGACTGCGCTTGTAAAGCGACGCATAACGCCTTACATAGGCTGAGCTTTACAAGCTGCGCACAACGCCTTACATAGGCTGAGCTTTACAAGCTGCGCATAACGTCTTACATAGGCTGAGCTTTACAAGCTGTGCATAACACCTTACATAGGCTGAGCTTTACAAGCTATGCATAACACCTTACATAGGCTGAGCTTTACAAGCTATGCATAACGCCTTACATCAGGTGAGCATAACGTCTTACATCAGGTGAGCATAACGTCATACATCAGCTGTGCATAATGCCTTACATCAGGTGAGCATAACGTCATACATCAGCTGTACATAATGCCTTACATCAGCTGTGCATAACGCCTTACATGGGCTGAGCTTTACAAGCTATGCATAACGCCTTACATAGGCTGCGCGCAACACCTTACATAGGCTGTGCATAACGCCTTACATAGGCTGCGCATAACACCTTACATCAGGTGTGCATAACGTCTTACATCAGGTGAGCATAACGCCTTACATCAAGTGAGCATAACGTCATACATCAGCTGTGCATAACGCCTTACATCCATTGAGCAAAAATTACTTACGCATAAAGGTTATTTTTGCGTATAGAGAAATAAAAACTATGAACAAGAGTAAAAACTATGATAGAATGTACGCATGAGTTATTTGAATGAATTGATTGCAAGACTTTGCCCTGATGGCGTGCATTATGTAGAATTAAAGGACTGCACAGAAATGAAACGAGGAACTTCAGCAACAAAAAAAACGATGGTTGAAGGTGATATTCCTGTTATTTCAGGCGGAAAGGAACCTGCTTTTTATTGTGATAGATTCAATCGTGATGGGGAAACTATCACAGTTGCAGGGAGCGGAGCAGGAGCAGGATATGTTCAATATTGGGACATTCCTATTTTCGTGAATGATGCCTTTTCTGTTAAAGGGAATGAAAATATAAATACTCGTTATATTTATCATGCTATGCTTAATCTCCAAGATGAAATATATGCGACAAAAAAAGGTAGCGGAGTTCCTCATGTTCATATATCGAGTATCGAGAATTTATCAATCCCCCTGCCACCCTTAGAAATACAGCAAGAAATTGTACGTATTTTAGACACTTTCTCTGAGCTTACTGCAGAGCTTATCACAGAACTTAAGGCAGAGCTTACCGCTCGTAAAAAGCAGTATGAATATTATCGTGATAGTCTTCTAACCTTTGGCGATGATGTGGAGTGGAAAACACTTGGGGAGATTTCTTCTTTGATTACAAAAGGGACAACCCCCCCCCAATATACTCAAAGAGGTATTTCATTTATTAAAACAGAGGCTTTTGATGGGTCTCTAATTAATAAAGCAAAGCTTTCCTATATTGATGAAGAAACACATACTGGGGTTTTAAAACGCTCTATTTTACAGTGTGAAGATATACTAATCACAATCGCAGGTGCGACAATAGGAAAATGTGCTATGGTTCCCGAAAGTGTTTTGCCAGCAAATACAAATCAAGCACTTGCAATAATTAGATTGAAACCTGAAATTGATAAAAACTATATTATGATAATAATACAATCAAATTACATGAGTGAGTATATACAAAAAAACATTAAGGGATCAGCACAACCTAATTTAAACTTACAACAATTGAATGACTTTAAGTTCCCATACCCACCCCTCGCTGAACAACAACGCATTGTCGATATTCTTGACCGCTTTGATACCCTTTGCAACGACCTATCCACAGGATTACCCGCCGAAATTGAGGCACGCCAACAACAATACGAATACTATCGCGATAAACTTTTAACCTTCCAAGAAAAAAAGTAAGAACTAAACATTAGACAAAAGAAAATAGTTTTTTCGCTTCCCTTTACTTTTTTTACTAATTACTTATAATAATATCAGATTATTAAAATTTAACAATAAAATAAAACGGAGGTGTTCTTATGGAAATCTCATTAAAAGCATATTTAAAAGGTATGGAAGAAAGCATTCAAGAATTAAAAAAATTGAAAGAAACTAATCCTGAAGAAGCAGAAAAAAAAGCTCGGGAGTCACTTATTCAGTCAGGAATCCTTAAGAAAGATGGAAGTGCAAAAAAACATATTTGTAATTACTTTTATCAGGCTTAAAGATGTATTCAAAATTACCTAATTTAGTTTTAGGATTTCACGGATGTACCGAACAAACATATCAAAAAGTAATTCATGAACAAAAAGCGTTAAAAGTTAGTAAAAATAATTTTGACTGGCTTGGAAATGGTGTTTATTTTTGGGAAAACAGCTACGAAAGAGCTTTAGAATGGGCAAAGAGCCGATACAAGAAAGAGGGGAAAGAAGTAAAGGTCATTGGTGCCGTAATTGATTTAGGACGCTGCCTTAACCTTACCGATTATCAGAGTTCTGCTATACTAAAAAAAGGATTTCGCTTACTGAAAAGACAGTGTAAAGACAGCGGAACCGATCTGCCGCAAAATCAAGATATAAAAAACTCTACAGATAAGGTTATGCGAAACTTAGATTGTGCCGTTATTCAATCAATTCATACATATAATAAGCAGAAAAACAGACCTCTATACGATTCTGTTCGGGGGGTTTTTTTAGAAGGTAAACTTGTTTATCAAGAATCAGAGTTTGTAGAAAAAACACACATACAATTATGCATTAAAAATCCTAATTGTATAAAAGGCTACTTTAACCCACGAAGCAGAAATAAGAGACATCCCATACCCTAAAAAACTGATGAATACAACACGATGACTACTACCAAGAAAAATTAGGGACAACAAAAGGAAAAAATACTTATGATTAACGACTTAATAGATATAAAATGTGGATCGGAGTGGAGAAAATGGGATTTACATATACATACAAAAGAGACTAATAAAAACGACCAATTTAAAAGTTCTACTTTTGATGAATTTTGTAAATGCATGTTTAATAAAGCTATACAAAATGATATAGCAGTAATAGGTATAACTGATTATTTTACTATTGATAACTACAAAAAAGTTCTTGATTATCAAAAAAATATCGAAAACAGAACTGATATATCTGAAATAGATAAACAGAAAATCAAAAAAAATCTTTTACTACCTAACATAGAGTTAAGAATGTTACCAGTAACTGACTCAAAGCAGTTAATAAATATTCATTGTATTTTTAATCCTGCATATGTAGAACATCTTGAAAATGATTTTTTTAATAAATTACAACATACAGGTGCATCAAATACTTATTTAATGAACAAACAAGGTTTTATTTCTTTAGGAAAAGAATTAGACGATACTTTGTCTGATGATAAAGCATACAAAAAAGGAATAGAAAATTTCACCATAACTGTTGATGCATTAAAAAAAGTTCTTAAAGGAAGCAAAAAATTAAAAGAAAATACTATTGTTATAGTAAGCAACTCAAGTAAGGATGGTGCTTCTGCTCTTCAAGAACATTATAAATTATTTAATGGAGACTCTTCAAGCCTAGATTCAACAAGACAATCTATTTACTTTTTAGCTGATGCAATATTTTCTGGAAATGAACAGGATAGGATGTTTTTTTGTGGATTAAATGAAAAATTGAAAAAAAAAGATGTCGTAAAAAAATGTGGCTCATTGAAGCCATGCATTCATGGTTCTGATGCCCATTGTGAAGATAAATTATTCTCTCCAGATGATAATAAATATTGTTGGATAAAAGCAGAACTAACATTTGAAGGTTTAAAACAGGTTCTCTATGAACCAGAACAACGAGTTTTTATCGGTGAAGCAATACCTGACACTAAAGCAGATTATAATATTATTGATTCTGTAGAATTAAACAAAAATGAAATATGGAATCAAAAGATATACTTCAATCCCAATCTGAATACTATTATAGGTGGTCGTGCTACTGGCAAGTCCACATTATTAGAAAGCGTTGCAAATAAGATTAATCTTAATGATAAATGTAAAGACTTTATAAAAAATAATTTAGATAGTGTGACTATAAATTGGAAAGACAATTCAGAGTCTACTGGTCGTGCTATAGAATATTTTGAACAAAGTTATATGTATGATATCTCTATTGATTCATCAAAATTAAATAAATTAGTAAAGAATATCCTTAAAAATCGTCCAGAAGGAACAGAATTAGATAAATTTAATAGTTTTTGTGTTGAAAATAACAATGATATCACAGGCGAGGTAAACAGACTATTCGCTTTACTAGGTAAACTAAATTTACATAAACAAACAGTAAAAGAAAAAGGTGATAAAGAAGGTGTTGAAAAAGAAGTTTTAAAGTTAGAACAACAAATAAAAGCAAGTAATTCGGAGAATTTAATTACTCCCGAAGAACAAACTGAATATGATACAAAAAACTTAGAAAAAAATGAATTATTAAAACAAGAATCTCAAATAGAAAAAGACTTACAAAACATAGAGCTCTTAAAAACAAAAGAAATTATAAATAAAACTATTGAATATGATTTTTCTAGTTTCTCTGAATTAACACAGCCAAATATTAAAGCAGAATTTGACACTATTGTAGAAAAAGCAAAGGCAGAATGGCAAAGCAAATTAGAAGAAATAATTGCAAAACTTTATACAAAAAAAAATGAGATTAATAATGGTATAATTAAGATACAAGATTCTGAATGTTTCAAGAAAGTATCTAAATCTATTGAAGATAATGTACACTTACAAGAAATTCAAAGTCGCCTCAATGTTGAAAAAGCAAAGCTTGTAGAAATACAAGAAATAAATAAAGAAATAGATAGTTTAACAACTCTCAAAAATGAGTTGATTCAAACAATCATAGAAAAGAATTGCCTTTATTCTTCAAAGGCAAGTAATGTTGTGGCAAAGATTACTTTAAGTAATGAAGGGCTCGAAATTAAATCAGAAAAGAAGCTGCGAGAAACTAATCTTAATGAGTTTTTGAAAGCAAGATTACACAAAAGAAGTCTTGATCAACAAAATTATATAAATGATTTTGTTGAGAATTATAATGAAAACATAGAAGGAACTATTCAAGATTTTTTTAAGGATGTTTTATCTGATAAACTAGCTCTAAAAACAGGTAATGATATTCAAAATATGGCAACAGAACTACTCTCTACAAATTGGTTTGAAATTAACCATGATTTAGTTTATCAAAATGACAATTTTAATGAAATGTCTCAAGGTAAGAAATCATTTGTCATTCTTAAGTTATTATTAGAATTTAGTGATAAGAAATGTCCTATTTTAATTGACCAACCAGAAGATAGTTTGGACAATAGAGCAATATACAAAGAACTTGTTCAATATCTTAAAAAGAAAAAACTAGAAAGGCAAATAATTTTAGTTACACACAATGCAAATATTGTGGTAAGTGCAGATGCAGAGCAAGTAATTGTTGCTAATCAGCATGGAAAAGATTCTGAAAATAATAATAGAATGAAGTTTCAATACATATCTGGCGGATTAGAAAACACAAAACAAAAAAATAAAAATGAAAAAATAATTTTAGAATCACAAGGAATTAGAGAGCATGTTTGTGAAATACTTGAAGGTGGTAAAGATGCCTTTACAGAGCGTGAGCAGAAATATGGTTTCAAATAAAATGTATGAATACAATCCCATTCCGACTCAAACAATTTTATCGTTTTAGCATTTTAATTTTTCAAATATTTTTTAGCCATAGCAAAACTTGCTTTCGGGCAAATAATTCTGGGATGTCTTTTTTTTTGCAGCGCTTGCTAGCATAGACAAGGGAGGTTTTCTGTGTTAAAATTAAGTGGCTTAAGGAAGTCTCCTTAAAAACATATTTAAAGGTATGGAAGAAAGCAATCCTAAAGAGGCAGAAAAAAAGCTCGGGAGTCACTTATTCGCTCAGGAATCCTTAACAAAGATGGGACTGCAAAAAAACATATTTGTAATTACTTTTATCAGGCGTAAAGATGTATTCAAAATTACCTAATTGCATAAAAGGCTATTTTAATCATCTAGCCAGAAGTAACAGTTATCCCATACCCTAAACTTTACAGGAGCAACGGTAATGAGCCAATTCAATATTATCCTAGAATCATCTGAAAGCACTGTTGTAACAGAATACACCCCGTGCAAAAAACGCTCCGATGCATACCAAAGTGAGCAGGCTTTAGAAAATGAATTTATTCGCTTGCTTTGCGAGCAAGGATATGAGTATCTTAACATTCATACCGAAAAAGATTTAATTGCGAATCTTCGCTTAAAGATCGAAAGTCTAAATGATTACACTTTTTCAGAAAATGAGTGGGCTCAGTTTTTTAGAGATGTTCTTGCCAATCAAAATGAAGGCATTGTAGAGAAAACCCTCAAAATTCAAGAAGATAATATTCAAGTCTTAAAGCGTGATAACGGCACGACAAAAAATATTACGCTCATTAATAAAAAAAACATTCATAATAATTTTTTGCAAATAGTAAATCAGTACACCATTGGAAAAAAAGACGGTGCAAAGTATGATAATCGCTACGATGTAACAATTCTTGTTAATGGCTTTCCGTTAGTCCACATTGAGCTTAAACGAAGAGGCGTGCCAATTATAGAAGCGTTTAATCAAATTGATCGGTATCAGCGGGACAGTTTTTGGGCAGGCTCTGGATTGTATGAATACGCACAAATTTTTGTTATTAGCAATGGAACAAACACAAAGTATTATTCAAATAGCACTCGACTCAATGCAATAAAAGACGCAAGTTCTTCAAGGGAAAAAAGAGGAAAAACAAGCAATAGTTTTGAATTTACTAGTTTTTGGGCAGATGCAAAGAATACAATAATTCCTGATTTAGTTGATTTTACAAAGACATTTTTTGCAAAGCATTCTCTTTTGAATGTACTAACAAAGTATTGCATTTTTACTTCTGAAAACATGCTTATGGTTATGCGTCCCTATCAAATTACGGCAACGGAGCGGATTATAAATAAAGTTGAGGTAACAACTAACTACAAAAAATACGGAAGCATTGATGGCGGCGGCTATATATGGCATACAACAGGAAGCGGAAAAACACTAACTTCCTTTAAGGCAGCTCGTCTACTGTCACAAATGCCTTTCATTGACAAAGTGCTATTTGTTGTTGATCGCAAGGATTTAGATTACCAAACAATGAAAGAATATGATCGATTTGAAAAAGGAGCTGCAAACAGCAATACTTCAACAGCGATTCTCAAAACTCAATTAGAAAATCCAAGTGTGCAAATCATCATAACGACTATTCAAAAACTTGCCATATTCATAAAGAAAAATCCACAGCATGAAGTGTATACAAAACACGTTGTTATTATTTTTGATGAATGTCACCGCAGTCAATTTGGAGATATGCATACGGCTATTGTAAAAAGTTTTAAGAAATATCATTTGTTTGGATTTACTGGCACCCCAATTTTTACGGTAAATGCAGGGGCAAAGAAAAATATGCATTTATTTACAACAGAGCAAGCTTTTGGAAAGAAATTGCATACCTATACAATTGTTGATGCAATTAATGATAAAAACGTACTTAAATTTAAAGTTGATTACATTAAGACAATGGATATAGAAGAAAATATAACAGACGAGTTGGTATGGGACATTAACAGGGAAAAAGCAATGCTTGCTCCCAAAAGAATATCAGTTGTTGCAAAATATATTCTTGATCATTTTGAGCAAAAAACCTATCGCAACAGTGGCACCTATTTTTTTAATGCACTTACAAATATTAAAGATGTGGCAGCAGCAGAGCGTGGTAAAATTGATGAGATAAAACAAAAACAACGATTAAGCGGATTTAACTCTATTTTTGCCGTAGCTTCTATAGCAATGGCAAAAATGTATTATACAGAATTTAAAAAGCAAATGAGTGAAAATCCTGTTAGACAGCTTAAAATAGCAACGATATTCAGCTTTAGTGCAAACGAAGAAGAAAGTGATGGCGTTTTAGCGGAAGAAGACTCTGAAAACACATCTACACTTGATCAAAATTCAAGAGATTTTTTAGAATCAGCAATTAAAGATTATAATCAAATGTTTCATACAAATTATGACACCTCATCTGATAAATTTCAAAATTATTACAAAGATGTGTCTCTACGCATGAAAAATAAAGAGCTTGATTTACTAATCGTTGTAAATATGTTTTTGACGGGTTTTGATGCTACAACACTAAATACTCTATGGGTTGATAAAAACCTTAAAATGCACGGGCTCATTCAAGCCTTTTCACGAACAAATAGAATTCTTAACTCAGTAAAAACATTTGGTAATATTGTTTGCTTTAGAAACCTTGAAAGTTGTGTACAAACAGCAATTTCCCTTTTTAGCAATAAAACAACAAAAGGAACTGTGTTGATCCATACTTTTAAGGATTACTACGAGGGATTTATCTCAGAAAATAATGAAAAAATTGACGGCTATGCATATTTAATGCAGAAATTAAACCAAGACTTTCCGTTAAGCCAGCCACAAATCATTGGAGAGCAAAACCAAAAAAAATTTATTATGCTATTTGGGGCAATTCTTCGCATGCGGAATTTGCTTATGTCTTTTGATGAATTTGCGGGAAAAGAGCTGATTAGTGAAAGAGATTTGCAGGATTACTTGGCTAGATATCAAGATCTGAGAGATGAATTCAAAAGAAGACGAGATGAGGGTGAAAGCACGGATATTTCTGACGATATTATTTTTGAAGCTGAATTAATAAAACAAATTGAAATTAATATTGACTACATTCTTATGCTAGCTAAAAGCTATCAAGACACACACTGTGAAGATACAGAAGTTCTTGTTACAATCAATAAAGCTATTAATGCCAGCCCTGAACTACGAAGTAAAAAAGAATTAATTAGAAATTTTATTCATACTATTAACAATACTGATAATATTGTAAGTACATGGCATAATTATGTTACAAAAAACCGAGAAGATGACTTAGTAAGTATTATTAGTGAAGAAAATCTTAATCCTGAAAGCACAAGAAAATTTTTAGAGAATGCCTTTAGAGATGGCGAAATCAAAACACTTGGCACAGATATTGACAAACTAATGCCCCCTATATCACGTTTTGAAGGCAATAAGAGGGCTGAGAAAAAAGCAACGATAATAAATAAGCTAAAAGTTTTTTTTGATAAGTATTTTGGAATAGGGGGACAAACCTCCCTTGAGACAAGCAAGGCGTACACGTCACAGAACAATCAGCACGCTTTGGTTGCTGAAAAAACTAATTATTACAATGGTCAGACAAACCCTGATACCTGACAAAAGATCTGTTCATGAGTTTAATTCCTTTAGCAATAATACATAAACCTTGTCTTGCTTATGGATTTAATTTGAAAGTAAATTGTATTAGTCGTCTGTTTTCAATACTTTTGTATTCCCTTTCTATTACTACCATCGTTATAATACAAAAACATCATACTATGTTTGATCCAACAATTCTTGAACGACATGTTCAAATTACAGAGAAATTCTCAAGTATTTCTCTGTAATTTTTACCTGAGATGGATAGTCGATACCCATATTATTTTTCATTACATTGATTACTTTATAATAGTTGTCTTATAAAGTAATCAAGAGCCATATTATACTATTCATCCTTATTGCATAACGTTTCTTACTTTTTCACTCAACTCAAAAATTAATCTGTTTGTTGATGTACGCCCTATATTAGGTTTGCTTTTACGCCGAATAAGATTATAGTTGTGTTTTGACAAACGATCTTGCACCAATGCATCCTGTAGAAGTTCATCATGAATGTCTGGGTGCCGTTGTCGAAATATCTCCGCTTCAATTTTATCTAATTTTGCTGGTGTAATTTTTTCATCAATTTCAAAAAACACATCGCGACCACTTTTATTTATGCTGTTGTAATGAGTGTAAAATTCATCTTTCAAAATTTTAAATATTTTTTTGCTGCATAAATCATAAGGAGTTAAATTTCGCCCAAACAATCTTTTAATACACTGTCTACCAATCTTATACTCAAGTCGTATAACATTACATCCTTGATAAGATTCGGGAACGTAATTATTTTTTGGATTTTCTGTCACTTCTATAGTTTTGTCATATAGGATAAATCCCCAAGTTTTACTTTTAGAAGCATAACTGACTGTTTCATGACCTCTTCCTGTATAGATGTTTTGTTTTACCTTCGAAAAGATATTCTTCCCCATTAATCTAAGGTACCGATGTACTGGATGATCAACTTTTATTGAAATACCGAATTCTATCTCACTTAGAGTTGTTGTTTGCAGATCTATACATAAATCCTCTTGAATTAAGGCAAGAGCTTTTCGTATTTGATCTACAGAAATAGGAGATACATTTTGCCCTTGAATTAATTTGGGGAGACTTCCAATAATATGTGTTCTTGTCAGACACTGGTTGATAAACATATTTTTATAGTTACCATTAAAAGTATCTTCACCTGTTTTTTTATCAATTTGAATTTGGGGATTATTTTCCAAATTTGTTTTTTTGTCAATAAAAATTGAAACTTTGTCAATCATTATATTTTCCTTTATTAAATTGTAGGACAAATTTTATACTTGTTGTTATCTTATTAAGATAGCTACAACAATGTATCAAATCTGTCATACCATTAAAAACTGAAGCCAAATGAGTAAAGTATTTGACTTCAGTTCCATTATGCAGTATGATTGTAGTTGCTATGCTGCAGTATCATTACTGTGACTATAAAGGTTGTTATCTATTGGCGTAGATATGCAACCTTTTTTTATGTATTTTTTCTTCTCTGACATTACAAGAGATAAATCTCCTGCAGCATAACAAGAATACAACTTGGGGCTATCTTTGACGGGAACATCATAGATATACAGACTAATCTCATTATAATTTTTGCCTTTTTTAGCTTTTGTTACTTGGACAAGTACTGTCTTGTCTATTCCTAGATTTCCGTAATATAAATCTTTCATACGGCCACTCCTCACACCTAATTGTAAGTTACTGCTTACAATTAGGTAGTCAAAGATATTTAGACATCTAATTTTTGGTTCCGAAAAGATTATGCATTGTTGAAAGCCAGCAAATGAAAGTATTTCATAACCCTCTTTTTCAATTACTTCATATATTTTAGATTTCGGTTCCATTTCTTGACATTTTACAATGCCTATAGGTTCATATTTCATTACAATCTCCTTTGATAACAACGCGACTCTGTTGTGTTTTATAATAATCAACTCTCACAATCTTATAATTATGAATTTTTAAAGTTGCCGTTACTTCACCATAAGCAATACTGGATTGTAAATCTCCAAGTTCTGTTGCGATTTCATTAACTAATTCTTTCATACTTCACCTCATTTGCTTCAAGCCAGTCATTGATGACATCCAATCGGTACAAAACCCTTCGACTCAATTTCAAATGAGGAATTGGAAGTGTATCCAAAGTGTTCACATGAATGCCCAAGAGCAGGGCAGTTTCTTTTCGAGAGAACACTATTCTCTCTGGTAGTTTTTTCATAAACGAAAAACCTCCTTTTAAATTTAATAAGATTGATTAACATCTTTTCAGCTATCAACCTAAGCTGTTGTAACACAACAGTTTAATATTTGTCCTTAACCTATGTTTTGAAAATCGCATGATTTTGCAAAATATTTATTATTTTAATTAGTAGTGTCTTAATATTTTCATATTTATACCCTCCAACGCATGGGCATTTTAACTGAGCAAGAATTATATTTTAAGACAGATGAAATAAAAACAGAGGAAAGCTATTTGGGTGAAACGAAGCAATGACAAATTTTGTACGGAAGCAGCAGGGGGCTAGCGAGAAAACTATTGTTTTCGGCATGAAAAAAAAAGATGGTAAACCTTACACACAAACTGCAAAAAGATTTGTCAATTCGATACTTACATCAATCATCAAAGAGCATACATAAGAAGAATCAATCGTATACAGTGATGAATAGAAGTCTCATGACGGCATTGTTGATGCAGAATAATACAAACAAGGATAGTTAGAGCATTATCGTGTAAAACATAGAGATGATGTCTTTGTAACTAGCGATGTTAGTTATGCAGATTCAATATTAATGGAATTGAGAATTTCTGGGGAATGACTGTAGTCGCATGCTAAGTTAAGAATGGCTGAATTTAGAGGTTTTAATAAAACTCATTTTTATAAACACCTCAAAGAAACTGAGTACCGTTACAATATGCTTGTAAATTAAATCATGGACAAGATAAGATTTATGTGCTATTATTAAAGGAATCAAGGGTATCTCTTTTAATTCAACCCTCTAAATTAGTCAAGAATCATAATAAAAAATAAGAGACCAAAAAAGGCCTTAAACAAGGAGAAAACCATGTTAAGAGTTGTTGTACCTGTTTTAGTGAAAGATGGGAAAAAAGCAGAGTTTTTGAAAACCGCAGAAACCCTTATCGAAAAAAGCCGCAATGAAAAAGGGTGCATCGAGTATCTCTTAGTTGACACAGGTAAAGATAACGAGTTATATTTTATTGAAAAATGGGAAACCCACGAAGATCTGCAAGTCCATGCAAAGGCCAGCCACTCCGTTGAATACCAAAGCCTTTTAAATCCACTTAAACAACAAGATTTCCCCGTCGAAATTTATGAAACCGAGCTGCCTAACACCATGTTAAGCCGACGGAGCGTGCGAAGCTATAGAGACCAAGCCGTCAGTGATAAGGCCATCGAGCGAATCTTACGTGCCGCCATGTATGCCCCTTCAGCGGGAAACCAACAAGCCTGGGAGTTTCTTGTCGTCAAAAACCGCCAAAAACTCGATGAATTGTCAAAAGTAAGCCCCTATGCATCTTCCTTAACCAAAGCAAACGTCGCTATCGTCGTTCTTGGCAAAACAGACAAAAAATATCCCCAATATTTAGAACAAGATTTAGGAGCAGCAAGCCAAAACATTCTACTACAAGTAGTTGAAGAAGGACTTGGTGCCGTCTGGCTTGGCGTCGCTCCCGAAGTTGACCGCATGAATTTCGTCAAAAAACTATTCAACCTCGACGGCATCACCTTACCTTTTTGCATCATCCCCCTTGGGCACCCTGCCGTACAAATAAAACCCAACAAACCCGACAACCGCTATATCCCCTCAAAAATCATTACTATCAATTAACATTTTTGTTTCTTTTGGGCTTTTCTCGTATGGGTAGTACATACGCTGACATACGGGTCGGGCTATCTGCTTGTAGTTGCCTTATCTATCCCTACCGTGTTTCTCTCCTTTTGAAAATTGCACAAAAGATCAATTAATTCCTGTCATTTAGGGCCATATACTAGAAGGGTCAACGGTACATACAGACGGCTGGAAGGCGTATGATGGGCTTGTGTTAAATGGATATGATTACTATCGAGTCTATCACAGTCATGATGAATTTGTCAGAGGAAAAAGCCACGTTAATGGCATTGAAAATTTTTGGAGTTTTGCAAAACGGCGACTAGCAAAATTTAATGGTTGTAATTCTGATAGTTTTGTGATATACTTAAAAGAATGCGAGTTCAGATATAATCATCGCAATGATGATTTATTCACAATCATCAAAAAAATGGTAAAGTTTTCCTAATTTTGCTAGTCAAGAACCATTTTTATTATATACAAAAATGGCTACAAACATTTTATTAGATAGA
>JBOFTD010000090.1:0-1185 GCA_051651885.1 Treponemataceae bacterium
AAGTATGAACATAAAAAGTTGAACACCATATAATATAATAGCGTACAGTAAAGGAGACGTTCACCATGGCCAAAAATCAAAAGAAGTATACCGAAGAGTTTAAGTAACAACTCGGGGATCCATACAACACAGGGAATTATTCATTTCTAAAGTTATCAAGCGAATATGGCGTAGCAAAATCAACGATTTTAAACTGGGGACGAAATTTAAGTCCCATCCAGGTATCAGAAACAGAAACCATCTTGATCAAGGAGTATAAAGCACTTCAAAAGAAAATGAGCGACCTTGAAATTGAGAATGAAATATTAAAAAAGCGACAGCCATATTCGCCAAAGAACGATAACAGAATACGTGTCCTTTATCCAAAATAATCTGGAGAATTATACGGTCAAACAGATGTGTAAAGCTTTGAAATTCGCAAGAAGCACTTATTATGAGGCTTTGGTTCGTATCCCTTCAAATAAAGAGAAAGAATATCAAAGATTCTCAATAGAAGTTAAGGAGTCCTTCGAAAAAAGCGTTATAGTGCTATTAAGATCCACCGTAAAACTGATTGAAAAAGGTATTCCATGCAGTATCAAGCGTGTACAACTCCATATACAGTGCCAGGGACTGCGCTCGGTCGTCGTAAAGAAATACAATTATAAAGCAAATCAGGGCAAAGTATCCGATAATAAAGAGAATGTTTTAAATCGTGACTTTATGGCAGAGACCATTAACCAAAAGCGAGTGACTGATATTACCTATATTTATGTTCTCCGAGAAGGATGGACGTATCGTGCATCTGTTATGGATCTATATGACCGCAAAATCATCGGTTATGTCTATGGTAAAAATATGACTGCTGATTTAGCTTTGGGTGCTTTGAAAAACGCCTGTTTAACGTAACAAATACAAAGGGTATCATTCTCCATAGTGATTAAGGCATCCAATATTCCAGTGATTTGTTCAAAAAATATATAAAAACAAATGGATTCGTTCATTCAGTCGAAAAGGAAATCCTTATGATAATGCATATTTTGAATCCTTCCACTCTACAATAAAAAAGGAAGAAATCTATCTGAATACTTACCAAAACTTTCAAGAATGCCGCAAGGCGATCTTATAGAATCCTGGTATAATCGCCAGAGGATTCACAGTGCACTTGGATATAAAATGCCTCAACAAGTCGAGAATGAAATGATT
>JBOFTD010000091.1:0-5226 GCA_051651885.1 Treponemataceae bacterium
CTCTTTTGGTAATTTTTATGCAAGTGATAGTAATAGTGATATGACCCTTATTGAATCTGCACTTAGTTTAGGCACAAGCGGTGGCGAAATTCAATTTGCAGGTTTTGTTGAAGTTTCAAGCCCTGATACTTTAACGATACAACGAAGTGCGATATTAATGACAAATGCAATAATAAAAGCCGATGTAATTGTTCTTGATACTCTGAAGATTATTGATTCCGACTCAAAATTTTTAACCGTTGATGGGCAGGCCTGTATTAAAGGCGAGGTTACGCTTAGCTTAGAAAATGCGGATTTAACATTTACTTCAACCGTTGATGGCGTTTCTGCAGGAGCGGGAGATTTAATTTGTTCTACGACAAATGATAAGATGACTATTTTTGATGCGAATGTTGGTAATATAAATGCTCTTCATTCTGTAGATATTACTAATACCACAAATATTGCAGGCAGCATAATTAAAACGACGGGAAATCAATCGTATAAGGGAAATATTGATTTTACGAGTAGCGAAACGCCTTCATTAACACTTCAAGCAACTACTGCAAGTGCACTTATTCTTTTTTCGCATGATGCCACAATAACAGGGTCGACCTTGCAAGTAAGTACTTCTAGTGTGTTAAATGGCGATATTACCTTTGCGTGTGATGAGGTTGAATTTATCGGCACGATTGCTGTTGCTGGTGGAGCGACAATGAGCCAGCTGACGGTTAATGGCATTTCAACTATTCATAATAATATTACAACGACACTCGACCAACGATTTAAGGGAAAAGTGACTCTTGATACGACAGAAACGAAACTTTTAAAATTTACTACAACTACAACGGTTTTTTTTGAGAAGGAACTCGAGGGAAATCGAAATATTCACATTGTGGGAATGGCTGATTTTGGTGACGATGTTACGCTAACGAGTTTGATTATTGATAAAGAGACAACGGTATCAAAACTCGATGATGCAATAATTACAACGCAAAAACATCAAGATTATAATGGAAATATACAAACAGAAAGTGGTATTACCTTTGTGGTAACAGAGGCACGAAATCTCGATGTTTCTAATGTTGAAGGAGATAGAGGGCCAAAAGATAAAAATGCCGTGTATTTTAATTTTGTTGCCTTTGTTGCGAAGGGAAATACACTTTTTGATGCTGATTTGCAGTTGCGCCAAAATGTTGCATTTTCTACAAATGCTGGAAATCTTACTTTTGAAAAATGGCTTGATGCAAACCGCCATAACATTGTTTTTGCATCGAATATTGGAGTTGGGCAAATAACCTTTAATGATATTTATCGGCTTGGAGATGGCGAGGATTATTGTTTGGTAATTGAAAAAGATATAACTACTGCTGTTGAATTTTTAAAAACTGTTTCTGGCTATAATGGTTTTTTTGTTGGAGAAAATTCGCAGGCAAACTTTCATGATAATGTAACGCTCCTTGATGGCAAGTTTTATAATTTTTTTTATGGGCATTTAAATGCTAATACAACGGATTTTATTTGGTCATCCTCTAATTCAGTTATATTTGATGCAGATATAAATTCTGATAACAAGGTAACGATTAATTCAAATAAAGTAGGAGCTACCGTTAGAGACACAGAAAATAATATTGTTTTTGGGACGAAAGTAAAGGTAAAAGTTGATACGCTGACTATTAATACGGTAAGTGATAACAGTGGTTATTTTCGAATACAAGAAGGTGCAAATGCTGATATTAGTACTTTTGTGCAAACAGGAAATGGCTTAAATCAACTTGCAGGAACGCTTATTATTACCAAGGGGAGCTTTGCAGCTGATGCGTATATTGATGGCGAAACCACCATCACAACGGATGATCTTTTGTTTGAAAAAAATATGTTTATTGATGCAAATACGAAAACCGTTATTTTTGACAACCTTCGTGTAGCACAAAATCTGGCGATTTTTGCCGGAAATGTACAAGCCCGAGCTGATTTTTCTGTTGATAAAGACCTTGTTTTACTTAAAGGCAATCCTTCTGATATGTATAATGATAGCGTGGCAGGGCAAAGTGGCGTTTTAAATCTTTTTATGTATAATCATTCAGGTAGGCAGGGAAATACTGCAGCCCCAAATTTGAGTGCTTTTCCCACAGCTTTTCCTAATAAAGATCTAATGAGTGCTGCGTATACAACAACAATTGACCTTGCGACTTATAAGCTGAGCATTGGTGGCAATTTTTATGATAATGGTGTAGATTTATCGAACTGTACTATTATTATTCCTGCAAACGATTCTGCACTTGATGCCTTTGCGGAAGCTTACCATGCAACATTTACTAGTGTGATTGTACAATCAAAAGATGATACAAAAGAGGCTTTTATTTCTGCAGCAGAAAGCTGTACTGATGGAGCTGATAATATAAATATTGGTTTTTTGCGGCCACTCATACATAAAAATGATAAAACGCTTGAAAAATTTATTGCCTTAAGTGGAACTTACACGATTTTTGATGATATTATTCGTTTGGAGCTTGGATACGAAGGCTTAGCTGAAACCGTCGTAATTGAAAATTCTAATGATGAAATTAGTAAAGCGTTGTCTAATATAAAATTTCATAATGGCACTCTTGCTTTTAGTGGAATTTTTACTGATCCTGAGTGTACTGAGTCAACAAATGGCAAAGGAGATATTACTACTGGTGTCATTTATTTACGCACCAATAAGACTGCTGCACAACGATGGAACACCGATGCAACGGGAATAAGCAAAGGTCATGCAGATAGTTTTGATAGAGGACGGCGTAACTCTTCTGGAAAGATAGAATTTGGGCATCGTGACATAGTTCCTAATATTGAAATTCCCAAAGCTCTTAATGCTTTGTATCAAACGTTGCGTGATAAATATAAAAATCGTATTATGCATTATAGTGGTAGTGCACGTTTTAATGCGGTTGAAGACAGATGTTCTCCTACGGCTATGGCGGTGCGAACAGGTCAAGAACAACATCGGCGAACTTTGGATGGCGAACAATCTGCTAATGTACAAAGGCCGTACGATGCTCATAATTTTATTGAAATTCAGTATACAGAGCCTATGCGATTTGGGGCTGGAAGCCCGTTGTGGGATGGAAAAAACTTAAAATCTCAAGAAAACTTTGCCGCTTACGATCAACACGGGGGCGCTATTAATGAAGTAGGCGATCAAGGAATTGAAGTTGTAGGCTATTTTACTAGCGAATATGGGCGATTAAAAACAGGTAGTCGTGCAAATCCTGCGGGGGATACTACGGTGCATTCTTTGTATAAGATTTTTTCGCCTAGTGGAGTTAATGAAAATGAAAAAGAATATCCTGCTCGTATTCGTATAGGTATCGCTTCCTATGTTACAAGCATAATAACGGTAAATGAGATTGAAACATTTAACTGGGAGGGTTTTATCGATGAGGCGGTTCTTCCCCGTGGTGTTGCCTATTTTGTGCCAAATGAGTTTTTGTGTGACGCCTCTGGTGCAACAGATATAGGAAATGCTATTGTTCCTCCGGCTCACGGTGATGTGGTAATAAATAATTCTATTGAAATTGGCACCATGTATGGAGGCTGGGATGCCTCTCCGCCTACGATTGCAAAATATTTGCCACGAAGGGAGGATTTTTCTTTAACATGGGATGATGGGGCAAGTACTAATTCTCATGAAATTGTTCCGCTTGAAAAAGATCGAACTACGGGTTGGGTAAATGCAATGGAATTTCATTTTTTTGATAATAGTCCCCGATATGATGGTTCAGATGAAGAGCCTTATGGCAAATATAAATGGGTTTCTCGACATGGTTGGATAAATCAATCGCTTCCTAATGAAGGGTTCATTCCTGCAGCAGAGGATCGCGGTAGTTCACGACCGTTTAATGAACAAACGGTGGGCTTAGGGGAGCGTACGAGAGGTGGAATTCGTGCTTCTTCATTGATTGGCTTGAATACAGCACTTTCTTTTAGATTAAAAACTTCTGGATCTGTGCCTCACTTTTTTAGCGAAAAATATTTACAGCCGATTCAGCTTCCGTACTTCTTTCAAAATCAACAGGCGCCAGCTCCTGATATTCCTCCTATCGATGGACTTTATTTGTCGGTATTTTTAAAGGATGGGAGCGACGGTGGTGAAGATGAAACGCAAAAGTTTTTCTTAAACAGTATTTTTTTAATTACCTATGATGAAGATAAGGGCTATATAACTGATCTTGCAGGTAATAGATTAAAAACAGTTGTTGATGCAGAAATTATTAATAGGACTCCTCCTGCTTTTAGAATGAGTGTTGCTGCAGTTAAAGGAAAAGAGATTTTTCTTCTTTTTGATAGAAAAATGGCAACGAAATATGAAATATTAGGAAATTCGTATGATTTATTAGCGACAATGCCTAGTGAGCTTGTTATAGTTGATACGCGAAAACTTCCTGAATTTGATGCTGAGGCTGCTGATGATTATTGGTATGATGCGATTGTTGAAGGATTAATAGACACATCAATCGCTGCTCGTATTGAAAAAGATAGCGAACATGCCACAGGTGTTATCTTGACCTTAACACGAGAAGTTTCGATTGAAGATATTCTTTTTTATAATATACGAGTAAAAAAGCCAACAGAGAGGCGCCCTGATCCTATTACAGGTCAGTGGGATTTTATTCCGTTGATTATTGATGCAAGTGATAATCCTATGTATTATTATCGGGAAGACATTGAAGATGCAACTAAAAGTGAATATGTTTTAAGTGATTTTGCGGTAAATTTTGTTGATGCTTTGTATGCTTACACTGGAATAATTGCAGAGGATGATATAGATAATGTTTCTGGAGCGTTACGGATTTTTGATGGAACTCAAGCACTGGGGAATAATAAAAATTTTATATTAGCAACACGGTTGCAAGCTCTCGGTACAGAAGTCTTGCCAGACTTTGGAAAAGTTTCTCTTTTTATAGGGATTAATCCTACTGAAGGTTCTGTGTCTACTATATATAATGGTGTAACAGGCAGTAATCAAATGGTATGGCTTCCAACAGTGTTTAATCCTATCAGTAATATTGCAAATACGAATGATGTTAAAGTTCTTTCGCAAGATAAAATAAGTAAGGATTTGAGAAATTTTTTTGTACCAAATTCGGGGTATAACTGGGCAAATAATGAAATGGTAGAGTTTTTATTTGAATACGAGAACCCTGATGAAAAGATATATCCTCGAATGGATTTATTTAGAAAAAATATTTATGCCCTGCGGTT
>JBOFTD010000092.1:0-2427 GCA_051651885.1 Treponemataceae bacterium
TACAGAGAAACTAGTCTAATTAGATTTCCTTTTATATCACATAAATTGTAAAGCTTGCTTCTGATCTTTTAGTTGTATGTGCGTATAATGATCTGTCATAGCATTATCATTCCCATAGTTGCCTTAGCAAGTACTAAACTTTGTTGCGTCGCCTCAATAGCAGAAGCTGCATCAAGGCCTGCACTTATCATGCTATAAGAAGTTTTAGCAAACTCTGCGGTGCTTGTGGTTGCAAGATTACTACCTTTTGTTGTACCATTTGCCCAATCAAACGAAGCTTTTTTCATAATGTCATATGTTTTTGCTATATCACCACCAATAGCATTGTTCGTATTAAGAACAGAGCGAACCGCAGCAAGTGAGTTCTCAAGTCCACTTGCAGATGTACTACAGGAATCTAATGCACTCGATAATTTTTGTTGAAAAGGAGCAATCATTGCAGAAGCCATACCAAGTTGACTACTAAGGGCAAGCATTCCACTACCGTTATTAATCTTTTTTGTTGCATCTTGAATACCACCTAAATTAGCACGCATTTTTTGCATAGGTTGGCTTGCCGCATCGGTGAATGTCATTTTTATATTTGCAAAAAAATTTGCCACTTGTTTTTACTCCTTTTCTTAGGTATACTCTTGCAAGAGGTATATAATGTTTTTTCAAACAACTATAGTTGATATAATAATTGCTCTTTTTTTTGGGATTGGCCCTCTTATTGCGTTTGTTGCACTTGCTTTTTTTTACATTAAAAAAAGCAAAGCACAAGAAACTAACTGCCAAAGCACAGACTAATTGCCTCGCTCATACTTTCAATCAATAAATTCTTATCAATATCACGAGCAATGTTTGCCTCTTCAATCAAACGTAAAGCCTCATCAATCCCCATCAAACTTACATCAATAGATAAAAACTTTCTAATGTATAGCCTTACCTCTACAGCTTGACAGATTTCCTTTCTGTCACTTTGCCGAAAAAAGGGACAACCTCCTCCGTAACAAAGTCTGCAATTACAGAAGTGTATATTTCAACTTTTTTCATTACATCAGAGGCTTCAGGATACACAATTAAATTTCGCATCAAGTTTGATTGTGCTATCACAGGAGACTTTTCACTTTCTTTTTGAAACATCTCCAAATGAGCCATTACAGGTTTTTTATACACAAAGGCTAGCGTGTGCATTTGTCCATCTTTATCACTCCATCTATACTCACTATTATAAATTTCACCATGAGTTGCTTTTAATTCTGCAACCTTTTCTTTTGTTAAATCCATCTTTTACTCTCCTATAAAATAATTTTACATCGCAAAAAACTATACTGACACATAGGCAGGTTTGCCGTTTGTTATCAAGACTTTTGTTAAAACACCTTTTAGTGAAACATTAAGATTTTTATCTCCCTTTTTTGCACTAAAATCACGATCATTAAAATGCACCATTAAAGTATCAATGATAGGTATTTGCCCTAAATGACCATAGAAAATTACAATGGGAATTGCCCCTAAATTATAAAAACTTGCAATAAGTGTTGCTCTTTCATAATCACTGCGTGAAAAAACAACATCACACGTGCCAGAATATTCCCCCATACCAACACCAACAGGTAATCCGTTCATACCCGTTACTACTTCACTGTCAATTTTATCTTTGTATGAAATGTCTTCACAAAGAATAACAGGTCCACTTGGTAGCATTAATTTAATTGACTGAAAATCATACACTATGCCATTAATCATTTTTTTTCTCCTAATACATTCTATAAAAAGTATTTATTATCCAAGCAATGGATTTTTATATGCAATTTCATTTTCAATAAAACGCATTTTTCCAAGAGGGATAATTCTTATTTTGGTTTTGACCGTTTCAGTTGCAAGAATATTTTGACCACTAGGAATAATAATTTCTGCATCAGAAATAATCTTGTCAGTAATCATTTGCTCCAGCGGAATTTCACTTTGTTTTTTTAACATTTCAATTCCTGTGAGTGAGCCATCAGAACCAATTTCAACATTGTCATTCAGATAATCAAGCTGGACTTTTCTAACTAAATAACAAGCCTCATTCATAACACGCACACGCTCAACCGTTTTATAATCACTTGAATCTTCAACAAGCATTCGTCCACTCGTCACATAAAGCCCACTCAAGCCAATAATTTTACGCACGGTTATAAATCCACTTTCTTCAAGCATTTCAAGGTACGTATCGTCTTCAATGAGTATTTCTTCTTCAGAAGGAATATTTCCAAATTTTAGTGCATCGGGAGCTTGATGAATTTTTCGAGAAGCTAAAACGCCCACGTATTTACCAAGAATACTTTTTTGAGCCTTGTTTTTTCCTACCAAAAAATCTCCTGCACAAACAGAAACACGATAATCATTTACACTACCTCGATTTTCTCCTATTAAGGTTTGCACGTACTCATCAAGAGT
>JBOFTD010000093.1:0-10891 GCA_051651885.1 Treponemataceae bacterium
CTTTAAGACCTACTATCGTTTTTGTATGATTTCCTCGCACAATGCTTCTTTCAGGAGTCAGTGTTGCAATAGTTTTGTCTTCTATATCCCACACAAGCGTTTTATTCGTTGCATTTAGAGGGACTATTGTTGCTGTAATTTCTTCAGTAGTATTTAACGCTATATCTATGCTGTCAGGAAGTTTAATTTCTGTTATTGGAAAAACTTGTGCCGTTGCCGTAACAAGACTTGTTTTAGAAAGCCCGCCATCCTGTGCCGTTGCCGTAATAATAACTTCGCCTTCTGATATAGCCGTGACTTCACCTTCTTGGCTTACCCTTGCTATCCCTTCATTTTCAGATTTCCAGACAACAGTTTTATTCGTTGCATCACTGGGCTCGACTGTTGCTTCTAAAAAAACTGAGTGTCCTATTGTTATTGAGACCTCAGGTGGCGTTACGTTAAGCGTATTTACCCGCACCGGAGCCTTAGTTATAATAATCGTTACCTTTGACTCAACAAGTTTTTGTTGACAGTTTTGACGGCGCCGTATGCTTATCTCAACGGTTCCGATTTGTAAAATACTTACAAGCCCTTTAGAGTCAACCGTTGCAACACTCGGATTATTTGATTCATATTGTAAAGTGCCCGCAGGACGCTGAGCAAAGGTTATTTGATAGGATGACATTGAATCATCAATTGATATGGTATCGCCACCCGCTATGACAAGGTTTCCACCTTGAAAGGATGTATCACACGAGAAAAATAAAAATAAAACACAAAGTATCTGGATACCTAAGTATAAAATATGTTTCATACGGCAAGCACACAGACTACTCAAAAAACACCAAAATGTCAAGATACTATCTGTAGTACTATCTGAGACCCCTCAACCTTTACTAGGGTAGACCTACCTCCTAATTCGTAGAGAGGTTCCGCCATTACTAGGGTAGAGGTCTCGCCTTTACTAGGTGAAGGGTCTCACCATTACTAGGGTAGAGGTCTCGCCTTTACTATCTTGGACGTACCACCCATTACTATCTTGGACGTCCTTCCTTTACTAGGGTAGACCCCTCAACCATTACTAGGGTAGACCCCTCACCCATTACTATCTTGGACGTCCCCCCATTACTATCTTGGACGTCCCCCCATTACTATCTTAGATGTCCCCCCATTACTATCTTGGACGTCCCCCCATTACTATCTTGGATGTCCTCCCTTTACTATCTTGGACATACCCCCATTACTATCTTGGACATACCCCCCATTACTAGGGTGGCATGTCTCACCATTACTGGGTGGCATGTCTCACCTTTACTAGGTGAAGGGTCTCACCTTTACTAGGTGGCATGTCTCACCATTACTAGGTGAAGGGTCTCACCATTACTAGGTGAAGGGTCTCACCTTTACTAGGTGAAGGGTCTCACCATTACTAGGGTGGCATGTCTCACCATTACTAGGGTGGCATGTCTCACCATTACTAGGGTGGCATGTCTCACCATTACTAGGGTAGAGGTCTCGCCTTTACTAGGGTAGAGGTCTCGCCTTTACTAGGGTAGGGGTCTCGCCATTACTAGGTGGCATGTCTCGCCTTTACTAGGGTAGGGGTCTCGCCATTACTAGGGTGGCATGTCTCACCTTTACTAGGGTGGTATGTCTCACCATTACTAGGGCAGACTTACCTCTTTAATTCGTAAGGAGGTTCCGCCATTACTAGTATAGACATGCTTACTTTACTAGTACTATAAGCGAACTCTTTATAGTGCTATAAACAAATCACTAGAGGTAGTACTCGTGTGCGTTAGGGATTGCAGTGGTATATTTTTTATCTTGCTGACACAAGATAAAAAGATACAAACGGAAAGCCCGACGGTTTGTAAAACCGTAACGCCCAAAGAACAAGAGGTTTGCTGTGGTGGTAGGCTGTTCGCTATCAATTGGTGTGATTTATCCTATAGAACAACTTGATTTTTTTTACCTTTTTAGCGATGATAGAGCATGGAAAAAACAAAACGGCTGTATGCAATTCGTGGGGCAACGTGTGTAAAGGACACTGCCTCGTCAATTAAAAAAAATGTGGTTGATTTATATGAGCAAATTCTTGCCTACAATTCGTTTAGTGAGTCTGATATTGTTTCCATTCAGTTTACGATGACAGGCGATTTACATGCTCTCAATCCTGCAACGGCTTTACGTAAGGGTGGGTATGCCTCAATCACTCCTTTGTTTTGTGCCCTTGAGCCGCCTGTTGAAAACTCCCTTGCGTGTACTATTCGCATAATGATTACAGTCTATATGGAAAATCCTCCCGTGCATCAGTATTGTCATGGGGCGCAAGTGTTACGCAAAGATTTTGTTAGTGCCTGCTCTGAGAAAAAGAAGTGTGTTTGGCAGGTAACGAGGGAATATGCGGGTATTGCTGAAGCGGGGGGCGTTAAAAATGTTGCACGCTCTCTTGCTGAGGGTTTGCACAGTGAAGGGCTTTCTATAACAACGTTTATGCCTTTGTATGGCTGTACTTCTTTTGATGAGATTTCTGTTGAGAAGACGGGTTTGAGTGCAACGATTATGTGTGCGCACATACCGCATGTGATCACGTATAAAAAAGCTTTTTGTAATGGTATTCCTATAATCTTTGTTGATAGTCCGTGTTTTAGCGAAAAAAAGGCGGTGTATACTTATACATCACAAGATGAAAACGAGAATCCTTTGCACAAAAGATCTACGGGTCATACCGATGCTAATACGCTTAATATTCTTTTACAAAAGGCGGTGTTAGTCTATGCACAATTGACGCAAAAGCCGCCACATATTATTCACTGTCAGGATGCTCATACAGCATTACTGCCAACGCTTGCAAAAACTGAGGCGTATCACTCCTTATTTGAAAAGACGGTGTTTGTTGTTAGTATTCATAATGCAGGGGACGGCTATCGCCAGCAAATCCCAACGCTTGAGAGTGCTTGCTTACTCACTGATTTGCCGCCCTCTGTGTTGCACCGTGGTGAAAACCATGCAGGAGCTATTGAGCCGTTTTTGATGGCAGCACAAAGCGATGCCCTGCTATCGACGGTCTCGCCATGGTATGCTAAGGAATTGCTGACCTATCATGATGAGTTTTCAGAACATCTTTGCTCGGTGTTAGCAAAGCATAAACGTCACATTACTGGCATAACGAATGGCATTGATTTTGACAACTATGACCCAACTGATACGCAAAAAAGCTTGCTCTTTGCTCCCTTTAATCCTAAAACAGGTGACCTGCAAGGAAAGTATGACGCTCGAAAGGCTTTTTTTGATACGCTTACGCATAATCCTTCTGTCATTGAAAAGCAGGGGCTTACTATCTTTGGCTCGATTAATCCGAGAAAACAGAGTGTATACTTTGGCTATCAAGGTAGAATTGCCTTGCAAAAGGGGCTTGATGTTTTTGCACAGGCTGCACGGATTGTTTTAGATAAGACGGATGATACCTGCTTTGTGTTGCTTGGTCAAGGAGACCCTGCCTTAGAGGCCTTGCACATTGAGCTTGCCCGCCACTATGAGGGACGCTATCTTTTTTTACAAGGATATGAGAGATCCCTTGCTCGCCAATGCGTTGCCTTAAATGACTTTTTAGTTTTGCCCAGCTATTTTGAGCCGTGTGGCTTAGAGGATTTTATTGCACAAATCTTTGGAACAGTCCCTATTGCTCATGCTGTCGGTGGCTTACAAAAAATCATACCCCATAAAACAGGGTTTTTATACACGGGCAATACCAAGGAGCATTTGAGTAGTGCCTTGCTTGAAGCGGTTGACTTTAAGCAAAAGCATTACAAAAAGCTTACCTCGATGATAGCGTATGCTGCCCAATATATTGAAAAAAACTATTCGTGGCGCAGTGCAACCAAAGAATACATTAAGCTTTACAAAGGCTTGTAAGAAGGCCTATGGATTTTGCAAAAGGATGGGGTAGGAGGGAGTGTTTGCTTTAGGGGGATGAGTATTTGACAAAGGAAGTGTTTTAGTATACCCTTTAGATAATGGTTCATGCAATTCTACAAGAGACAAGAAACAAAAAGCCTTTGGTTCATGCAATTACTAATTATGTTACGGTAAACGACTGTGCTAACATAATCTTAGCCTGCGGTGGATCTCCTATTATGGCTGATAATCAATCTGAGGCACAGGATATTATAAACCTTGCCTCTTCGCTATATATTAATATGGGAACGCCTAACGAGCAGTCAATACGGGCAATGATTAGTGCAGGAAAACACGCAAATCATAAGGGGATTCCCGTTATTCTTGACCCTGTGGGAGCGGGTGCATCCGCGTTTAGAAATAATATCGTAAAAGACCTCTTAAAAGAAGTACGGTTTTCTATTATTAGGGGAAATGCTTCTGAGCTTAAGTTTTTAGCAGGGCTTGATTCACAGACTCGAGGAGTGGACGCCCATACCTGTGATGTGGTTAAAAACGTTCATGTTGAGGAAACACGGAACTTCTTACAATCTTTAAGTGCAAAAACAGGGGCTGTCATTGCACTTTCGGGAGTAGTTGATTTTATTGCAAACCCTCAAAGTGTATACACGGTGCGTAATGGGCATGCAATGATGACTAATATTACAGGTAGTGGTTGCATGTTAGGAGCAGCCCTTGCGTCATTTGCTGGTAGTTTTGCAAGCAATACGCCAGAAAATATGTTAGCGGCAAGCCTTACTGCTGTTTGTGCAATGGGCATTTGTGGAGAGACAGCACATACAAAAATGGTGCAAACACAGTCAGGTACGGCAAGTTTTAAAAACTTCTTAATCGATGCAATGAGCATGCTTACTGATAGTACACTCCAAAAGGAAGCTCTGTATGAAGTGCATTAAAAAAGATTTGTTGCTCTATGCGGTAACTGATACTCGCTGGCTTAACGGAGATGCTCTTGAAGATCATGTAGAGATGGCAATTAAAGGGGGGGTAACGTGCGTGCAACTGAGGGAAAAACATCTTTCCTTTGAGAACTTTGTCTTACAAGCTAAAAAAGTAAAAACTATTACAGATACATATAGTATTCCCCTTTATATAAATGATAATCTTGAGGTGGCGCTTGCAGTTAATGCTGATGGTGTTCATGTTGGGCAAAGTGATATTATCCATGCCATTAGTGATGTTCGCAAAAGGCTTAATGCTGATAAAATATTAGGTGTTTCGGTAACCACCGTTGAGCAGGCCTTGATTGCACAACAAGAAGGTGCTGATTATGTGGGTGTTGGTGCCGTTTTTAGCACTGATACAAAAGAAGATGCCTGTGATGTTCCCCTTGATCAATTGAAATTAATTGCACAAAGTATTGATATCCCTGTCGTTGCTATTGGCGGTATAGGAAAAAACAATATTCATCTTTTAAAAAACTGCAACCTTGCAGGGGTTGCCCTTGTTTCTGCTATTTTTGCACAACCTGCTATTGAGCAGGCTACCAAAGAGCTGTATCTGCTGGCAAAGCAAAATTTAACGGAGTATTTTTCTTAATTTACCTGCCAATTGCTAGATTGAAATTATTTTTTTCACTATACTTACGCTTATGAATACGAATAGTAGTGATTTTGGTTTTATTCGACTTGCCTGCGTATCACCAGAAACGGCAGTGGCCAATTGTAAAAAAAATGCTGAGACGATTATTAGCCATATTACAGAACTGTCAAAAAAAAATGTTAGTATTATAGTCTTTCCTGAATTATGCATTACCTCTTATACTTGTGGGGACTTGTTTTTTCAAACGACCTTACTCGAACAAGCTCAAAGTGAGTTGCTTGCTATTATAAAGCATACTGCTTTTTCAAAGGCTCTTGTTTTTGTTGGCTTGCCTCTTTTGCATAATAGCACGCTGTACAATGTAGCAGCAGTTATTTACAATGGCTCTCTACTTGCTATAATTCCTAAAACATATATTCCAAACTACAATGAGTTTTATGAAAAACGTTATTTTGCATCGTTTTGTGCAGATAATACTAGTATTCTTCTTTTTGATAAAAAAGTTCCCTTTGGGACAAAGATACTTATTAATGATAAGAAAAATCCTTTTTTAAACATAGCAGCTGAGATTTGCGAGGATTTATGGGCGGTTATTCCTCCTTCATCCTACCATGCTTTACACGGTGCAAGCATAATCGTAAATCTTTCGGCGAGTAACGATACGGTTTCGAAGGCACACTATCGAAAATCGCTTGTTGAAATGCAAAGCTCAAAACTGTTATGTGCGTACGCATACGCTAATGCGGGAGCAGGCGAATCTACAACGGATGTCGTGTATTCTGGCAATAGTTTTATTGCAGAAAATGGAATCACTATGGCAGAAAAAATGCCTTTTGCAAGCAAAGATTATATTATCAGCGATATAGATACAGAACTTTTACTAAAAGAGAGACAAAAAAATACTACGTTTGCAACAGAGCAAAATAAATGCATTAATCATTCACAATCCCCAAGTGATTATCTTAGTATTAGTATAGATATTGAGAAGGCTGGTTTTTCATCATCGACAGTGCTAAAAAGAATTATTAATGCTCATCCTTTTGTGCCTATCTCAAATGAAAAACTTCATAATCGCTGTAGAGAAATTATTGCCATTCAAGCACATGGCTTAATAAAACGAATCAAGCACACAAAGGTAAAAAAAGTTGTTATTGGACTTTCTGGTGGTCTTGACTCAACACTCGCTTTTTTGATTACGATTGAAGCGTTTAAGATTCTTGCCCTTGATGTTAAAGGTATTATTGCTATTACTATGCCGTGTTTTGGCACTACTGAGCATACTAAAAATAATGCGCTTACCTTAGCAAAAGAATTTGGTACGACGATTAAAATAATTCCTATAAAAGAATCTGTTATGCAGCATTTTAAAGATATTTCTCATGATGAGAAAACGCTTGATATAACGTACGAAAATTGCCAAGCTCGAGAGCGAACCCAAGTTTTAATGGATGTTGCAAATCAAGTTGGCGGCCTTGTAATTGGCACAGGGGATTTATCAGAATTAGCATTAGGATGGGCAACATATAATGGAGATCACATGTCAATGTACTCAGTTAACGCTTCCATTCCGAAAACCTTGGTAAAATCGTTAGTCAGCTCTTTTTCGCAAACACATCAAGGAAATATAGCCCTTGTTTTGCAGGCAATTATTGAAACGCCCGTAAGCCCAGAACTTTTACCTCCCGTTAATGGAATGATTTCTCAAAAAACTGAAGATATTGTTGGCCCCTACGATTTGCATGACTTTTTTCTTTATTACTTTCTGCGTTTTGGTTTTTCACCCCAAAAAATACTTTTTTTAGCAGAGCATGCCTTTAAAGATGCCTTTGATAAAACTGAAATAAAAAAATGGTTAAAAATATTTCTTAATCGATTTTTTTCGCAACAATTTAAGCGGTCGTGCCTTCCTGATGGACCAAAAGTTGGCAGCATTTGTCTTTCTCCAAGAGGGGATTGGCGAATGCCAAGCGATGCTGAAAGTCATTTATGGATTAAAGAATTAGAGGAATTAGGATGAAAGAGCGGGGCAATAAACTATATAAATTAGTAGACTCTGTGGTTGGCAATTTTCTTATTTTTTTTATGCACTTTTTTCAAAAAAAAAGGCAGTTAGGTACGCTGGAGAATATAGAAAACATAGTTGTTATTCAATTAGGTGCAATTGGGGATACTATTTTGCTCTCTGCTGTTTTGCAAGATATAAAAGATACGCTTTCAAACGCAAAGATTACCCTTATTTGCTCAAATAGCAACAAGGGAATTGCATATCACCTTACAATGGTTGATACTCTTTTTGTTTTTAATATTAAAAATCCCTTTTCCTCAATGAGTAAAATAAAAAAAATGTCGCATGCAAATTTGGTGCTTGATTTTACACCGTGGGCAAACATTGGAGCAATTCTTGCCTTTTTTCTACATGGCGATTACGCAGTTGGATTTAAACAACAAAATATGAATCGTCATCTTTTGTACGATAGTTGGATTGAACACTCAAATCACGTGCATGAATTAACGAATTACAAAAATATTATTCAATCAGTTGGAATTGTAAAAGATAATTTTCCGTCACTTTCTCTTAGCGAGAGCTTAAATTTTATCGTAGAAAAAAAATCATTTGTCTTTCATTTATTTCCCGGTGGAACAAAAAGTTATATGCGTCAATGGTCGTGTAATAATTGGGTTGCTTTGGCAAAAATACTGGGCGAAAAAGGTTTTACTATTTATCTTACTGGATCAAAAGACGATACATTACCGGCAGAAGATTTTTGTATGAAGGCACATAATTCTTTAATAATCAATTGTGTTGGCAAACTTTCCCTTGCACAAAGTGCAACCTTGCTTAAAAGCGTTGTTGCACTGATTACGGTTAATACAGGAATTTTACACCTTGCAGATAGCCTTGCCGTTCAAACTATTTCTCTTAATGGCCCGACAAATACTAAGCGCTGGGGTGGCGTGCATAACACAAGTATTAATCTTTTTCCGCAGAATGTTGCGTGCTCTCCGTGTCTTAACTTGGGTTTTGAATATGCTTGCAATGACAAAAAACCCCAGTGTATGCAACAACTTACGCCTCAAATGGTAATCAATGCTCTTATGGAAAATAATTTACTATAGTATTATTGCATTTTGCCTGTGATTTCTTTATACTTATAAAATCAGGATTCTTATAGAATTAGAATTCTTACGGAATTAAGAATAATAAATTTTATCCGTATGAGGATGTAAAAAATCTATTAGCAAGCATTTAAGGGTAGTATGAGAAATATACATGATATAATCGACGAGCATATCTTTTTTTGTAAAAATCTTCAAAAGGAACATTTTGAGGCAATTACCGCGATGGCAAAAACGGTAGTGAGTGCCTTGCAAAATGGTAATACTATTTTTTTTATGGGAAATGGGGGAAGTGCAGCGGATAGTCAACATCTTGCGGCAGAGCTTGTTGGAAGATTTAAAAAAAATCGTCGGGCGTATAAATCGATTTCACTTACGACTGACACTTCTATTATTACTTCGATTGGAAATGATTATGGTTATGAAGAAATTTTTTCTCGTCAGTTAGAGGGACTTTCAAAACACGGTGATATTGTATTTGCTCTTTCAACATCGGGAAAAAGCCCTAATGTGGTAAAAGCCGTCGATTTTGCAAAAGAAAATGGCCTTATCGTTTTAGGTTTACTCGGCAAAGATGGCGGTGTTTTAAAAAATAAATGTGATATTGAAATTACTATTAATTCGGAACAAAGCGATCGAACACAAGAAATTCATGGCCTTATCGGGCATATTATTTGCGAAATTGTCGAGGAATCTTTGGATGAATGACATGATGGAACTTAAAAGTAAACTAATCAGCATTCAAAAAAAAGTGAATATTCTTGTTTTTGGCGATATTTTGCTTGATGAATATATTTTTGGATCGGTAAATCGAATTTCACCTGAAGCGCCTGTTCCTATTTTAAATGTTGAATCACAAAAATTTGTTTTAGGCGGGGCTGCAAATGTTGCGGCAAACCTTACTGCACTCGGTGCAACAACTTTTTTGTGTGGCATTTGTGGAAAAGACAGCTCTCAAAAAGAACTTTTTGCTCTTTTGCAAAAAATGAATATTCAAAACTATCTTTTACAAAGTGATTTTAAACCGACTATTACAAAATCTCGCCTTGTTGCTGATAATCATCATATGATGCGAATTGACCGTGAAAATAATACGCCGCTTGATGAAGGTATTGAAAATCAGATAAAATCTCTTCTTGATAGTATTTTTGAAAACACACAAATCAATGCAATTGTTATTTCTGATTATGCTAAAGGTACATGTACCAATACTTTATGTGAGTATTTAATTGAAGCCGCACATAAAAATAATATAGCAGTTTTAGTCGATCCTAAAGGAAAAGACTGGAATAAGTATCGCAAAGCAGACTTTATTACTCCTAATCTTAAAGAGCTGTCCGATATCGCTCAAAAAAATATTAACAATAAAGATGATGATATTGAATTACAGGCACAAAAAATTAAAACAGCACTTTCTATTAAAAATCTTTTGATTACACGATCTGAAAAGGGAATGTCTCTTTTAGATGAAACTAATACTATGAACACCGTCAAAACGCAGGCAAAAGAAGTTTTTGATGTATGCGGTGCAGGAGATACGGTCATTTCAACGCTTGCTTTTTTTATTGCGTTACAGAATTTTACTATTTTTGAGTCGGTGCAAATGGCAAATATAGCCGCAGGAATTAGTGTTGCTCATTTTGGAACCTATGCGGTAAGCCTTGCAGAAATTGTGCAAGAACTTCCGAGCGAAAACAGCAAATTACTTTCTCGACAAAATTTTATATCCGTTATAAAAAATTTGAAGAAAAATAATAAAAACATTGTGTTTACCAACGGCTGTTTTGATATTTTGCACATTGGTCACGTTCGCTATCTTGCAAAAGCACGGTTGCTTGGCGATATTTTGATTGTCGGACTTAATTCAGATAACTCTGTAAAGCGTCTTAAAGGAGAAAATCGTCCTATTAATACAGAACTTGTGCGAGCTGAAATGCTTGGCAATCTTTCTTTTGTTGATTATATTATTCTTTTTGAAGAAGATACTCCTTATGAAATTATTAAAGTAATTGAGCCCTCTGTTTTGGTAAAAGGCGGTGATTACAAAGTTGAAGATATTATAGGAAGAGAATTTGCCCAAAAAGTTGAGACAATTCCCATTGTTGAAGGCTTTTCAACGACGAGACTTTTGGAAAAATCAAAGACATGAAAAAAAAAGCAATTTTTTTAGATAGAGATGGAACGATTAATATTGATACCGGCTATGTTTCAAAGTGGAATGATTTTATTTTTATTGAAGGCGTTATAGATACCCTCAAAAAACTTAAAGATGCCGGTTATCTTATCATTA
>JBOFTD010000094.1:0-6452 GCA_051651885.1 Treponemataceae bacterium
ACAAATAAAAATTACTACTGAAACAACCAAAATGAATATTTTAGTTGGAACGGCAAAAACAGTAACAAGTGCAAGCAAAAAGGCTGCCACTAAAATTACAATCAAGCCTAAAAGACTAATTAATTTTTTCATACCTCACCTCCCTTCCATTTTCATGGATAAACTAAGGCTAGTATAAAATAAAAAAGTCTGTATTCACTGCTAACATAAATTAAAAAGCTTTCACAAATATTCAGCAAACGAGTTTCATAACGAAACTTGTTTCGTCTGTGCAACTCAATTACAAAATAAATCTCAATATATCCCGTCAAATCCCACCTTTTCTCCGTTATTCTTAAATCTATTCTCTTGCTTTATCAGTATGACGGGCTTGTGCTAAATGGATATGATCACTATCGAGTCTATCACAGTCATGATGAATTTGTCAGAGGAAAAAGCCACGTTAATGGCAGTGAAAATTTTTGGAGTTGCGTACAAGTACGTTAAGCAAAATGGCGACTAGCAAAATTTAATGGTTGTAATTCGGATAGCTTTGTGATACACTTAAAGGAATGTGAGTTCAGATATAATCATCGCAATGATGATTTATTCACAATTATCAAAAAAATGGTAAAGTTTTCCTAATTTTGCTAGTCAAGAACCTATGTGATTTAATTAATACGAATTTTGATATTTGAAACTGCTATTTTTACATTATATAAATAAAAAAAGGATATAAAAATATATCCTTTTTTTATTTGTGAATGAATTCTTAATTATAGTTTATTGGTAAGCTCATTTGCATTACTAATAAATTGATTAATTTTACCTTCCGCAATAAGCCGACGAAGTGTTGTGTTTATGGCATCTATAAGATCTGCATTACCTTTTTTTATCGCAATAGCGGAACCGTCTTCTGGAACCTCAAAGCGAAAATTTGTAATCATTAAATCAGGATTCTTTTGCACAAATGGTTCTGCTACAGGTATTTCTGCTATAATTGCTTCGATTTTTTTACCTTTTAAAGACATAATCAAATCGCTAATTGTTCCTAATTCTTTTATTTGTTTGTGAGTATTTTTAAGAGCTTTTTCGCTTACGTTTTTAACTTGCTTTTTTGCAATTTCAACTTGAATACTACCTTTTTGAGCACCAATTATAACATTTTTTAGGGAATCACTTGAATTTGCATATTTTTGCTCATCATCTCGACGAATAATAGCACCGTGTGTCGCTGTATAATAAATATCAGAAAAATCAACATTTTTTTTGCGCTCAGCGGTTGGCGTCATTCCAGAAATAATCATATCAACATTGTTTGAAATAAGTGCAGCCAAAAGACCGTCAAATCCCATATCTTTAATTTCGAGCTCTACGCCTAAGTCTTTTGCAATTTCTTTTGCAATTTCAATATCAAATCCTACGATGGTATCTTTGCCATCAACTAAAAGATGAAATTCAAACGGCGGATAATCAGCTGACGTGCCTAAAATAATTTTTCCCCGTTGCTTAATTTGAGCAACTTTTTCTTGAGTAAATACTGGCATAATGAGCAGCACACTCAGAATCAATACAGTAATTTTTTTGATCATGTAAATCTCCTTAAATTATTAGATTAATAATCTTTGCATAAAAAATATTTTAATGCAAGTATTTTGATTAAAATTTGGTTTTTTTGCAGAAACACAGAGATTTTAAAAATCCTCTTGATTAATTTTTTAATTAGCAATAAAATTAATCAATTATAAATGCATATTTTTTATAGTGCGTTTAATCACTTGACTTTTTAGGAGTTATTATGACGAGTTACAAGGATTTAGGCTTGGTTAATACTAAAGCTGGTTTTGAAAAGGCTGTAAAGGGCGGATATGCAATCCCTGCTTACAATTTCAATAATATGGAGCAAATGCAAGCGATCATTCAAGCTTGTGTTGAAACAAAATCACCCGTAATTTTGCAAGTTTCATCAGGTGCAAGAAAATATGCAAACTCAAATCTTTTGAGAAATATGGCACGAGGTGCTGTAGAGTATGCTCACGAGTTGGGTTGTGATATTCCTATCACATTGCACTTGGATCACGGAGATACGCTTGAGCTTTGTATCGATTGTATCGAAAACGGATTTTCTTCGGTAATGATTGATGGATCTCACCATTCTTATGAAGAAAATGTTGCATTGACAAAAAAAGTTTGTGATTATGCTCACAAACACGATGTAACTGTTGAAGGCGAGCTTGGAATTTTAGCTGGTGTTGAAGATGATGTTGTTGCTGAGCATTCAAGCTACACAATGCCAGAAGAGGTTGAAGATTTTGTTAAAAAAACAGGCGTTGATTCTCTTGCAATTTCTATTGGTACAAGCCATGGTCGAACAAAATTCAAACCAGAGCAATGTACAAAAGATGCAAACGGAATTTTAATTCCACCTCCATTACGTTTTGACATTTTGGCAGAAATTGAAAAACGCATTCCAGGTTTCCCAATCGTTTTACATGGTTCTTCTTCTGTTCCGATTGAGTACGTAAAAGAAATTGAAAAATACGGTGGACACTTACCAAACTCTGTTGGCATCCCTGAGGAACAACTTCGCAAAGCTGCACAATCAGCCGTATGTAAAATCAACATTGATTCAGATGGCCGTCTTGCAATGACTGCTGCAATCAGAAAAATGTTTGCAACACAACCAGAAGAGTTTGACCCACGTAAATATCTTGGGCCTGCTCGTGATGAGTTGAAAAAATTATACATGCATAAAAATATTAACGTTCTTGGTTCAGCGAACCGCGTTTAATTTTTTACTAGGGCAGTCCTTCGGGACTGCTTTTTTAATGCAAAAAGTGTAAAAGATTTTTTGCTTGCGTGTTTTTTAAGTACACAAAATTAAATTCATGCTTTATTGCAATGTCTTTTATGGTAAACGAGCTGATATGTGCATTCTGATTTGCAATTACCTCGTAAACAAAAGAAATTCCCGTGTTGTTTTCTACCAAACGCTCGATGAGTGAAAAATCGCTTATGCATGCGGAATTTTTAAATGTTTTAAGCGAATAATTATGCTGGAGTAATAGTTGCTCTAAAATTGAGCGCGTGCCAGAGCCAACCTCGCGGTAAAAAAGTTTTTCGCCAAACAAATCTTCAATAGAAACGTCTCGTCCTGCAAATGGATGATTTTTTGCACAAATTCCAACGAAGGCTTCTTTTCTCATCAGCATAAAATCAAATTCTTCTTTATTAAAAAATCCCTCAATCATGGCAATATCGAGCTGTGCCTTTTGCAAGCTGGCAAGCAAGGCATTGGTATTTTCCGTGATAAATGAAACCTCTATATCATCCCGTGCAACCAGCTGTTTAATTTTTGCTTGAATTACGTACTGGCTAATTGTTTTTGTCGCACCAAATTGCATTGATTGCTTTGTGTTTGCCCCTAAGCTCTCTCGTATTTTTTTGTCGTTATAAACTGCCGATTGCGCATAGCTTTCTAACTGCAAACAATCCTTTGTTTTTGACAGTTTTTTTCCATTATAAGTAAATAATTTTATGCCGTATTCATGCTCTAAAAATTGAATATGCTGAGTTACGCCGGGCTGCGTCATATTAAGCTCTTCGGCGGTTGCTCGATAGTTGAGAAGTTCGCATAATTTTAAGAACGTGGTAAATCGGTATTCTAGCATTTTATCTATAATATTTTCTTATCAATTAATAATAAATGATAATTTCATATTAATTATATTTTTTGATATAATCAAGGTGATTGTGAATTTTATCACAAAATAGTTGCGCAAATCAAAGGGTTGGTTTTCGTGATAATTCTTTAGGAGAAAATATGAAAAAATCGTTTGGGAGCATTATGCAAAACAATTTTTTGCTTGGATTTTTGTTAGCGTGCTTGATTGCCTTTGTTGCGAGCACTCTTGAGGGGCTTTTGCCTATCCATTTAATTGGAGCGTCCGTTATAGCGTTGTTTTTGGGAATGATATTAAATTCCGTTTTTGATTTGAAGTTTTTTGACAAAGGCCTGCATTTTACCTCAAAACGAGTCTTAAAATTTGCAATCATTTTATTAGGGGCGTCTTTAGACATCAACACGATTTTGCAAATTGGCAAACTCAGTTTGATTGTCATGGTTTTTACGCTCCTTACGTGCTTTGGCGGCGGATTTTTTATTGGAAAGCTTTTGGGGCTTAATTGGAAGCTTTCAAACCTTATTTCTGCTGGAACAGGGATTTGTGGAGGCTCTGCAATCGCTGCAATCGCTCCCGTTATCGAGGCTGACAATAAGGACATTGCCTATGCCATGTCGGCAACTTTTTTGTTCGATATGGTGATGATTATTGCATTTCCGTTTATGGGGCATGCCTTGAACTTAAGCGATATTGCATACGGCTTGTGGGCAGGAACGGCGGTAAATGACACCTCAAGCGTTGTTGCGGCAAGCTTTGCCTATAGCGAGGCTGCAGGCGACTTTGCAACGATGGTAAAACTAACACGCACGCTTTCAATTATTCCTGTGGTTATTATTTTTTCATTGATTAATATGCGATTTAAAAAGCGATCTATTGTACGTAATCACGGCGATGAGAGCCAAGTAAAAAGCAATTTGCATATTTTTAAGCTTGTGCCATGGTTTATTGTTGGCTTTATTTTATTATCTGTTATAAATAGTTTTGGCGTAATTCCCTCTGTTGCCATTGAGCAATCAAAAAATCTGAGTAAGTTTTTGATGGTTGCCGCCCTTTCTGCAATTGGCTTAACGACAAGCTTTAAAGACATGAAACAGTCAGGCGTAAACCCGATGATACATGGATTTATTATTTCATTGCTTGTTGTAATTGTTGCCATTGTCGTTGAATACTGTATGGGAATGGTGTAAGCCCTTACCCTTCGATAGCTCGATGAACGCTCACTAATTACGGTGAGCGTTTTTATTGTTTAGATTTACGACGGGATGTTGTTAGCGGAAAGATTTTTCTCGCCAACTACTGGGATTTCCGGGGCCTACCCATTTATTGAGAGCAAATGAGTTAGAAAGGCTTTTCGTGATAAATCGTTTAGCACTTTTTACTGCATCTAAGAGCGTATAATCGTAAGCAAGAGCCGATGCAATTGCTGCTGCGACCGTGCATCCTGCCCCGTGAGTCCATTTTGTTTCAATCAAATTATCTACAATTTGTACCATTTCTTTGCCATCATAAAAAACATCAATGGCTTTTTTATTGTTCTCAGTTAATTTTGCTCCACCTTTGATAAAAATATTTTTCGCTCCCTTTTGATGTATAATTTTTGCAGCCGTTTCCATATCAGCAAGATTTTTAATTTTGATACCTGCAATTTGTCCGGCTTCAAATAAATTAGGAGTAACAATTTTTGCTAAGGGAAGCAAATCCTTTATGATTTGGGCATTTAGCTCAGGGTTTAACGCTTCACCCGAACCTTTGCATACCATGACAGGATCGAGAACATAATTTTCAATTTTATACTTTGTTAAATATTCACGCACAATTTCAACGGCGTATGATGTTCCCAGCATTCCTGTTTTGAGTGCATCAATACCGATTCCAGAAAAAATAGTTTCCATTTGTGAGCGTAAAATTTCCTCCTCAAGCGGAAAAACGGCATGGCTCCAGTTATTATGGGGATCCATTGTAGCAATTAAGGTTACGACACTCATGCCATACAAACCATATTCTTCAAATGTTTTTAAATCGGCCTGAAGTCCTGCACCGCCAGAAGTATCTGATCCTGCGATAGTTGCTATTTTTTTCATGGTATCTCCACTAATGTTTACATTGTAATATTTTTTCATGATACCAAAAAGAAAAAAAAAACTCAAGTCTCGATATTTTGATTGTAAAAATATTATGTCGTAATCGTTGATAAAAAAAGACGATTTTTTAGAAAATAAAAGACTTTTTTATCATTCTTTGCTAATATAAAAGCGTTATTGTTTACACATTTGATTTACAGTAAGTATTTAGCGTGCTTGTAATTATAAAAAATTGATTGAAAAACTTACCTTATAATAGGAGAAAATTATGAATAAAAAAATACTTGTTACCAGTTTTTGTTTTATCTTGCTTGTATTTGTCGGTTGTAGTGGGTCGAATGCAAAAAATATTAAACGAATCCAAGCTTTAGAAGAGGGAGTTCAAAATCCCACAACGATCAATGATCTAAAAGCGGCAATTAGCAAGTATCAAAATCGTGTTGTTGATATTGTTGCCGCACATATGCAAATTGGCTTGTGGTATAAAATGCTCGGATCGCGTTATATTGATAACCAAATGTATGGTGAAGCTTTAAAGGCATATCAAGAGGCAATAAAAATCTATCCCTCAAACCAAAATCTTTTTTATTACATAGGAGTTTGTGCAGGCTACATGGCAAAGGCAAGTCTTGATTATGAATCTACGGGATCAACGAATGAAAAAAAGAATTATCTTTTTTTATCAGAAAGTGCTTACAAACGGGCTCTT
>JBOFTD010000095.1:0-2056 GCA_051651885.1 Treponemataceae bacterium
GACCTCAGTGAAACGAGCGATCTTGGCGATTCTGGAAAAAAGAAAGGCGGTGGACTTGGCGGACTTCTTCCTATGCTCATTCGATGGGTTGCCATCATTATTGGAGCGATAATTCTTATCGTAACCGTTGTTGTTGTAACAATGGGAATTATGAATAATAATCGACCACAACAAGCGACAACGCCAACTTCGCAAGAATATGTTGGAAAGCGCGAAATCCTTGACTGGTATACATCCCTTTCTCCCGTGCGAACGCGAACAAGTGATGCACTGCCCTCAAGCGTTGTAGTTGAAGTTGTTTTAGGTTATAAAGGCCAAGATAAAATTGCATCAACTGAAATTACTCAAAGGCAAATTGAAATTGGGGATTTTTTGCGTCGCTATTTTACCGAAAAAACAACGGCAGAGCTTCGCCCACAAAATGAAGATAAACTACGAATTGAAATTCGTAACGCAATAAATGACGATATTTTAAGTAGTTCTAAAATTCGAGATGTTCGTTTTAGAAACTTTGATGTAGTTCAACAATAAATTAGGAATCGGAATGAACGAAGTACTATCGCAAGATGAAATAGATCAGCTTCTCATGGCAATTAATACAGGAGAAAATGAAGCTGATAATTTTCATCCTACAGCTGAGACAAGAAAGATTAAACTTTATGATTTTAAACGCCCTGATAAGTTTTCAAAAGAGCAAATCAGAACGGTTCAAATTATGCACGAAACATTTGCACGTTTGACAACAACCAGTTTATCTGCTCAGTTACGGAGTATGGTTCACGTTCATGTTGCATCCGTTGATCAGTTGACGTACGAGGAGTTTATTCGCTCAATTCCAACGCCGACGACACTTTCTGTCATTAATATGGATCCGCTTAAGGGAAATGCGATTTTGGAAATTGATCCGACTATCACGTTTTCAATGATTGAGCGGCTTTTTGGTGGAAAAGGAGACGGATCAAAGGTGCAGCGCGAGCTTACCGATATTGAACAGTCTGTAATGGAAGGAATTATTGTTCGAATTTTAGCTAATATTCGTGAATCATGGACGCAAGTTGTTGATTTACGACCACGTCTTGGACAAATCGAGACAAATCCGCAGTTTGCTCAAATTGTTCCGCCCTCAGAAATGGTAATTTTGGTAACGCTTGAGACAAAAGTTGGTGATGAAGAAGGCATGATGAACTTTTGTATTCCGTATATCACTATTGAGCCAATTATTTCAAAGCTTTCATCACAATTTTGGTTTTCTTCCGTTCGAAAAAATGCAAACTCGCAATATCTTAATATTATTAAAGATAAACTTTCTTCTGTTGATATGGATGTTGTTGCAGAAATTGGGTCGATTACACTTCCTATTCGTGATGTTCTAAATTTGCGCGTGGGTGATATTGTTCGCTTATCTTCTGTTCATGTGGGAGATCCTTTAACGTTGAGTGTTGGAGACGTAAAAAAATTTTATTGTCAGCCTGGGGTTGTTGGAAAGAAAATGGCTGTGCAAATTATCGATAGAATAGAAACCTCTGCAAATGAGGAATTTGAAGAATTAGAAGCAGAAGGAGATGATTTTTATGGCTGAGACAACAATATCACAAGATGAAATAGATGCTTTATTATCAGGAGTACAAACTGATGATGCAGGGGGAAAAATGGCAATCGATTTAAAAGTACTAGAGACATTTTCTGCTGGAACTAAAGAAACGCTTAAAAATAGCCTCAAAACCATGACGGGAGTTGATTTTGATATCGCTCTATCTACTGTTGAAACAATTACTAAGGATGCAATGCTTGAAAAACTGCCAGAGATGATAGTTGCAAGTACCGCAGATTTTATAGAAGGTTTTACCGGCGATCACTTTTTTGTTATAAATCAGGATTTTGGAAAAAAACTTGCAGGACTTATTACCAAAGAAGATATAACCGATCTGGACGAAATGGCCTTATCGGTAATTTCAGAAATTATGTCACAACATACAGGCTCTGAAATTACCGCTTTAAGCGAAAAGAAAAAAGTTCCCGGTCTTGCTTGCGCTCCTGTTGAATCAATACAAGTTAC
>JBOFTD010000096.1:0-15069 GCA_051651885.1 Treponemataceae bacterium
GAATGCGAGTTCAGATATAATCATCGCAATGATGATTTATTCACAATCATCAAAAAAATGGTAAAGTTTTCCTAATTTTGCTAGTCAAGAACCATTTTTATTATATACAAAAATGGCTACAAACATTTTATTAGATAGAAAGGTAAAAAAAATATTATAAATTTTTAGTACTCAAAAACTCTAGCCGTATTTATTTTCTGTAAAGTTTAAGGACAAAGAGACGGAAAAATATACAAGCCCTATCAGTACAGGTCAATCAGAAAAGAGAAAAGCAATACAAACGGCTTGGGATAAAATACTGTGTATTTAGTACTATCACGGAATACCACAAAAAAAATTAAAAATTCTATAACTTTTATGCTCTAGTCATAAATCTAAAAATATGCTTTAATTACTATACAAAAAAGCACGTTTGTATATTTTTTTGTTCTAAAAAAAGAAAAAATTTGCTTTTTTTTAAGAGTTGATTTATAATGTGTACGTACACACTATAATATATTTTATTTTGGAGGAAAATGATGAAAAAAATCATTTTTTCGTTACTTGCGGTTGCAATGTTATTTGCAGGGTGTAGTAAAAAAGAAATTTCTGGTGGAGAGAGCGGTTTCGTTGGAGTTCTTATGCCAACTCAGTCTTCTGAGCGTTGGATTAACGATGGCGGAAACATCAAAAAGCAACTTGAAGCAAAGGGCTATCAGGTTGAATTACAGTATGCAGAAGACGATGTTCAAATGCAAGTTTCTCAATTAGAGAACATGATTGCACGTGATGTTGACTGCTTGGTTGTTGCAGCTATTGATTCAACAGCATTGGTAAATGGTCTTGCAACAGCAAAAGAAAATAACATTCCTGTTATTGCATACGATCGCCTTTTAATGGAAACAGATGCCGTTTCTTATTATGCAACCTTTGATAACAAGGGTGTTGGAACAGCAATTGGACGTTACATTGAAGAGAAAAAAGATTTGCAAGCTGCACAAGATGAAGGAAAAACTTACACAATTGAATTCTTCATGGGTTCTCCTGATGATAATAACGCAGTATTTTTATACAACGGTATTATGGAAGTTTTGGGCAAATATCTAGATAACGGAACTCTTGTATCTCGCACAGGCCGCACACGATTTGAAGATACTTGTATTTTACGTTGGTCACAAGAAACAGCACAACAATGGGCAGAAAACTACCTTGCAGGATTTTATGCAGATGAAAAACTTGACATTGCTTGTACTGCATTTGATGGTTTTGCGTATGGTGTTCGCTCAGCACTTGAGGGTGCAGGATACCAAGTTGGCGTTGATTGGCCATTAGTTACAGGTCAAGATGCAGAGTTGATGGCAACTCGAAATATTATTTCAGGCCACCAAACAATGTCAATCTATAAAGATACTCGAACACTTGCAGAAAAATGTGTTTCAATGGTTGAAGCAGTTCTTAAAGGAACAGAGCCAGAAATCAATGATACAACACAATATAACAATGGCAAAAAAATTGTTCCATCATATCTTTGCGATCCTATTGCAGTTGATTCAGATAATTACATGAAAGAAATTGTAAATACAGGTTACTATACTCGCGAGCAATTACGACTCTAGTCATTTATGCTACGATGTTTGCATTTTTGTTATTTAGCAAAAGTGCAAACTCGACATTTTGCCAAATTCGTTTAGCAAAATAAAGGAGGAACTATCATGTCAGATATAATTCTTGAGATGAAAGATATTAGCAAAGAATTTTCTGGAGTTCGTGCCCTCGATGGCGTTAATTTAAAAGTCAAACGAGGCGAAATTCATGCTTTATGCGGAGAAAATGGAGCAGGAAAATCCACGCTAATGAATATTTTGTCTGGTGTGTATCCGTATGGAACGTACACAGGCGACATTGTTTACAACGATGAAGTTTGCAAATTCAAAAATATAAAAAATAGTGAAGAAAAAGGCATTGTTATTATTTACCAAGAGTTTTCACTCAGCCCTTTTCTTTCAATCGCAGAAAATATTTTTATGGGAAATGAACAGCTTTCACTTAAAGGCGTGATTGACTGGACAAAAACTCGCACAAAAGCAAAAGAAGTTTTGAAGCGAGTTGGATTAGAAAACGAAAACATTAATGCACCAGTGAACAGCATTGGTGTTGGAAAACAGCAATTGGTAGAAATTGCACGAGCTTTGTCAAAAAAAGTTGATTTACTTATTTTGGATGAGCCGACTGCAGCACTCAATGATGAAGAAAGTGCCCATTTGCTTGATATTATGCTTGAGCTTAAAAATCAAGGAATTACTTGTATTATTATTTCTCATAAGCTCAATGAAATTAGGCGTGTTGCCGATTCAATTACGGTTATTCGTGATGGAAAATCGATAGAAACGCTTGATAAATCAAAAGATGAAATTACAGAAGAGCGAATTATAAAAGGCATGGTTGGACGCGAGATGAGTAATCTGTATCCGCCACGCGAAAATTGTCCGATTGGCGATGTCATTTTAGAAGTAGAAAACTGGAATGTTTTTCATCCTGATGATGCAAATCGACAAGTGATAAAAAATATTTCTTTCAACGTTCGAGCAGGCGAAGTTGTTGGCTTTGCAGGATTAATGGGAGCTGGTCGCACGGAGCTTGCCATGAGCGTTTTTGGAAAAGCTTACGGTCAAAAAATTTCTGGATCAATTAAATTGCACGGTAAAGAAGTCAATTTAAAATCAGTAAGCGATGCGACAAGCCATGGACTTGCATACACTTCTGAAGATCGCAAAAACTACGGACTTGTTTTAAATGACGATCTAAAACGAAACATGACGATGGCAGCATTGGGCAAGTTTTTTTCTAAACGCGGTGTTGTAAATCGCAACGATGAAATTGTGCAATCCGAAGACTATTGCCGTCGTATCAATATAAAAACTCCCTCGATTAATCAGGTTGTTGGAAACTTATCTGGCGGCAATCAGCAAAAAGTCGTCCTTGCAAAATGGATGATGACAAACCCTGATGTGCTTATCTTAGATGAGCCAACGCGCGGAATTGACGTTGGTGCAAAGTACGAAATTTATGGTGTTATCAATGATTTAGCAAAAAGCGGAAAAGCTGTTGTTGTCATTTCTTCTGAAATGCCTGAAGTTATTGGCACGTGCGACAGAGTGTATGTGCTCAATGAGGGCGAAATTGCAGGAGAATTGCACAATGATAAGCTTGATCAAGTTAATATTATGATGTGCATTATGAAACATAATAATGAAAAATCATAGCTATAAAACCACCCAAAGGAGACTTTTTACATGGAATTAAAAAAAACAGTTAATATTGATATGAAGCAATATGGCATGGTCATTGCCCTTGTTGCAATCTTCATTTTATTTTACCTTTTATCTGGCGGGCGAAATGCCTCTCCGGTAAATATCAATAACCTTGTTATGCAAAATGGCTACGTCGTTATTTTAGCAGTGGGAATGCTCTTGTGTGTTTTAACGGGCAACATCGACCTTGGCGTCGGATCCGTTGTGGCATTGTGCGGAGCCGCCTCTGCAATTCTTGTTGTTGATATGGGTGCCCCCGTTTTAGTTGGATTTTTAGCAGCCCTTGCTGTTGGTGCATTAAGCGGAGCCTTTGTTGGATTTTTTGTCTCACAATTAAAAATCCCGCCATTCGTTGTTACCCTCGCAACAATGCTTATCGGGCGCGGCCTTACTTACACCCTACTTAAAGCCCAAACAAAAGGGCCAACTCCTCCTTTTTACAATTTGATTGGCGTGGGCTTTGTGCCAACAATCAAAGTGCCGTTTTCAAACGGAACAATTGACCTTATAACAATCATGATTGCAGTCATTTGCACCGTTTTAGTTATTTTCTCAGAGCTAAAATCTCATTCCACAAAAAAGAAATACGACTTTCCGCTCAACCCACTTTGGCAAATTATCGCCAAAGAAGCGATCATCCTTTTTGTCATGTGGTTTTTCTTGTATAAACTTGCTCGAAATAACGGTATTCCAAACGCACTGGTTTTAGTTGCAATCCTCGTCGGAATTTATCACTTTATTACCACGCACACCGTTGCAGGGCGTCAAGTATACGCACTCGGCGGAAACGAAAAAGCCGCTCGCCTTTCTGGAATTAACACAAAGCGAGTGTTTTTCTGGGTTTATATGAATATGGGACTTTTGTCTGCCGTTGCAGGCATTGTGCTTTCAGCTCGAAACGGATCGGCAACCCCAAAAGCGGGTGAAAATTTTGAGCTCGATGCAATCGCTTCTTGTTACATTGGCGGAGCTGCAGCCTCTGGTGGCGTTGGCACCATTATCGGAGCGGTCGTTGGGGCAATCATTATGGGCATTTTGAATAACGGTATGTCGCTCATCGGCCTTTCCACCGACATTCAAAAAATTGTCAAAGGTGCCGTTTTGCTCGGAGCCGTAACTTTCGACATTCTGTCAAAACGCAAAAAAGTATAGAGCAATACTAAGAATTTTCTGGGCGTTTCGAAAGGTCAAAACACGTTTTGCCCTTTCGTCGGGCTTTCCGCTTGTATCTTTTTGTTCGTTCCTCGCAAAAAGTATATCGCTGCAATCCCTAACGCGTATGAATTACAAAAGACTTTTTAAAAGGCAAGTAAAATTAACTTGCTTTTTTTATACTTTTATAGTATGATGTGTACGTACACATTTTGAAAATCGGAATACACAACCGCATATTGGAGGATTTATGAGCGACACAATAAAAAAAGCTATCACTGAAGCCAAGACAACACTTGGAATCGAGCTTGGTTCAACACGAATTAAAGCCGTCTTGGTCGATGAGTTTTACAAACCCATTGCATCAGGAAGCTATGAATGGGAAAGCCAGCTCGTCGATGGCAACTGGACGTACAGCCTTGATGTAATCAAAAAAGGAATTCAAGCAAGCTATACAAATCTCTGTTCTGACGTAAAAACTAAGTACGGTATTGCTTTTACAAAAACGGGAGCCATTGGCATTAGTGCCATGATGCACGGGTATATGGCATTTGATCGTGAGGGTAAATTGCTTGTGCCGTTTAGAACATGGCGAAATACCACAACCGCTCAGTCTGCAGAAGAGCTTACTATGCTTTTATCATTCAATATTCCGCACCGTTGGAGCATTGCTCATTTGTATCAATCAATTTTAAATAATGAAAAACACGTAGGCGAAATATCCTACTTAACAACACTTGCAGGCTACATTCACTGGATGCTAACGGGCGAAAAAGTGCTTGGTGTAGGCGATGCTTCGGGAATGTTTCCAATCGACAGCACGAGTGGTGATTATGCAAAAGATATGATTGCACGTTTTGACAATCATATTACGGCAAAACAATTTACATGGAAAATAACTGATATTTTACCCAAAGTTTTGAGTGCAGGCGATACAGCGGGCAACCTCACTTCCGATGGCGTAAAATTCCTTGATCCCACAGGAACATTGCAAGTAGGCATTCCGCTTTGCCCTCCAGAAGGCGATGCTGGCACGGGGATGGTTGCAACTAACGCCGTCGCTTCTCGCACAGGAAACGTTTCTGCAGGCACCTCAATTTTCGCGATGATCGTTTTAGAAAAATCCTTGTCAAAGGTGTATCCTGAGATTGACATGGTTACTACTCCTGATGGAAAGCCTGTCGCTATGGTTCATTGTAATAATTGCACCTCGGATCTTGATGCGTGGGTAAAACTTTTTTGCGAATACACAGCCTTGCTCGGCATTGATTTACCAAAGTCAAAAATTTATGACATTTTGTATGAAAAAGCCCTCGAAGCCGACACCGATTGCGGTGGGTTGATTTCATTTAATTATTTTGGCGGGGAGCCAATCACCGATATTCATGAGGGACGCCCTCTTTTTGTGCGAAATCCTGATAGCATTTTTAATCTTGCAAACTTTATGAGAACTCATCTATACGGTGCTTTGGCAACACTTAAAATTGGCATGGATATTCTTTTTGAAAAAGAAAAAGTTCAGCTTGAGCAAATTGTTGGTCATGGCGGACTTTTTAAAACGCCCATTGTTGGTCAGCAAATGATGACTGCGACTGGAATCCCCGTTGCCGTTATGGAGACTGCAGGTGAAGGTGGGGCATGGGGAATTGCATTGCTTGCGTCGTTCATGCTGAGAAAAAAAGAGAATGAGGAATTAGGGGCGTATTTGCAAAACAATGTTTTTGCATCAATGCTAGTAGCAAACATGAATCCAAAAGACGCTGATGTTTCAGGATTTAATACCTTTATTCAGCGATATAAAAAAGCGGTTGCAATCGAGAAAACGGCCTCCGAGGTTTTATAAAATATTGTACTTTAAAAATTAAGTTGGGGAAAAATTGTGTATATGGCACGTGGGATTAAAAAATGACTATAACAGAAATCGCTCACTTAGCTGGCGTTTCTATCGGCACTGTTGACAGGGTAATCCACAAGCGCGGACGTGTTTCTGCAAAAACGCAGGCGAAGATAGACGCCGTTATCAAGCAGCACGGCTATCAGCCAAATCCACTTGCCCGTCAGTTGCGCCTAAACCGCGATTACACGATTGGCATTTTGCTTCCCCTGCTTAATTCTGAGGACGGCTATTGGCAGTATATTTTTGATGGGATTAAAAAGGCGGAAAAAGAGCTTGCTGCTTTTGCGATAAAAATAGTTTTTCATGAGTTTGATCGAAACAACAACGCGTCTTTTTTGCAGGCAGGTGAAAATCTTCTTGCGTCACATTGTGATTCGCTGATTATAGCCCCTGTAATTCCAGAGGCTACCACGCAGCTGGTGAGTCGGCTTTCAAAAACGGATTATGTCTTTGTTGATTCGCCCTTTCCAAGTCTCAATCCGCTTGCAACGATTGCGCAAAATCCCTTTCAAAGCGGATATCTTGCAGGTCGTTTGATGAATATGATGAGTGCGAATGCTTCGTTGTATATGAGTTTTCAAATGTTTTCGAGTGCGTTTAATAGCAAGGAGCGCTCGCACGGATTTTTGTCATATTTTGAAAAAAATACTGCAAAAACGGTCATTGAGTTTCCGTATCTTTCTGAAAAAACGGAAGACGGAATTGAGCTTTTGCTTGATGACTTTTTTGCCATTTATCCAGAAATTGGTGGCGTTTTTGTGGTAAATGATGCTGTTCATCGCATGGCTGATTATTTGGTCAAAAAGGGATTAAAAGAAAAAATCGTTTTGATTGGCTATGATTTGATCGATCAAAATATTACTCGTCTAAAAAACGACCATATTGACTGCTTGCTTTCGCAACGTCCTGAGCAACAAGGATATCTTGCAGTCTATGAATTGTATCGCAAAGTGATTTTGAATCAGCTAACTCAAGAGATTCACATTCCTATAGACATTTATTTTAAGGAAAATATTTAACACGGGAACAAGGTTTCGTATGAAACTATGAATATACGGCGTTTTGAAAGAACGCATAATTTTGCAAGGCTAAAAAGCTCTGCAAAAACGGAGGATGTGATGAAAGATTTAAGTAGTTATGAGTTTTGGTTTTTGACAGGAAGTCAGGATTTGTACGGAAAAGAAACGCTTATGCAAGTTGCTGTAAACTCAAAAAAAATTGTTGAAGCCCTTAACACTGAAAATGGCAAAGCAATTAAAATGCCGTATAAAATTGTTTGGAAGCCGACGCTTAAGGACTCTTCTTCAATTTATAAGACAATTGCTGCAGCGAATGCAGAGCCAAAATGTGCAGGCATTATTTGCTGGATGCACACATTTAGTCCTGCAAAAATGTGGATTGCAGGATTAAAAGTCCTTGATAAACCAATGCTTGAGCTAAATACTCAGTTTAATGAAAAAATTCCGTATCAAACAATGGATATGGATTTTATGAATCTTAATCAAGCGGCACACGGTGACCGTGAGTTTGGATTTATCACTTCTCGCATGGATATCAATCGCAAAGTTATTGCAGGGCATTGGAGCCACGCACAAACACGAAATCGAATGGCTGTTTGGATGCGTTGTGCTGTTGCGGCAAGCGAAAGTAAATCTATGGTGATTGTTCGTTTTGGCGATAATATGCGCGAAGTTGCCGTTACTGATGGCGATAAGGTTGAAGCAATGATAAAGCTTGGCTGGTCAGTTCCTTATTACGGCATTGGTGATTTAGTAAAGTACATGAAACGCCTTAAATCAAGCACAATCGACGCACTGATAAAAGAATATGAAAAAAAATATACGATTGTTTTGGGCAAAAATCCTGATTTTACCAGAGAGCAAATCCGCGAGCAGGCAAAAATTGAACTCGCTCTTCGTCGTTTTCTCAAAGAAACAGGGGCGAGTGCTGTTACGACCAACTTTCAGGATTTGCATGGTTTAAAACAGCTTCCAGGTCTTGCAATTCAGCGGCTTATGGAAGATGGCTATGGCTTTGCAGGCGAAGGCGACTGGAAAACTGCAGGAATGGTTCGGCTTCTTAAAATTATGGGCGATGATATCGCAGGAGATGGCTACGGCTCGTCTTTTATGGAGGATTACACCTACCACATGGAAGAAGGCAATATGCTTAATCTTGGCTCGCACATGCTTGAAGTTTGCCCTTCAGTGGCGGACGCAAAACCAACAATTGAGGTTCATCCTTTGGGAATTGGCGGCAAAAGCGACCCTGCACGGATTGTTTTTACGGGCAAGGCTGGTAAGGGATTTTGCACGACGATTGTTGACATGGGAAATCGATTTCGCATCGTTCTTAACGAAATTGAGACAATCACGCCAGAGCAAAAATTTGAAAAACTCCCCGTTGCACGTGTTATGTGGAAGCCCCTTCCAGACTTTATAACCTCCGCTGAGGCGTGGATTTTAGCAGGTGGTGGCCATCACACGGCATACACAAACCTTTTGACAACAGAATACATCCGAGATTTTGCAGAAATTGTTGGCATTGAATTAATCGCCATCGATAAAAACACGACAATCCCTCAAATCCGCAATGAATTACGTTGGAATTCTGTAGCATATAAGTAGGACGTTCAAAAAAGATAAAATGGTATAAATATTTTCCTCAACGGTTTTATCTTTATTTTCTAAATTATTACAAGCATCATCAAAATTTTTAGATGGTGCTTTTTTAGGCCTTTTAAAAATTCAATCCACTATTTCTCACGTGAGTTGATTTTTTTTAATAATGCTGGTAGTCTTTAGCTATGAATCCGTTATACGCAATGTTTATTTATCCGTTGGAATTGATATACCATTTTGTCTACAGCCTATGTTACACAGTTACAGGCAACTACGGCGTTGGGCTGATTGTGCTTTCGTGCCTTGCAGCAATTGGCTATCTTCCCCTTGGTCGCCTTGCCGTAAAAGCTCAGCACAAGGAAAAACAACTCTCCGCCTTGCTTAAACCAAAGCTAGACAAAATCAAAGCCGAAGAAACCGACGGCTCAAAACGGCAATTACGAACGAGCAATCTGTATAAAAAATATCGCTATCATCCGTTTCTAGCAATTCGTAGTGCCTTTGGTGTGATTTTGCAGCTTCCCTTCTTGCTCGGTGCCTACTATATGATTAGCAACTTTACTGCTCTTGAGGGACAAAGCTTTCTGTTCATCAACGATTTAAGCAAACCTGATGGACTATTAGGGGGCGTAAACTTTTTACCCTTTTTAATGACAGCAATAAATATTTGCACCACGCTTATCACCCCAAAACTGAGCATAAAAGAGCGCACCCAAGCCTTTATCATCGCAGGCGTATTTTTATGGCTCTTATATTCTGCGCCCAGTGCCTTGCTATTCTTTTGGACAACAAACAATCTCATTTTTTTATTGCAAAATTTGATTGTTAGAATAAAATTAGGCAAAAAAGAAACTAAACCCGTCAGCACAAAAAAGACTTTTCCGAGTATTTTAAATCAACCTTTTAAAGTATCTCCAATCCCTCAAAAAATCATTAAAATAATCCTGATTAGTGGTGGAATCACCTGCCTTTACACAGTTTTTTTATCAGCCTTTTTACTAAAGCAAGCCCTCACTGATTGGGGTAATACCACAGCACCAAGCATCATGCCTGATTCAATTTTTATTGCCTTCATATTTACAAGCCTCATTACATCACTTATTTTTATTCTAAAAAACAATCAAGAATTTTCAAAAACCGTATCACGACTAATCGTTCTTCTTTTAGCGTGGCTCCCCGTTCTTTGCACATACCTCTATTTATTTACAAGCAGAAAAATTTTATTTTTTTCATCAATACAATTATTTTTATATCTTTATATCTTTTTTACCGCGATTTTGAGCGTAAGTCTCTCACTCGGAAAAACAAAGCTCTCATCGTTTTTCGCTAAATTCTTTCAAAATGAATCAAAAAAAATCTTTTTTTTAAGTTTAGCATTACTAAATATTTTAGGATTTTTCTTTACCACGATAACTATATATAAATCCGATGCCTCGTATTTTGATGAATCAGTTTTATCAATTTGTACAAAACTTTTGCCGTTTGTAATTCTTTGCTTTGCTGTCGTAACAGGTCTATGGAAAATAACCTCAGCTTTTACAAAAAACTGCTTAACTTTTGTTTTATTCACTTTTCTCACCGTATTTTTGAACTATTTATTCCTTTTTAAAGGAAATTACGGAGCTTTGGATTTTACCCTTCTTGCAAATACTGATTATTTTTTTTCACTCTATTCCTTTATAACTGATATTTTTGCTTTTTTCGTTATCACAATTTTTTTTATGAGTATTTTTTATTTTAACCTCGCTCGATTTATTTCATTTGGACTAACGCTCCTTTTAATTTCGCTGTTGAGCTTAAATGTTTTTAATCTATTTTCAATTAATAGAGAAAATAAATTAACTGAAAGCCATATTAATACTGATGAAAAAAAACTGTATGATTTTTTTCAATACCATCAAACAAAAGAAAATATTGTATATTTTGTTTTTGATATGTTTGATAGCCGTGATATTTCCCTCATCTTTGATCGAAATCCAGAATTACAGGAAAAATTTCAAGGATTCACATGGTATAAAAATACCTCGTCCATTGGCTCAAATACCATTTTTTCGTTGCCGTCCATATATGGGGGCTATGACTACACCCCGCAAAACATAAACAAGAAAAATCGCTCCCTTCGCAGTGAAATAAATGATGCGTATACACAACTTCCTAATTTTTTTGCTCAAAAAGATTTTCATGTTTCACTTAATTATCCAGATCCAATATTTTTTATGGGAAATAATTATTTTTACAGCAAAATCAAAAATAAAAACAATATCCTTTTGCTAAATCCTGATCCAAAACATTCTCACTTTTATAAAGATTATCTGAGTAAAAATGAGTCATCCAAGATTTTAAAGTATTATCCATATTTTTTATCTATCTCACTCTTCAATATTGTCCCACATTTTTTACGCTCCTATATTTATCAAAATGGAACATGGCTAAAAACAGCTGAAAATATCAACACCAATAGCAGCACGCTTAATGAACTTTCAAAGCTCAAAATGCATACCGAATTTGCTAATACAGAGGCTACAAAACCCACTTTGAAGATTTTTTACAGTCTACTTTCTCATTCAAAGTGGTATCTAAAAGAGAATGAACTAATTATTGCTGAGCAAGAACAACCACAACTTTATACCGAAGAGCATATTATGAATTTTCTTGCAGATTATATAGAATGGCTTAAAAAAAATAATATTTACGACAACACAAAAATTGTAATTATTTCAGATCATGATGGAGAAGCAAAAAAAATATCTGAAAATACAACAGCTACTAACATTGGTAGCCGCCCATATTCTATTCTTTTTTTCAAAGATTTTAATTCACCAAAATCATTTGATATAAATACTGAGCCAATGACTACAGCTGACGGATATTATCTGGTAAAAAAAGATATTTTTGAACCAGAAGAAATTCCTATTAAAACAACTCGAGAAAGTTTACGGGCGTATCACCATGATTTACGCCGTCATCCTCGAAAAAAATACTTATACACAACATACGAGGTTGAAGGCGATATGTGGGATGAAAAAAACTGGAAGCAAACAAATAAATGAATATAAATTACAAAGCTGAACGTAACGACAAACAACTTATTGATATGACAATCCTTGCAAAAATGAAGCAAAAATTTATTATGTGATTTTAGAGCTTGTATTAATAGGCAACCGAGTAGTTTTCAAATTCCTTTAGTATAAAACCTGCATTTTTATACACTTGAGCATCTGTATTTTTAATGATATGGGCATTGCCATCGCGCACAGTTATCTCAGGGGTAAAAAATCGAAACTTTCCATATGACTTAACTTGCTGAAAATCAGAGATTTTATTATAAAATTCTACTGTTTCATAGTAAACATGAGGATTTTCTTTTGTGTAAAAAAGTGTAAAAATATACGGCATATTGACATCGGTATTTGAAACATAAATTTCATTTGTTTTAAGATTTTCTGCAAATACAATAGCATCGCCAAACGAATAAAAAAAGTATTTTGAAAGATATTTTTGATATCCTGTAAAATATACCGTAACAAAACTTAAAAAAGCACACGTATAAAGAATAACTAAAGATTTATTCCACTGTGGAAATTTTTCTAAAAAACGACAAATTCCATGAATGGTAAAAAAAATCATGGGAATAAAAAGAATATTTACACGGTGGATATTAGGGCGGACGATAAAAAATAAACAAAAAGCAACAACAAACCATGCAAAAAAGATTTTGAAAATTCCATCTTCAAGGGATTTATACTTAAAAAATTGTTTGCTGTTTAATTTTACAAAGTGAATTAATCCTAGTACTAAAAAAGGGCTAGAAAAAACATAGGTCAGTCCAAAAAAAGGAATACGATTTGCAGGAACTCCATCAAATTGAATAAAAATTACGGCAAGCATTCTGGCAAAAAATTGAAAAAAAGTTAAAAAAATACTAGAAGAGTCTGGGGAAAAAGAGGTTGTAACTTTATGACGTGCAACAACTTGTTTTGGAATAGTAAAAAAAGCGGTTTCAATTTGGGGTAAATCAAAAGTATTAATGATAACAAAAATTATAATGGGAATACAAAGAAGAAAAAACAATAGAAATCCAGTTATTGCATGAAAAAATGAAAGTTTCTTATTGTAAAGCAAAAAGACCAACGATATGGGAATAAAAAAGGCTAAGAAAAAATAAGCAGCGCCATACGAATAAGCGGCTAATGCAAAAAAGAAAAAGCTAAAATAAAAAAATAGAGATTTTTTGCTATCTTTCAAACTAAGAACTAATAAAACTACCCCTATAAAAATAAGTTCAGGAAAAATATTACAATCCAGCCCAAAACGACTTTTCATAATATGCCATGGATTTATCGCATAAAAAAACATTCCCCATAAAAGAAAAGTCTTATCCTTAAATTGATTTAAAAGCATATACATCATAAAAAGTGATAATAAACCAAATAATGCCATAGGCAGGCGTACAGCAAAAATAGTTAAACCAAAGAGTTTGATAAATGGCATACATAAATAAGCATATAATGCATTCTGCCCACTTCCCCAAGCAACTAAATGTATTGGAAGATAATTATTATTTCTGTCGATACCATAATTCAAAATTGAAAAAGCATCATATCCAGCAGATGCCTCATCTTGATCAAAGCCCATAGGAAACTCTGAAATAAATAAAATCCGTACACACATGCCAATTATAAAAATTAGAGAAAGTGAGATTTTGAAAAATTTATTTTGGTTTGTAAATTCAGTTTTTAAAATGTGCATGAAATAGTATATAATGGAAGATAGTTAAATGCAAGATCCGTATTAGAAGATCTTGTTCTGTCAAATACGCTTTAGCAAATTCTACAGAAACAATGATTAATCACTCATTTCTGTAGGAAATGTTGTTTTGGAGAGTTTTTGTAAATCCTACTTGATTCGTTTTAGGCGTAATGCATTGAGGACGACGCTTACAGAGCTAAAGCTCATGGCAAGGGCTGCAAAAACGGGGTTGAGGAGGGGGCCGCCAAAGATGTATAAAACGCCTGCGGCAAGCGGAATGCCTGCTGAGTTATAGGCAAATGCCCAAAAAAGATTTTGCTTAATGTTTTGGATAGTTCGCTTGCTTAAATCAATTGCCGATGGAACATCCATTAAATCACTTCGCATCAACACTATATCCGCTGATTCCATAGCAACATCGGTGCCGTTTCCTATCGCAATCCCAATATCTGCCTGTGCAAGGGCGGGCGCATCATTAATGCCATCTCCCACCATAACAACTTTTTTTCCCTCGCTTTGCAACTTTTTCACTTGAGCCGCCTTATCATGCGGAAGAACTTCTGCCAAAACGGTATCAATTCCCACAAGGTGTGCAATCGCCTTCGCTGTTTTTTCGTTATCTCCTGTAATCATAGCAACTTCAATGCCGAGAGAATGGAGTTTTTCAATGGCCGCCTTGCTCGATTTTTTAACCGTATCCGCAACGGCGATGATTCCTGTCAGCATGTTATTTTTTGACACAAACATCGGCGTTTTTCCCTCTTCTGCAAGACGATTTGAATCAGAAAGAAATTTATCAATAGAAATATTTTTCTCGTCCATGAGTTTTTTGTTACCAATAAAGAAAATATCAGAATCAATTTGTGCTCTAATTCCCCGTCCTTCAAGGTTTTCAAAGTTTTGCATTTGCTCAATGGGAGTTAAGGAAAGATTTTTATTTTTTGCCGCCACGACGATGGCTTCGGCAAGAGGATGCTCGCTTGCATTTTCACAGCTTGCAACCAATTGCAAAAACTGATCATCTGAGGCAAAATCACTTTGAATAATGTCCGTAAGGCTTGGTTTTCCTTCGGTGATTGTGCCAGTTTTGTCAAACACGACGGTCTGAATTGAGTGAGCAATTTCCAAAGCCTCGCCACCCTTTATTAAAATGCCTTTTTCGGCACCCTTTCCCGTTCCAACCATGATCGCCGTCGGTGTTGCAAGCCCTAATGCACACGGGCAGGCAATGACAAGCACGGAAATAAAAATCGTCAACGAAAAGACGAATGTTTGCCCTGAAATAAACCACGCAAGGCCTGCAACGACCGCAATGGCAAAGACAATCGGCACAAAGTAGCCAGAAACGATATCCGCCATT
>JBOFTD010000097.1:0-6093 GCA_051651885.1 Treponemataceae bacterium
TTGAAACATCTGCTGTTCGGATTGGTATTCCAAATCGATTAGGCGGATTGATGGAAGAATATCGTCGCCCTGAGTATGCAACGGCAACGGGCTTACTTTTAATGCACGCAGAAAAAAATAAACTAGAAGATGGTCATCACCATAAGCGTCATCATCACGATGGAAAAGGCAAGGATAAAAATAGCGTGAAAAATAAAATTAGCAATTTTTTCAAAGAATTTTTTTAAAACTTGTAAAATAATATTGCCTAAACATTCATTCTACGGTACAGTTTATAATTCAATTATAGTTTTATCGTTATGTATGGTTCTGGGGGGAACATGACAAATATACAGATTGTTGCTGATCAAAATATCAGTCCAACAAAAATAAAAGTTATTGGAGCCGGTGGTGGCGGTTCTAATGCGGTAAATCGAATGATTGCGGGGGGTTTAACTAATGTTGAATTCATTGTAGCAAACACTGATTTACAGGCACTTAATGGTTCTAACGCTTTTGAAAAAATAACAATCGGCTCAAAATTAACAGGGGGGTTAGGTGCTGGTGGAAAGCCCGAGGTAGGTGAAAAAGCTGCCCTAGAAGATAGTGAAGCGATTGCAAATGTGCTCAAAGGTGCTCACATGGTTTTTGTAACGGTGGGCATGGGTGGTGGCACAGGCACGGGATCTGCACCCGTTATTGCACGAATTGCACGAGAACAAGGTGCTTTAACCGTTGGTGTTGTAACCAAGCCTTTTGACTTTGAAGGGCGTGTAAAAATGAAACTTGCTGAAGAAGGAATCCGTAAACTTCATGAAGCCGTTGATACACTTATTGTTATTCCAAACCAGCATTTATTAAAAATTGTAGATAAACGTACTCCCATAAAAGAAGCATTTTTGCTTGCTGATGATGTTTTGCGGCAAGGTGTTCAGGGTATTTCTGATCTTATTACCAAGCCCGGTATTATTAATATTGACTTTGCGGATGTTCGCACAACGATGGAAGGAAAGGGCGATGCAATTATGGGCGTTGGCGTTGGACATGGAGAAAATCGTGCTATAGAGGCTGCAACTGCAGCGATTAATAATCCTTTGCTTGAAGATTCTCGTATTGAGGGAGCTAAAAGCATTTTAATTAATGTTACGGGTGATGAGTCTTTAACCTTGATGGAATTAGAAGAAATTGCAAAAATTATTACCGCAAACGCAGATCCTGAGGCGATGATAATTACCGGTTCTGCTATTGATCCTACAATGACTGAGGATTCTTTAACTGTTTCTGTTATTGCAACTGGATTTAATGCAGATTTTCGCTCAACTCCCAGCGAGATGCAAAATTCTTTTGATAAACAACATGAATCAAAAGATCAAGGTCTTGAAAAACCGAAAGGAAGTATATTATCGTCAAAACAATGGGATACAATTTTTAAACCTGAAAAACATGTACCGCCGCCGATTGCACCAATTCCACGAAGCGTTAATTTGGATGATCTTGATACACCCGCTTTTTTACGACAACAAAAAAAAATGGATGGAAATTAATTTTTCATAGTGAAAGTTATGCATCCGCTGCTTCGCCAGTATACTGTTTTTTTAACGTCGATTCAAAGAAAGGCAGCTCTTACCGTTGAAACGTATACTTTAAGTGTAGATTTTTTTTTTACATGGCTTAAAGAAAATAACTCGCCGTTGCTTACTCCAGAAACGATTGCTCAGCCGGCTCTTACTGATTTTACACTTTTTTTGCTGAACCGAAAAATTAATGGTGCAACAGCAAACACTATTGCAAAAGATATTTCTGCTCTTCGTTCTTTTTCAGCTTTTATGATTAGTTTGTCAGCATGGCAGGAAAATCCTTCGTTGCTTTTGGAGCGTCCAAGCACGAATCGAAAGCTCCCGCGTGTTTTTTCAGTTGAGCAAATTGATTCTTTTTTGCAAACGATCGATATCTCAAAACCTCTCGGAATTCGAGATCGTACTATTTTTGAGTTAATTTATTCTTGTGGCCTTCGTATTAGTGAAGCGGTCAATTTAAAACTTGAAAATCTTCACTTGCATGAACGATTATTGTTGGTGTTTGGCAAAGGCTCTAAGGAGAGAATTGTCCCTTTTGGTGATGATGCGTGTTTTTGGCTTACAAAATGGATTGACGAACAGCGTCCTTTGCTGGTAAAAAATTATCAGGTGCAAAATGTTTTTGTTACTTTGCACGGAAAACCGCTGTCACGCAAAGGTATTTGGAAGCGTTTTAAAGAAATTGAAGGTTTAAGTGGACTTTCTGGCAAGGTGCATACGCTTCGACACTCTTTTGCAACGCATCTTTTGGCAGGCGGTGCAGACCTTCGAAGTGTACAAGAATTACTTGGTCACTCTGATATTTCTACGACGCAGATATATACTCATATTGACTCACAAATGCTTCATTTATATCATAAACAGTATTTTGATCCGATTGATACGTCGATCCAAGAAAAATGACAATGCAGTATTAAATACCGTAATCGTATTGACTATTTTTTTTCTTCTTTCTATAATAAAAAACGAGTGCTGGTTCTGTGTAACCAGTTTTTAAACCTTGTGCAATTATTTGCACCTAATTTGACCATAAGGAGTCTACATGCGAAATTATGAATTGATGTTGATTTTTCCTCTTGAGGAAGATCAATGTAAGGCTGGCTTTGATGATATAAAAGCAACATTGAGTGAGTTTGGAGCGGTGATTGAAAATGAAAATCACTTTGGGGATCGCGATTTAGCGTATGAAATTAAAAAAATCAAACGCGGACGTTTTTATTTATTAAATATAAAAGTAAATCCTGCAAAAGTTATCGATATTGATCGCAAGTTTAAGCTCAATAGTGTTTTGTTGCGTTTTATGTTCGTACGTCTTGATGAAGAAAAATAAGGAATTTTTATAGATGGCAGATGTAAATAAAGTAATTTTAATAGGAAGATTAACGCGCGATGCTGAGTTAAAATATACTCAGGGTGGGGCGGCAATACTTACTTTTTCTATCGCTGTCAATCGTCGAAAAAAAAGTGGGGATCAATGGGTAGATGAGGCAAGTTTTTTTGACGTTGTGTTATACGGAAAATTTGGTGAAACTCTTAATCAATACCTTAGTAAGGGAAAACAAGTTGGAGTTGATGGAGAATTACGTCAAGATCGCTGGGAACAAGATGGGCAAAATCGTAGCAAGATTGTAATCGTTGCCGATAACGTGCAGCTTCTCGGTGGAAATACTGGTGCCTCTCATGCAGGATCTGGCGGATATAATCAGGGAGCGAGTCAAAATACTGGTTTTAACTCTAATGCCGAATATAATTCTAGCCAACCTCAGCGATCAAATCAAAATCAGGGGCGTCCACAACCAACAAATAATTTTGATGCGGGGCAATCCTTTGAATCAGCTGATTCTTTTCCCGAAGATATTCCATTTTAAATAACATTCAAGTTATTAATTTTAGTTTTTAAAACTAACTTACCTAATAGGAGATAATTATGTCAGATAAAGATTTAGAAATGCGTGATGGTGATGATAAAAACGGTCATGGAAAACAAAAAGCTTTTTTTAGAAAAAAAGTTTGTCGCTTTTGTTCTAACAAAGCAACAATCAATTACAAAGAACCCGATGTTTTAAAACGATTTATTACAGAGCGAGGGAAAATATTACCACGTCGTATTACGGGAACTTGTGCAAAACATCAAAGGCATCTTGCCCTCGAGATTAAACGGGCACGAGCAATTTGCTTGCTTCCGTTTGTTGCAGATTAATATACAAATCATAGTTTTTTGATCTGTATATTAAGAGAATTAAATATGAAAAAAATAGAAATATTTTTTTCATATTTAGAAAGAAAACGATGTATCGTTATTTTTAAAAATACGGGTACTCCACCAAATAAAATTTATAATTAGGAGCTTGAAATGAAAGTAATTTTAAATTACGATGTACGACACTTAGGTGAAGAGGGTGATATTAAAAATGTTGCAGGCGGTTATGCACGCAACTTTTTGTTTCCACGAAACTTAGCCGTTCCTTATAATGATGCAACCTTAGCACATTTTGAAGGCAAAAAAGCTGACATTGAAGCACGCAAGACTGAAAAACGACGTAACTCTGCAAGTATTAAAGAGCGCTTGCAAAGTGAAGTTCTTACGGTACTTGTATCTGCCGGTCATAATGGCAAATTGTATGGAGCTGTTACAAATCAAACTGTTGCAGATGCATTACATCGTGCTGGCTATGAAATTGAGCGTAAAAAAATTGAATTGCCTGGCCTTGCTATTAAATCTGTAGGAAAATACACAATTATTGTGCATTTATATGAATCAGAATCAGCCGAAGTTTCCTTGATAGTAAAAACGCAGGAACAGGTCGATAAAGAAGCTATAGAAAACGAAGCAAAAATAACAGCTGAATAATTTTTACTAAAAGGGTAATTTAATTTACCCTTTTTTTATTTGTTGATTCGTATTTTATAATTTATTCATTAAAAAAACGTATTAAACTCTTTTAGAATATTTTTCTATATGTAAATATTTTAAAGGTGTTGAATTTTTTTAACCCTTCTTTATGAGATATTGGCTAAATTTTATTTTTTACAGGAGTGTATATGAAAGTTGCAAAATTTATTAATTCATTGAGTGTACAAGAATTATTTTCTAAGTTGTATGGTTCTTGCTCGATAAACTGTGAAAATCAAACAAAGCGATATATGAATTTAGCCCAAGCTTTTGCAACTCATTATGATTTTGACAGCGTTGAAAATATGCGTTTTTTTAGCTCTCCTGGTCGCAGTGAAATTGGTGGAAATCACACGGATCATAATTTAGGTTGTGTGCTTGCTGCAAGTATTCAACTTGATTGTATTGGCGTTGTTACACAAACAAATGATGCAATTATTAGTATTTATGATTTAACGTATAATGAAGATTACCAGATTGATGTAACGAACACGCAGCGTATTGCAAGTGAAACAGGTTCAATTGCATTGGTGCGAGGGATTATTGAAGGTTTTAAAAGACGGGGGTTTGCTGTCGGTGGTTTTAAAGCTGCTTTTACTAGTGATGTTATTGCAGCCGCAGGAGTTAGCTCTTCTGCGGCATTTGAAATGATGATTTGCATGATTCTTTCTACTCTTTATAATAAGGAAAGTATTTCGCTTGAGCAATTTGCACTCATTGGACAGTTCGCCGAGCATCACTATTGGGATAAAAAATGTGGCTTGATGGATCAAATGGCATCAGCTGTTGGTGGAATGATTAGCATTGATTTTGCTAATCCCCAAAATCCTGCAATAAAAAAAATTGATTTTAATTTTAATAAAGAAAACTACGATATGATTATTCTTAATACGGGCAAAGGTCATGCTGATTTATCAGCTGAATATTCGTCGATTCCGCATGAAATGAAAGATGTTGCCCAGTTTTTGGGAAAAAATGAGTTGCGTGATATAAGTTTTGATGATATTGCTTCAAATCTTATGCAAATTCGTTCACAGTGTGGTGATCGTGCAGTGATGAGAGCCTTTCATTTTATTGAAGAAAATAAACGGGTTGCGTTGCAAGTAAAATCATTGCAAGATGATAATTTTTCAGAATTTTTACGCCTTATTACACTTTCTGGAAATTCATCATGGAAGTGGCTTCAAAATGTGTACGTTACTGAAAACCCAAAAGAGCAGTCGATTGCCGTATGTCTTGCTCTTACTGAAATTTTTATACGAGAAAAAATAAGTGATATAAAACGTTTGGCTGCGTGTAGAATACATGGCGGTGGCTTTGCAGGAGTAATTCAAGTCTTTATGCCAAAAGAATATACCGATTCATATTTTTCATATATGAATAAGGCTTTGAATGTACAAGAAGGGGAAAAGTCACCTCTTTTCAAGATGCGTATTCGCCCTTATGGGGTTATTGAGGTAAAATAAATGATGTCTGTACAACGTTTTATGCCTGATGTAAAGCGAGTCTTAAAAAAAGAGTGGGCAAACGAGCAATCTAATAATCGAGAACGAGCAAAAGCTGTAATTGATGTTTTTAATTTTTATCTTCGAAACATGGAAAGCCTTGCACCTCCCTTAGTTGATTATTGGATGAATGAATATG
>JBOFTD010000098.1:0-12466 GCA_051651885.1 Treponemataceae bacterium
AGTTTTGCCCCCTGAGCAAACACGCGTCCGCATCCAATAGCGTTATGCCCTACTTCACTATTTCCCATATCATCATTCGAAGGAAGCCCCACCGCTGTTCCATGAGCTTTTAGCTGTGTATGAGCACTCAGACGAGTCAAAAGATTTAAATTATCCATACGACTTGCCTTTACCGCATCACCATCTTCATATTTTCCATAACCGACACCATCCATGATGACTAAAACAACTGGCCCTTTGCGTCCCTTCCATTTTAAATTTTTTTCTAACGCTTTCATATACATCCCTAAAATCAAAGTAAAATCAAATCTTCAAAAGAAAATCTGCTTATTATAAAAAAAAATAGCAATTTTTACAATGGGGCACATCAAAAAGTTTGCTTACGCTCTGTCGTGTAGCTAATTTTGCTTTATGAACATAAAAAAGCTTCTTTATTGAAAATAATGCCGATAAGTACTTATGGGCTTTCCTCTAGTTCAAGAATTTAAAAAGTTTACCGATTCTCAAACAGATCGTTGCAGTTTTATTTGCCAGTGGCTCGAAAATAATGGCATTCCATTTTCAATAATTGCAATTGAAAAATCGCGTCATATTTACGTCACCTTTAATTCAAGTGCGTATAATCCTTTATTTAAAATCAAAACAATTCTTACCCACTATGATCGCACAGAAAATACACCCGGTGCAAATGACAACAGTGCCGCTGTTTTTCAGCTGCTTCAATTTGCAAAACAGTTATATTTTTCAGAAGTGCAACATAATATTCGTATTTTTTTTACAGACGGGGAAGAATTTGGGGATGAGAATGGAATTATAGATCAAGGAGCCTATGGAATAGCCTCTAAATTCAAACAACTTGGTATTTTATATGATGACATTTATGTTTTTGATTGTTGTGGTCGCGGCGATGTAATTGTAATTTCAACCGCGGGGCAAACGGTAAAAGGCAACCGCAATTTTTTGAAACGCTTTGACGATTTATTTGTACGAACAAAAAAACTTGCACAAATTGCCTCGCCACAAAGCTGGATTACCCTTCCAGTGCCTTATAGCGATAATGCAGCTTTTATTGCCTCTGGAATTCCTGCTGTTGCGATTACGATTTTGCCCCATGAAGAGTCGACAAAATTTATGCTCGATTTGCGCCGTGACAAAAATTTTGAGGCACAATTATTACAATCAGCAAAATCGTGTAAATATCGGCTTCCTCTGACATGGCAAATTATGCACACAGAAAACGATAATTTTTCAAGTCTGAATGAAGAAGCCTTTATCTTAATGGAAAAATTTCTTGCAGCCCTCGCTCGCTCAAAAACAACACAGTAAAAACCGGCAAGATTTTTTCTACTATAAATTACTTAGAACGAGCAATATCAATAAGATTTTTAACCTCATTATAATACTCAGTTGTTGTCTTTTCAGGATATGGCTTGTGTTGCAAATAGCGCGTAATGCCATATTCATAGCCTAAAATAATATCTTTTTCGGTTTGCGTTTTGTCTTTTATGTATCGCAAAAGTTTTACCGCAACGTACGCATTGTGCGTAAAGTCTGAGTTATCAAAGGCTTCTTTTTTATCCCAAAAACGCGGAATAAAATCTTGTGTCAAATAATACGGATGAAGTCGAAATCGTTTAATTTCTTTAACGCTCAATTTAATATCAACGGTTAAAATAGCAAAAACCAAATCTTTTTCAAGACCATATTCATCACACAACTGAGCAAGATATTTCATTTCCTCAGGCGAAAGCAGTTTTTTAACCGTGCCTTCAAAGTCCTTTTCGGTTGAAATATTTAAACTCGACTCAAAATCAGAGGGTGTTGACGCACATGAAAAAACCAACAAAACCAACAAAGATACTGTGATATAACGCATTTAGGTCTCCTTTTTTTTTGCTTTAACAAGCACTATTCACTAAATATATATAAAGAGCTCTGCAAAGTCACGTATTTTTTACTAAAAAAACTAAACTGAATTCGTATCTTTTGCAAAGAGAAAAATCTCATTTTTATTATTTACTTTTTTTCTGCAAAATGCTAAATTAAATAACTTTTACAAGATTTATCTTGCTAAACACTCTATTCTGAAATTAATTTTTGTTTTCAAAATAGAAAAAAGTGACGGATAATACGTTGCTTTTATGGTCCATTAGCTCAGCTGGATAGAGCGATTCCCTCCTAAGGAATAGGTCGTGCGTTCGACTCGCGCATGGATCATAAAATTGCTAAAAAGTGAAATACTTGAATAAAAATCTTTAACGAAGGACAAAACACCGCATCGAAAAAAATGATTTTTAGAAATACTTTTTTTTGATTGTCTACGGTAAAAACTATGGCATTATATTTACTGCCCACTTTTTTGGGCGAAGCCAAAACAACCTCTATTTTTACCCCGCATCAAATTGATATTTTGCAAACACTTTCTATTTTTGTCGTTGAAAATTTACGCTCAGCTCGTCGCGATTTACGAAAAATGGGCTACACTCGCTCCTTCGATGAAACAACGATGTACGAAATTGGAAAGCACTCTGCTGCGGATTTACCACAGCAAATCATAAAAAGCCATGCAAGCGATGATTTTGCACTCATGTCAGAGGCTGGAATTCCTGCTGTCGCCGATCCCGGCAACACAATAGTTCTTGAAGCACAAAAGCAATGTGTTCGCTGTATTCCACTTGTCGGCCCTTCCTCAATTTTTTTAGCCTTGGTTGCTTCGGGATTGAGCGGGCAAAATTTTGCATTTAACGGCTATTTGCCAATCAATAAAGCAGAGCAAAAAAACACTTTGCATAAACTTGAAAATCGCAGTCGAAGTGAAAAACAAACACAAATTTTTATTGAAACGCCTTTTCGCAATAATCAACTTTTTACGACTTTGCTTTTGAATCTTAATGAAAAAACACTTCTAACGATTGCAATTGGAATTACAACGATTGGCGAAAAAATTATTACCAAGCCAATTTCTGAATGGAAAAAAAATCCTTTAACATTGTCAAAAATTCCCACAATCTTTTTATTTCTCGCATAATTACCGTGAAAAAATGAGGGGTTAACTTTTTTTTACAAATAGAGTATACTTTTGGCATGACTTTTATTTTGACAGACAAGATGTCCGTTGCAAGGGATTTTGCTACTGTCCTTGGTTGCAAAAAGGATGTTGGATTTTTTTATAATGATGATTATAAAATCATTTACAATATTGGATCCTTGTATGAATTAGCCTCGCCAGATAACTATTCTGAAGAATATAAAGAATGGACTCTCAGTCATTTGCCAATCATTCCAGAAACGTTTAAATTTGTTCGATCAAAAAAATTAAAGCAACGTTCACTTTGGATAGAAAGAACGCTTCAAAAAGAGTTAGACGAAAATGACATTTTAATCATCGCAACGCCGCAAACTGCAGACGGTGAATTGATGGGACGATTGTTGCTAAAACAAGCAGGGGTAAAAAATACTGCCCGCATAAAACGATTTTGGGTATCTCTTCCGTACACAAAAAATGTTATTTTAAATGGATTAAAAAACACCCTACCGCAAACAAAATATAATCGCTTAGCAGTGCAATCATACGTAGCACAAGAATCTTTTTGGCTTTATGCTACAAATATGACTCGCTTAATGAGCCTTGTTGCAGGACGTTTTTATTCGCTAGGGTTTTTGCAATTAGTGATTCTTAATCATATTTACAATCATAACAAACAAAAAGAAATTTTTATACGAAAATATTATCGCCAATTGACGGGAAATATCAGTTTTCCAGAAAATACAATTCAAGTAAACTTAATCAAAAATGGAAAAACATCTTTTGATCTAAATGATGAAACGGTAGAAAATGCCTTTCATTATAGCACGAACAAAAAACTCTCTTTCAAAAATATTACACAAGAGGAACACAAAGAGTACGCTGCACCTTTATATAATTTAACCTCGCTGCAAGCAGCCGCATACGAAAACTTTGGCTACCCACTTGAAAAAACAAGCAAAATTGCAGAAAAATTATTTTATAATTATAAATGCATTTCTTATCCATTCACGGATAGTTCTTTTTTGCCAGCAAAAAATTTTAAAATAGTTAAAGATGCCCTTAACGTATTAAGTCAAACATATCAAAAAAAATTGGAACTCATTGATATTGAATCAGTTAATGGTGGAGACGAACGCCTTTTTGCAGGATTGCGCCATGACGATCAAGGAGCGATTTTTCCGATAAAACAAATTGCCGCAGAAGCCCTTGAAGAGGAAAAAAATATTTTTTCTCTTATTCTCAATAATTTTGTATACGCCTTTTCTCCTCCGTGTTTGACTACAAAAAACTTTATAACATTTACTATCGGCGAATACGAATTTGAATCTTCTTTTCTTGCTATTCACGATCTTGGTTGGAAAAAATTGCTCAAAAAAGATTTATTTGCCAATGAAACGATTCTTTTGCAAAAAGATATAGAAAATTTGCAAAAACCTTTGCCCGTAAAAGATTTACAAATCGTAGATAAGCAAACGACTCCGAATGATTTTTTTACTATTGATACGCTTCTTTTGTCGTTACTTAATCTTACTTTTGAAAACAAAAAAGAATCGTTATTTTTTGAAGGCGATCGAAGTACTGCGGTTAAATTTTTATTTGAAAAAGGCTATCTTGAATTAGATGCAAATAAAAATATTCACGTTACCGAGCATGGGAACACTCTTTTAAAGCACCTGCAAAAAAATGCAGACTTTGTTCAATCTATCAGCAATGAATCTTTGCTAAATCTAAAAGATAAACTTGTAACGGCACCAGATATTTATTTAAACATGATAAAAAAAACGCTTGAAAAAATCTGTGAAACACAAAAAACAATAAAATAAAATCAGGCAGGCGGGAATTGAACCCGCATTTTGATCATTTTCAAAGTTGTATCCTCTTGCGTTAGCAAGCATACGCTGTCCGTAGATGAGCCCTCGTCTTAAATAAAAAATTCAAGACGGACTCTATATGTTTTTCAGAGTTCTGCAAAAATTACAAGTTATCAATGATAACGATAATTTTTTACAAGGCACCACAAAGAACTCTGGAATGGTGCAAAAAAATAGTCTGCCAAATTGACAGACTCATCGGGAGCGACGGGGCTTGAACCCGCGATCTCCGGCTTGACAGGCCGGCGCGATAACCAGCTTCGCTACGCCCCCAACGTTTTTTTAGTCTATAAAAATTAAAAAAAATAGTCAATAGCCTTAATAATTTTTTTTGAAATTATAAAAAATCTGTACTTTTTTTATTGGTTTTGCGTGCATTAAGAGATGTGTAATTATGTAAATTTATGAATTTCTTGATTTTTTACATATTTTATGATATAATTTCATTCATAAAATGAGATCTGTATTAAAAATCATTTTGTTGCATATAATTCTACTTACGATAACGACAAATAGTTTTGCACAAAAAACACAAACTAATTATATACTCACGGCTGATTCTGCAAGCTGGAAACTGCACGTCTACGATTCTTCGACGAAAAAGTTAGTGAGAAGTCTTTCATACGATGATTATAAATTGACAAAAAGTACAACGTTGAATGCAAAATATTTTTATTTTGTTGACAAAAATGACTTTCTTTATCGTCTTGTTTTAGATACGGGAGATATCGAAAGTCTTTCTTTAAAAATAAGTGACAGTTTTTCTATTTCAAATGATGATAAATATATTTGCTACGGAAGGGATGCTCCAAACCTTACCAATGATTTTACGAATATTGCAACACGAGTGCCTGTTATGTATAATTTGCAAAACCGAAGCGAAATTCTTATAAGGGAATTTTCTGAGGCTTTTTTACTCGACTCAAAAGGAATTTCCCTCGATATTCTCTACAACAAAGAAAAAAATCAATTTGATATAAACTATTATTGGAATGATAAAATAGCAATCTTTGAAGGTTTTATTTCAACCGATACTTTTATTTTTTCACGAACGCGATAGGAGTTTCATGTTAGAGGTAAAAAATCTGTCAGCAGTATATGGAATAAAATCTGTTTTAGAAAAGATTTCTTTTTCGCTTAACAGAGGAGAATTGCTCGTCGTGATTGGATCAAATGGATCGGGTAAGTCAACGTTACTTCGTATTATAGCAGGTCTTCAAAAAAATGATTTTGAAAGTACGCAATCTATTTTTTATGATGGAAAACCAATCAATCAGTATACGGTGCGAAAACTTGCACAACTTCGTTCTTTTGTTTCGCAGCAAGAATTATGCATCTGGGAATACACGGTTGAACATTTTGTGCGACTCGGCTTCTATTCTCATTCCAATTACAATAAAACACCCTTTAAGCATATCAATCAGACACTAGCAAAACTCAATATTGATCATTTGCGAAATAAAAAAATCTCCTGTATCTCGGGAGGAGAATTTGCACGATGTGTTCTTGCAAGAAGTTTTGTGCAAAATGCAGATTTTCTGTTGCTTGATGAGCCTTTTGCCTCGCTCGATATAAAAGTCCAACATGAGGTTATGCAATTACTTAAAACATTGGCAACTCAAAAGCGAGGAGTTTTTACATCCTGCCATGATATAAATCTTGCAAGCTTGTATGCTGATAAAATAATGATTTTGTGCGATCAAAATATTCTTTGCATTGGAACGGCGAAAGAAACTATTACAAAAAAAAATATCAAACAAGCTTTTGGAATTGATGCACATATCCGCCTCGAAAATGAAGTACCACAAATTTATGTACTACCGCAAAATTCTTGTGAATCGAAAGATTCCTTACTCTGATTTTATTGTAAAATTTTATACGTCCATAAATTCAAAGGTATCAACATTAAAAAGTCCACGCGGAGTGAGTTTTATGTGCGGGATAACAGGCAAACTCAAAAAAGAGAGCGTCATAAAAGGTTCAATCTCGCGGTTGACGCAAAGTTTTTCATAGGCAAGGTGAAGCATTCTATCAATTTTTGCACTGATTTCTGGTGCTGACACGGCTGACATAAGCCCGCCAATTTCAAGGCTGAGCGTTTCAAGCACAATGCCGTTTTGAACAAGAGTTATTCCGCCGCCAACCTTTTCAAGCTCAGAAATTGCATGCAAAATATCGCCATCATTATCACCTGCAACAATCAAATTGTGAGAATCATGCGCAATCGTTGTAGCAATCGCCCCACCGTGCGCGCCATAATTTTCAATCAAGCCCTTGCCAATTTTTCCCGTCGCCTTATGTCGTTCTATTACAAAGAGTTTTTGAATACCTTGATTTTGACTTGCATCGAAAAAACCGTCCTTTACTTTTACTGCACGCTCTACAGCGTTTGTAATTAAATCGTGGGAGGTGAGCTGAATGATTTTTGCCGTGTTATTTTTTATCGGTATTTGTAAGTCACGTAATTCTATGGGAGCAATATTGACAGACTGCGTAAGTGCCATATCAACGCGATTTGGAGCGTCAAAAAGTGGTTTTCCGTCTTTTGCAACAATTTCACCATCAATAAAAACTTTTTTAACTTTAAAATCTTTTAAGTCCTCAAAAAGCACAATATCCGCATGGAAGCCCGGTGCAATAAGTCCTGTATTTTTAAGCTGATAACATTCAGCCGCATTAATCGTTGCCATAGCAATAGCACAAAAAACATTAAAACCTTGTGCAACAGCGAGTCGCAAATTATGATTGATATGCCCATTTTGCAAAATATCGCCTGTGTGTTTGTCATCAGAACACATAGCACAACGGCGTGAATTTGCCTCGGTAACCCCCAAAAGTAAATCTTTTAAATTTTGTGCCGCAGAGCCTTGTCGAAGCAACACATACATGCCACGCTTTAAGCGAGATCGCACCTGATCAGCGTTGATGCACTCGTGGTCAGTAGTAATTCCACTCACCCGATAGGCATTTAAATCCTTGCCCTTCACACCAGGAGCATGCCCATCAATAGGCTTGTGTTGATTAATCGCCAGAGAAATTTTTTCAACCACATCCTCATCAGTATGCAAAACACCAGGGACATTCATCATTTCACCAAGCCCCAAAATCTGTTTTTCGTTAATTAACTCCTCAACAACCCGAGCATCCACAATCGCTCCCGCATCCTCAAAATTAGTTGCAGGCACACAGCTTGGCACCATAAAATATGCCTTAAGCGGAGTTTTTCGAGCAGAATTTATCATAAAATGAATGCCGCCAACTCCCTTAACGTTTGAAATTTCATGCGGATCGGCAACAACACAAGTCGTTCCAAAAGGAATAACCAGCTGAGCAAAACCCTCTGGCGTACAAAGAGATGACTCAATATGAACGTGGGCATCAATCAAGCCGCTTGTGGCAAACGCCCCTTTGGCATCAATCTCTTTTTTACCACGATAATCCCCCACCCCAACGATATATCCATCAAAAATTGCAATATCACCATCGCTAATTGTTTGCGAAATAGGATCAACAACTTTGCAATTGCGAATAACTAAATCAGCTAAAAACTCGCCCTTTGAGACCTTAATTATCTTTGAAAGTCGCTTTGTATTCATGTAAATCTCCTTTGTTTAAATATTTACCTGTGCCTCTAAAATACAAATAAAGTTTTTAATAGTTTTAAACACTTCATTTTTCCAACAATCACATCGTTTTAAGTGTAGCACAAAAATCACTCAATTACAACTTTTGAATTTTGCAAATTATTTTTTATACTAGTTTGAAGTATCACTAATCAATCTGCATCAACCTTGATAAAAAAATGCTTTTGCGATAAAGTTAAAACATGACTTATTTTTTTGAAACGTATGGGTGCCAAATGAATAAAGCGGAGTCAGCATCGGTCGAACAACTTTTAATTTCGCATAATTGGAGTGAAAGTCATTTTGCAGAGAGTGCTGATTTGGTGATTATAAATACTTGCACGGTAAGAATTACCGCAGAAACACGCATTCACGGGAGGCTTGGTTGGTATAGTGCCTTAAAAAAAGAGCGGGCGGGCATTATTCCTGCAGGCTATAAAAGAATTCGCCGTCCAATTCCAGTGCCCACCAAACCGCTTACGCTTGTGGTTATGGGCTGTATGGCAGAACGACTTAAAGACGAGATAAAAAAACAATTTCGCGTTGTTGATTATGTTGTTGGAACTTTTCAAAAACAACATTTTCTCGATATTTTAACGGGCATTCAATCAAAAAGTAAGCCGCAAAAAATCGAAGAAGACGCACTTTATTCTTTTGCCCCGCTTTCTTATGAAAATGGCGATTTTAAGGCTCTTGTTCCCATTATGCATGGATGTAATAATTTTTGCACTTATTGCATCGTTCCTTATGTGCGAGGTCGAGAGATTTCTCGCCCTGTTGAGCAAATACTTGCAGAGCTTGATAAACTCTCAGAGCATGGAGTAAAAGAAATTACTTTACTCGGGCAAAATGTTAATTCCTATTCAAGTGATGAAATGGATTTCGCTCAACTTATGCAAAAAATTGCAGATCATTTGCGACAAATAAAATCTTCTATTAAATGGATTCGTTTTATGTCGAGCCATCCTAAAGATTTGTCTGATGATTTGTTACAAGTAATTGCAAACGAAAAAATTTTTTGCCGTCACATTCACCTGCCAATACAGCACGCCTCAAACACAATTCTAAAAGCGATGAACAGAAATTATACAAAAGAAACGTATAAAGCTCTCGTTCAAAAAATTCACACAATAATTCCAGAAGCCTCTCTTTCGACGGATATTTTAGTTGGATTTCCGAACGAAACACAAGAAGATTTTGACGAAACCCTTGCTTTAATGAAGGAAATTAAATTTGAAACAGCATTTATGTACTATTATAATCAGAGGGAAGGGACAAAAGCGTTTGAAATGGAAAATCAACTTTCGCTTGAAGTAAAAAAAGATCGCCTTGCAAAAGTTGTTGAATTGCAACAGTATATTACGCGTGACAGAATGAAAAAACGTCTTAATTCAACCGTAACAATTCTTGTAGAAGCGGTCTCTCGTGATAACAAAGACGAATTGCGTGGTAGAACGGAGCAAGATGAACGCGTTGTTTTTGAAGGAGAAAAAAGTCTTATAGGAACTTTTCAGAAAGTCCTTCTTGACGACCTAACGGGAAGCACTTTCATAGGCAAATTACAGTAGAAAAAAAATAAAAATTAATTTTTTATAGAATTGTGCAAAAAAAGACAGTATATTTTAGTCATGAAAACAATATATCTTGCTGGTGGTTGTTTTTGGGGAACAGAACATTATCTCAAACAATTAAACGGCGTTACAAAAACAAGCGTTGGCTATGCTAATTCAATAATCGAAAATCCCACGTATCGTCAGGTTTGCCAAGGGATAACAGAGGCCGCTGAAACCGTTGAGGTTGAATACAATCCGCAAGTACTGTCTCTTGGATTTTTACTCGATATGTTTTTTTTGTCGATAAATCCTGTATCACTTAATCAGCAAGGAAACGATCATGGAACTCAATACAGAACAGGCATTTACTACACCGAAGAACAGGATTTTATTGTCGCAAAAAAATCGCTAAAGGAGTTGCAAAAAAAATATTCTGATCCTATCGCCGTTGAGGTTTTGCCCCTAAAAAATTATTACCCCGCAGAAATCGATCATCAAGATTATCTTGTTAATAATCCGCAAGGTTATTGTCATATTTCGCCGTCATTATTTGCTATCGCGAAAAAAGCCAAAGATAATTCCCTTTTTTATAGAAAGAAAACTCAGGAAGAATTAAAAAATCAATTGAGTAGCGTTCAATATGAAGTGACACAAAATAACAAAACCGAAGCACCGTTTGAAAATGAATATCATGCAAATGAAGGGCAAGGAATTTATGTAGACATCACGACAAACGAGCCTTTATTTTTATCAACGGATAAATTTATCTCAGGCTGTGGTTGGCCAAGCTTTTCAAAGCCGATTCATTCCACGTCAACCGTAGTACGCGATGATTTTTCGCACAATATGGCTCGCAAAGAAGTTCGCTCAAAAATAGGGGACAGTCACCTTGGACATGTTTTCACGGATGGACAGAAAGAAGCAGGAGGCTTACGATACTGCATAAATAGCACCGCTCTCAAGTTTGTCAAAAAAGCCGATATGCAAAAGGAAGGCTACGGCGAATATCTTGACTACTTGAGCTAGAAGTCTCCTATTGCTGAACTGCCATTCATATTCTTGCGATTGAAAACAAAAATATTCTTTAACAAGGCCTTTTAAGCAAAAAAATATAAAAACAGCTTGACAAATCGATATTTTTTCTATATTTTATGCTTACATTAACAATGTTAAGAAAAAAACTAATAAAGGATTTTACATGAAAAAAAGCTTAATAATTCTTGTAATGAGTTTAATTTTTGGTGCTATTTTTGCTCAAGAAGTAAAATCAACACCAGACTTTGTCTTTGCTAATGGCATAGGAGAAACTATCACGGCTATTGAAGTGCGTGCAAAGAAAGGCAAAACTGCTCTTACTCTGTCTCCAATTGAATTTGCTAATAAGGATAAATTAGAAATTAATTTACCAGAAGAAATGAAAGGAATGACAGAATTTAAGGTTTCTCTTAAGTATGGCAAGAAAACAAAAGCTAAAACAAAAAAAATACTTGATATAAATGCAAATGAAAAAAGCGTTTTTGTACTTACTATACAAGGAGAACCATCAGCTATACCTTTGATGGTTGCAGGTGCTCTTACAGGCCATGGTTTAATTTTTACTAAAAGGGTGGGACCAAAAGTCCTTGAAATAATTCCTGTAGATCTTCCCCAGTAGAAATATTTAAAAGCTAAATCAACAAAAATTCCTTAGGTTATAGATGATGTGCTGGAATATATAAACAATTTATTTATCCAGTCATCTGTTTCTGAAAAAGTAGCAATCTCATCTAAAAAACACAAAAACGGATTTTCTCTGCCAAAATCACCAATAAAAATACGGACATCTTCTTTAAAACTATCAGCGTATGTTTCTGGATATTCACTCAGCTTTTCCTCCAAATACAGGGCTTTTTCTTCAAAACTTAACATACAGGCTCTCGTAAGTGATATTCTTTTGCCGCTTTTGAATTAATTATCCGCTCTTCAAAACAAAGATTTTTTAATGGATTATCAATAGTCAAAAATTTTGGTTCTTCATCAAGATTCAAAACAACGGTAACAATATAATCTTTTTCATATTCTTTTGCTTTACAATATTCATTTTCTGTTAACCGAAATGTGCCTTTTGCGGCTCTGATTCCTTTTACCTCTGCTAAAAATGCATGATTTTCCACCGTAACTTGAAAATCATAGCCATCTCCATACAGCCGAGCATCTTCAAGTGTTCCATTTTTAAAAATAGTAATGCTTGAAAAATTTGTTATAAAAAATAAGGTTCTTGACTAGCAAAATCAGGAAAACTTTACCATTTTTTTGATGATCGTAAATAAATCATCATTGCGATGATTATATCTGAACTCGCATTCTTTTAAGCGTATCACAAAGCTATCCGAATTACAACCATTAAATTTT